>NZ_CP011789.1:3050000-3355000 GCF_001636055.1 Pseudomonas putida
CATCGCGGTGATGACCGCGGTGCTGGGTATCTTCTTCCTGCCTGAGACCAAGGACCGGGATATCAACCACGCCTGAAGAAACGGCCACTCCTGCAGGTTTTGCAGGAGTGGCCTTGTTTCGCGAGCACTGGCCGCTAGGCTGCAAGCCAGTCGCGAATCTGCTCCAGCGTGGCAGTCGCGCCACCGCAGACGATCATCAGCACGTTGCTGTACTGCGCCAGGCGCTCGGGTGCGTAGGCCAGGGCCAGCGCTGCGCCGCAGGCAGGTTCTACCAGTATTCGGTGATCGTGCAGGAAGCGCTCGCAGGCCTGGAGCGCCGCATGGTCGGTTACTCGCTCGCTGTGCAGTGGGTGGTTTTGTGCGCAGGCCAGCGCCTGGTCCGCCACACGCTTGGCGCCCAGCGAGGTGGCCACCGAAGTGATGGCCGGCAGTTCCACCGGATGGCCCGCAGCGATGGCGGCGTGCAGTGATGCGGCACCGTCGGTTTCCACCGCCAGCACAGGCACGTCGTGCCAGCCATTGCGCTTGAGCCCCTCGACCACGCCGCTGAGCAGTCCGCCGCCCCCTACCGACAACACCACTGCATCGGGTTTGAGTCCGGCCTGGGCGACTTCGTCGATCATGCTGGCATGTCCGGTCCACAGCAGCGGGTCGTCGAACGGGTGGATGAATGCATCACCCGGGCCCAGCAAGCCTTGCGCATGCTGGTTGGCTTCTTGCCACGAGCTGCCTTTGACCACGACCTGGGCGTCTTCGAGTTTCAGCAGTTCGATGGCGCGCGTGCTGGTGGTTTCCGGCACCACCACGGTTACCGGCACGCCGAGCCTGCGCCCAGCATAGGCCACGGCGAGGCCGGCGTTGCCTCCGGAAGACGACACGAAGTGCCGGGCGCCACGCGCATGGTGCACTTCGCAGGCATGGCCTACGCCGCGCAGCTTGAACGAGCCAGAGGGCTGCAGGGCCTCGAGCTTGAGCCACAGGGTACGGCCGGCGGCCACTGACAGCGGGCGGGATTCGATCAAAGGGGTCTGGATATGCAAGGTCATGGCGGGCTCCGCATTCAGCGTTCGCGGGCAGCCGGCGTGGCGTCGCCGCGCAGCTGCTCCAGGTAGTTGTAGATGGTGTAGCGGGTCACGCCCAGAGCGTCGGCAGCCTTCTCCACGCCACCTTTGACGATGAACAGGCCGCGCTCCTGCATCACTCGTACGGCCTCGACCTTGGCTTGCTTGTTCATCCGCCCTCGGCCTGAGCGCTGCAGCGAGTCCTGGATGATTTCGCTCATCAGCAGCGTCATGTCGGCCGCCTCACGGGGCGGGTGTGTGTCCGGGAGGGCACCGAGTGGCTGAAAGTGCTGGAGAAAGGTCATGGCGGCATCGAGGCCGGTGATGTCGGTGTTCACGCACAGGCTGGCGAACGGGTGGCCACCGCTGTCGCGAAAGATTGCCGTGGCACTGCGCAGCGTGCGCCCCTTGAGGGTTGTGGGGTAGTCCGGCAGCACCACCGGCTCGCAGCCGTCCTGAGTACGGCCGGCGTGCATCAGTGCCTTGAAGCCTTGGTCCTGTTCCGGTGCGGCCAGGATCGGGCTGCCCACTCGACGGCCCGAAAGATGGCCGTTGACGATGGCGATCACCGAGTGCTCGGGATTGTCGAGGTCGTGCAGGAGGATTTCCAGGTTGCGCGGCGCAACGCTGCCCAAGGCCTGGAGCGCAGCCTTGAGGACGGTGAGGGTGAGATGGCGTTCTTGCTGAAGGGGGAGTGCGGGCATGGGAAATCGCCAGATTCTTAATTGTGTTGAATTTTACACAAATAGTTGAATCTGGCGAGTGTGGATTGCGCTTGAACTTCAGCTCAGTGGTGGGGTGCGCGGTGGAATCACCCGCCGCGAGCCGGTGGCTTCAAAACCTGCAGCAAAGCGCAGCAAAGCATTGTCGTCATAGGCCCGGCCAGCGAAGGTCAGGCCTACTGGCATGCCGATGTCGGCCATCACGCCCATCGGTACGGTCACTGTCGGCACACCCAGATGACGGATTGCCAGGTTGCCATTGGCGACCCAGATCCCGTTGCTCCAGGCGATGTCTGCCGAGACTGGGTTGATATCGGCATCGGCCGGGCCGACATCGGCGACGGTGGGGAACAGCACCGCGTCCAGCTTGTGCTCGTCCATCCAGTCTTCCAGGTCCATCTTGCGCGTTTGCTCCAGGCCGCGCAGGCCGTCCGGGACGGTAGCGATCTGGTCCCAGGACTTGAGGCCACGCTTGGCCATGTTGACGTATTCGTCCATGCCGGCCGCCAGGTCGTCTTCGCGGTTGGGCAGGGTGCCCGGATCGTGCGGGAAGATCTTCGGCCCGTCGACGTCAGCCAGGCGGTTCAGCTTGGGGTCGTTGTTGGCGCGCAGGAAATCGTCGAACGCCCAGCCGGACAATTCCCACAGCTCGTCATGCAGGAATTCCTTGCTGACGATACCGCGGTTGTACACGGTCGGCGCACCCGGACGATCACCCTCGCAGTTGGAGACCAACGGGAAGTCGGTTTCGACCACTTCGGCGCCTGCCGCCTCCAGCGCTTTGCGGGCCTGCTCCCAGAGGTCGATGACGCTGGCGCGGGTGTTGATGCGCTGGCCGGTCGGGCCACCAATGCCGGGTTTTTCCGAAGTGCCGGCCTCGGCGTCGGCATTGATGTACATGCGCGGTACGGCAAAGCGCTTGCCTTTGAGCGCGCCGGCGCCGACGGCCAGGTCGAGGTAACTGGCGGGGCGCACGCTCGAGGCTGCCGGGATTGGCACCCAGGGTTGCATGCGCCAAAGGTCGCCACGGGTGTCGGCGTCGTCGGCCACCACCACGTCGAGAATTTCCAGCAGATCGGCCATGGTCCGTGCGTAAGGCACGACCACATCCATGGTTGGCGTGAGCGGCCAGTTGCCGCGCACCGAGATCACCCCACGCGATGGGGTGTAGGCGCACAGGCCGTTGTTCGACGCCGGCCCGCGACCGCTCGACCAGGTTTCCTCGGCCAGGCCGAAGGCGCTGTAGCTGGCCGCCGTGGCGGTACCGGCGCCGTTGGAGGAGCCAGAGGCGAAGGGGGCGGTGAGGTAGGCCGCGTTGTACGGGCTTTCGGCGCGGCCGTAGACGCCGCGCTGCATGCCGCCGTTGGCCATGGGCGGCATGTTGGTCTTGCCCAGGCAGATCGCGCCTGCAGCGCGCAGGCGCTCGACGGTGAACGCGTCGCGCTGGGCGACCAGATGCTCGAACGCCGGGCTGCCGGAGGCGGCGGTCAGGCCCTTGACCAGGTAGCTATCCTTGGCGGTGTAGGGGATGCCGTCCAGCGGGCCAAGCGTGGTGCCGGCGGCGCGGCGGGCGTCGGAGGCCTCGGCCTCCCTGAGCGCTTCGGGGTTGCGCACCACGACGGCGTTCAGCGCGGTGGCGGTGTCGGCTCCATCATAGGCGTCGATACGGGCCAGGTAGGCCTTGATCAGTTCGACCGCCGTCGTGCGGCCGGACTCGAGCGCGTTGCGCAGCTCGGCAATGGAAACCTCGGTTACCTCGATCATGCTGTCACCAAAATGTACAGGTGGATTTTATGCAGGCGAGTGTACAAGAAGCCCTGCGCGGGCGCAGGTTTGCACCAGGGAAAAACCTGTTTGCAGCACGGCATGTGCGGGCAGGAGGGCGTGTGTTCAGGAGGGGAGCGCTTTGAAAAATTCAGAAACATCCGATATGTCACGACGAGCAAAACCATCAGCGTCTACCGTTTGTCGTAGCTAACCGTGCGCATGAAGCGCCCTGATGGAGATTACCCGTACATGGCAAGTCCGCCCGAGCAACCTCGCAAGCCCACCATCAACCCACCGGTTTTCTGGATTTCCTCGGTCCTGCTGCTGATTCTGGTGCTGTACGCCAGCGTGTTCCAGGCCCATGCACAGGCGTTGTTCGCACATATCCAGGGCTGGATCATCGTCAATGTCAGCTGGTTCTACATTCTCGGTGTGGCGCTGATTCTCGGCACTGTGGTGTTTCTGGGCATCAGTCGCTACGGCGATATCAAGCTCGGCCCCGACCACAGCACCCCCGACTACAACAATGCCACCTGGTTCGCCATGCTGTTCTCCGCAGGCATGGGCATCGGCCTGATGTTCTTCGGTGTCGCGGAGCCTGTGATGCACTTCCTCAAGCCACCGCTGGGTGAGGGCGGCACGGTGCTGGCGGCGGGCGAGGCAATGCGTATCACCTTCTTCCACTGGGGGCTCCATGCCTGGGCGATCTACGCCATCGTCGCGTTGATCCTGGCCTATTTCAGCTATCGCCATGGCTTGCCGCTGACCCTGCGTTCGGCACTCTACCCGCTGATCGGCGAGCGCATCCACGGGCCACTGGGGCACGCGGTCGACATCTTTGCGATCATCGGCACGGTGTTCGGCGTCGCCACTTCGCTGGGCTTTGGCGTGTCGCAGATCAACACCGGGCTCAATGCCCTGTTTGGTGTGCCGGTATCCATTCCGGTGCAGATCGCGCTGATCATCGGTACTACGTTCCTGGCCACGTTGTCGGTGATGTCCGGGCTGGACAAGGGCATTCGGCGGTTGTCCGAGCTAAATCTGGGCCTGGCGGTGCTGCTGTTGCTGATGGTGATGCTGCTAGGGCCGACCGTGCTGATCCTGCAGACCTTCGTACAGAACACGGGTGGCTACCTGAGCGAGATCGTCAGTCGCACGCTCAACCTCTACGCCTATCAGCCCACCGACTGGATCGGCGGCTGGACCCTGTTCTACTGGGGCTGGTGGCTGGCCTGGTCGCCTTTTGTCGGGCTGTTCATCGCGCGCATCTCGCGCGGGCGCACCATCCGTGAATTCGTGACCGGGGTGCTGCTGGTGCCGACTGCGTTCACCCTGCTGTGGATGACGGTGTTCGGCAACACAGCGATCCACATGATCCTTGACGAGGGGTTGACCGACCTGGCCGCGGCGGTGGAGCAGGATACGTCGCTGGCGCTGTTCGCCTTCCTCGAGCATTTCCCCTTCGCCAGCATCATCAGCACCCTGGCGGTGATCATGGTGGTGGTGTTCTTCGTCACCTCGGCCGATACCGGCGCGATGGTGGTGGACATGCTGGCCTCCGGCGGCAAGGAAGGCACACCGATCCGCCAGAGGATCTTCTGGGCCTCAAGCATGGGTATCGTCGCCATCGCACTGCTGCTGGCCGACGGCCTCAAGGCGCTGCAGACCGCGACCATCGCCAGTGCGCTGCCGTTTACCCTGGCGTTGCTGCTGAGCATGCGCGGGCTGCTCAAGGCGCTCAAGCTCGACGCCACCAAGCGTGACCTGCGCTACCAGGCGCTGGCGATCTCGCCAACCGCTTCGCGTGCTGCGGGCAACTGGCAGCGACGTCTGCGCACCCTGGCGATGTTCCCGCGTCGTTCACATGTGCAGCGCTTCATCGCTGACGTAGCGCTGCCGGCCTGCCAATCGGTGGCCGAGGAGTGGCGTCGCCAGGGTTATGAATGCAGTGTCGAGGAAGGCGAGGCTGGCCGAGTGACGCTCAAGGTCGGGCCGAGCGATGAGGTGTTCGTCTACGAGATTCGCCCACGCGCCTATGCCATGCCCAGCTTCGTCCTGAGCGATGCCGCCGGGGAGGAGCGCAAGTACTTCCGTGCCGAAGTGCACTTGCGTGAGGGCGGGCAGGACCACGATGTGATGGGTTGGTCGAAGGACGAAGTGATCGGCGACATTCTCGATCACTTCGAACGGCACCTGCACTTCCTGCACCTGGTGCGTTGACGCGTACCTGTGGGAGCGGGTTTACCCGCGAAAAGGCCATCACGATGGCCGGTTTCGCGGGTAGAGCCGTTACCGCAGGTCTGCCGCCGAGTGCCGCTCCGGCACCTGGCTTTGCTCGTCACCCCAGGTGCGGTTGACCCGGGTGCCGCGCTGCACGGCCGGGCGCTGGGCGATTTCTTCGGCCCAGCGCTGTACGTGCGGATATTCGTCCACCGCCAGGAATTCGGCCGCGCCGTACAGGTTGCCACGCACCAGCTGCCCATACCACGGCCATACGGCGATGTCGGCGATGCTGTACTCGTTGCCACCCAGGTAACGGCTCACCGCAAGGCGTCGCTCAAGCACGTCGAGCTGACGCTTGGCTTCCATGGTGAAGCGGTTGATGGCGTACTCGATCTTTTCCGGCGCATACACGTAGAAGTGGCCGAAACCACCGCCCAGGTAAGGCGCCGAGCCCATCTGCCAGAACAGCCAGTTCAGGCTTTCGACGCGAGCGGCTGGGTCTTTCGGCAGGAAGGCACCGAACTTTTCCGCCAGGTACAGCAGGATCGAACCGGACTCGAACACCCGCACCGGCGGCTCGACGCTGCGGTCGAGCAGGGCCGGTATCTTGGAGTTCGGATTGACCTCGACGAAGCCGCTGGAGAACTGGTCGCCCTCACCAATGCGGATCAGCCAGGCGTCGTATTCAGCGCCGCTGTGCCCCAGGGCCAGCAGCTCTTCGAGCAGGATCGTAACCTTGACGCCGTTGGGCGTGGCCAGCGAATAGAGTTGCAGGGGATGCTTGCCGACGGGCAGGTCCTTGTCGTGGGTGGGGCCGGCGATCGGGCGGTTGATGCTGGCGAACTGGCCGCCGGCTGCGGCGTCGTTCTTCCAGACCTTCGGTGGGACGTAGGGGCTGTTGCTCATCCGATGAAATCTCCTGATGGTCTTCGATCCCATTGCGATCGCCTGATGCGATCAGGGTGCGTTGGGTCAAGACTAGGGCAGGAGAAGTGGTCAAGGGAAGTGAAGTATTGCGCAGGGGTTATAACCGCTGCGCGGCTGCCAGGGGCTTGCAGACGCGCAGCGGTCTGCATCAGGCCACGGTGATCAAGGGGTCGGCTGCGGCTAGGGCGGCCGCGCGTTCGGCCGCTGGTGGGTAGATCCAGATGCTGTTGATCTGGCTCTTGAGTGCCTTGGCCTCGTGCTTGTCTTCCGGCGGGCTGACCTTGCGGTCCCAGCCTTCGGTGTACACCGCGCCCCACGCACCGAGGTCCAGGCAGGTCACGTACTTGGGCTGGCTGTAGGTCATCGGCGCCACGCCGATCAACTCGGCGGCGGCGTTGTTGCCGGCGTAGCGACCCAGCGGGATGGCGTGCTGGCACGACATCACCGCGAAATTGCCCACCTCGTCGCAGGCGGCATAGGCGACGTCACCTGCCGCGTAGACCGCCGCATTGCCCTTGACCTTGAGGGTGCCGTCCACGTGCAGACGGCCCTGACGGTCGTGCTCGCCGCTGACCTGTGCGGTAAGTGGGTTGGCCACGAAGCCGACGGTCCAGATCACGGTATTGGCATCGATGCGCTGCCCGTTGTCCAGCGTGACGCCGGCGGCGTCCACTGCGGTTACTGATGCGCCGCAGATCCACTCCACGCCCAACGCTTGCGATGCCTGGACGATCGCCGGGCTGATGCCGTCGCCCAGCGCAGCACCGATCCGTGCACCGCGATCGACCACCACCACACGATGCTTGACCGGGTCGCCGAGGATCTTGCGCAGCCGTGCGGGGAGTTCAGTGGCCGTCTCTATACCGGTAAAGCCGCCGCCGGCAACCACCACGGTATTGCGCGCCGGTGTATCGGGTTGGGCAGGCAACGACTTGAGATGCTCTTCCAGGCGTGTGGCGCTGTCGATCTTGTCGACATCGAATACCCGCTCGATACCCGCAAGCGCCGGACGATTGAGGATGCTGCCGCACGCCATGATCAGCCGGTCGTAGGCCAGGGTCGCCTCGCTGCCATCTGCGCTGCGATAGCCGACGCGCTGGCCTGCTTCGTCGATGTGGTGGGCCGTACCTTGTACGAAGCGCACGTTTACTGCGTCAAACAGCGCCTGCAACGGTGCAGCCATCTGGTGAACGTCAGGCTCGTAGAAGCGTGGGCGGATGTGCAGCTCGGCCTGTGGTGCGAGCACCGTGATCTGGACGTCGTCGCGTCCGTGCAGGTCGAGCTGGCGCGCAGCGCCCAGGGCGCTCCAGAGGCCGGCAAAGCCTGCGCCGAGGATCAGGATCTGTTTCATCGTTGTGCTCCTGGAAAATTCCGGATACCGCAAATTATGGGTGTTGTCGGAAACGGGCATGGCATGCGATGACGCAGGAAGGGTCGCTCGAACGGCTGGCGGCGCAGTGCGGTTCGCCTGACTGGCCGAAGTCGATGATGAGGCTTGCTGGCGTCGCACGGCCGTGGCCCGACAGGCGTAGCCGCAAGGCTCGATCTGTCACGGCGATGCTACGTGCGCTGCCGGGGTGGCCCTAGGTCAAAGATCCCTGGATTTCGGCCAGTGGCACGCTACGGGCGAAACGGGCGCGATAGTCGCGTGGGCTGACCTGCAGGTGGCGCTGAAAAGCCAGGCGCAGGCGTTCTTCGTTACCGAAGCCGCACAGGCGGGCGATCTGCTCGATACGCTGCGCGGAGGACTCCAGCAGGCGGCGCGCGGCTTCCACGCGAAACAGCTCGAGGGTCTTGGCCGGGGTGCGACCGGTCTTTTGCTTGTACACCCGGGTGAAGTTGCGCAGGCTCATGTTCGCCTGGTCCGCCAAGCGCTCCACGCTCAGGCGCGGGTCGCCCAGGTTGTCGTTGATCCATAGGTGCAAGGCTTCGAAGGCGGCGCTGTCTTCACCCTGGACCTTGAGCAGTTGGCTGAACTGGGTCTGGCCGCCGGGCCGCTTGAGGAACACCACCAGTTCCCGTGCCACCTGCATGGCGACCTCCCGGCCACAGTCGGCCTCGACCAAGGCCAGTGCCAGGTCGATGCCGGCGCTGACGCCGGCCGAGGTCCACAAATGCTCCTGTTTGACGAAGATCGACTCGGCATCGACCTGTACCTCAGGGAACAGCCGCTGCAGGTCGTCGCACATCGCCCAGTGGGTGGCGGCACGACGCCCCTGCAGTAAACCGGCCGCGGCAAGCAGGAAGGTGCCGCTGCACACCGATGCCGTGCGTCGTGCCTTGTGGCTGGCGTGTCGCAGAGCTTCGATCAACTCGCCCTGGTCAGGCAGCAGCCCGATCATCTGCGGAGCACCGGGCACCACCAGCGTATCCAGGGCCTGATCGAGCAGGACTTGCAGGCATTCGCTGGCCACCGCCAGGCCCTCGGCTGTGGTGATCAGCCCGCCGCCAAGACTTGCCGTACGCACTTCATAACCTGGCAGCCCTCGTTCGTTGCGGGCCTTGCTCGCCGCCCAGAACACGGTCTGTGCGCCCGTCAGGTCAAGCAGGCCCATTTGCGGGTAGGCGAGGAACAGCACCCGACGCGGCAGGTCGTGGCAGACGTGGGGGGTATCCGGGAAGCTGGCGGGATGGGTCATGAGCATGTCGACGCTGGAAGGACGTCTACATGGTACTGCACCGCGGGCGAGGCCGCGGTGCCGAGCTGCCGGGTGGCGTACCTTACAGGTCCAGCACCAGCCGTGCGCTGCGCGCGCGCGACACGCACAGCATCATGGTCTGCTGCGAGGCTTTTTCCTCATCGCTCAGGTACTGGTCGAAATGTTCGGCTTCGCCTTCGAGAATGGCCGTCTCGCAGGTGCCGCACACACCTTCGCGGCACAGGCACTCGACCTTGGCCGCCTTGGACTTCTCGATGGCCTGGAGGATGGTCATGCCTTGCTCGACTTCAAGTTCGGTGCCCGAGCGCGCCAGCACCACGGTGAAAGCGCTGCCGGCGGCAGGGACGGCAGCGGCGAACTGCTCCCGGTGCACGCGTGACTCGGCGATCCCGGCCGCTGCGGCACTGGCGATCACTGCGTCGATCAGCGGCTTGGGGCCGCAGACATAAAGGTGCGCATCATCGGGCAGGTTGGCGCAGAGGGCGGCCAGGTCAAGCTTGCGCTCGAGGCTGTCGATGTAGAACCGTGTGCTGTGCGCATGCGGGCCATTTTCCAGGTCGGCCTGGAAGGCGCCGTGCTCGGGGGCGCGGAAGGCGTAGTGCAATTCATAGGGCGTCGCGCCGCCTTCGAGTTCGTGCAGCTGCGCCAGGAACGGGGTAATGCCGATGCCGCCGGCGATCAACACATGGCGACCGGCCTCCGGCTCCAGGGCGAACAGGTTGTTGGGGCTGGAGATGGTCAGCTCGCTGCCCACCTCCACCTGGTGATGCATGAACGCCGAGCCGCCCTTGGACTGCTCCTCGAGGCGCACGCCGATCTGGTAGCTGGACAGTTCGCGCGGATCGCTCATCAGTGAGTAGGCATTGCTGAACTGGCGCCCGTCGGCACCTTGCATCTGCACGATGACGTGGCTGCCACCGGTGAAGGCCGGCAGGGCGGCGCCGTCGGCGCGGGCCAGGGTGAAGCGCTTGATCAGCGGGGTGGCTTGCTCCACGCCGGTGACCTTTACCTTGAACATCTCGTATTGCTTGGCCATGGCGTACCTCGACAGCAAAGCCCCGCGCCAGGCCCTGGCGCGGGACGAACTTCAGGGAAATCAGTCGTCCAGGTGGGCGACGGCGATCAGGTTGTGGAAGTGGGCAATACCGTGCTCGCTGACCCCGCTGCGCTGCTGGTCGACCATGATCCGGCCCTGGCCACGGTAGCCGCGGGACTTCAGGCCCTTCTGCACGCTTTCCACCAGGCGCAAGTCTTCTGGGCGGAACACTTCGCGGTACCAGTCGATGAGTTTTTGCTGCTCTTCGCTGATGTCCTTGTTGAGGAAGTAGATGTCGTAGTGTTGCAGGGTGGTTTCGGCATCGACCGGGAACTCGTAGATCACGGTCATGAAGTCGGCCCCTGGCGGTACGTTGAACATGGTGCACGGCCAGGCCCAGAAGCCGGCGAAGGACGGATCCTTGACCGATTCGTCGAACGTGAACGACTGCTCCGAAGGTGTCGCCACCCCGTACTGCAGGGTCCAGTTGCCGTGCAGGCTATGGCTGTACTGGCCGACGTCGACCGACGCGGAGAAACCAGGATGGGCCGGGGCGCAGTGGTAGCACTCCAGGTAGTTGTCGACGATGGATTTCCAGTTGGCCGGGGTGTCGCTGACGAAGCGCGCAGCCAGGTGCAGGTCGTCGATCACCGGGCAGGCCGCGCGCATGCGCTGCTGCAGGCCTGGAAGCTGGTCTTCGACGGAGCCTGCATCGTTGTCCATGTTGATGAAGATGAAGCCTGCGTACTCTTCAACGCGCAGCTGCACCAGGGTGGAGTTCTGCTTGTCGAAGTTGACCACGTTCTCGCAGTTGCGCGCATGGGCCAGTTCGCCGTCGAGCTTGAAGGTCCAGGCGTGGTAGGGGCAGGTGATGACGTTCTTGGCCTTGCCGCTGCCTTCGAGCAACTGATGGCCGCGGTGCGGGCAGACGTTATAGAAGGCGCGCAGTACATCGTCGCGGCCGCGCACGACGATGATGCTTTCGCCGATCACTTCGCGGGTGATGTAGGCATTCTTCTCGGCAACCTCGCTACCGTGGCCGACACAGATCCAGCTGCGGGCAAAGATCGCTTCCTTTTCGTGCTCGAACACCGAGGCCTTGGTATAGAAGTTGGCCGGGAGGGTATAGGCCTCTTCAGGGTTGGTGCAGAAGTCGGCGGGCAGGCGTTTGAAATCGTTCATGGCTGTCTCTCGGTTTTATTTTGGTTAACGCGTATCTGTCAGTTAACAATCAGGGCAAAAAAATTTTCGATCCCGTGTCGAGCATCTTCGTAGGAGCGGGCTTGCCCGCGAAGGGCCCGCCCACTCACCACATACTCACCGGCGATCAGTGAACCGTCGCCGCGCTGCGCGGTGCTTTCGCGGGCGCTTGCTCACCGGCCAGGCGTGCCGCTTCTTCCTCGATGCGGTAGGCCGGCATGTCGCCGTAGTCCGCGGCAAGCCATTTGAAGAATCCGTAGATCTTCACCAGCAGGATCACCATGAACGGTATCGCGGTCAGGACCACTGCGGTCTTCATGGTCGACAGCGAGGCCTTGGCGAACAGCATGGCCAGCGGTACCAGGGTCAGCACTACACACCAGAACAGGCGCAGGGTCGGGCTTGGATCATCGCCTTCACGAAGGTTGCGGGTGCTGGTCGCGGCCACGGCATAGGCGGCGGCGTCCATGTGCGAGGCACAGAACACGGCCATGATGAACAGGTATGCCGCCAGGAACAGCGTGCCCCACGGCAACGCCAGCAGCAGGTCGGTTACCGCTGCTTCGCCGCCCAGTTCACTGAGCATCTTCGGCACGTCGATCTGACCGTTGATGAACTGGTGCATGCTGTAGCTTTCCAGCGCGCCGAAGAAGAACCAGCAACCGAAGCTGCCGCCCATCAGCAGGGCGAACACCACTTCCTTGATCTGCCGGCCGCGCGATACACGGGCGACGAACATGGCAACGCCTGGGGCATAGGATACCCACCACAGCCAATAGAACACTGTCCAGTTGCGGGTGAAGGCGCCGTCGCCGGCCGGGTCGGTGAACAGGCTCATGTGCACGTAGTGCTGGAACATCAGGCCGACGGCGTTGGCCGTGTTGTTGATGGTGAACTGGGTCGGGCCGACCAGCAGCACCACGCCGGCGAACACCAGGGCGCCGATGCAGACCATCTTCGACAGGCGCTGCAGGCCGCCATCGATACCGATGTAGGAGCTGAGCGAGAACAGCAGCGCCACCGCGCCGATCACCAGCAGTTGCACGGTGAAAGTGTTGGGGGTGCCGGCCAGGTCCGACAGGCCGCGGGTCAGGGTCGAGGCGGTCAATGCCAGCGACACGGTCAGCGCGCCCATCATGGTCAGCAGGAAGATCAGGTCCACTGCGCGGCCAACGGGGCCGGTGGCCTTGAAGCCGGTCACCGCTTCGATGATCGAGGCCAGGTTCAGGCCGGTCTTCTTGCGTACGTGGAAGTGGTAGGCCAGGGCCAGCGATGCCAAGGCGTAGATCGACCAGGCGCTGATGCCCCAGTGGAAGAACGAGTAGCTGACGCTGTATTCCAGGGCCTGGGCGGACATCGGTGCGATGTTCAGGCCGGGTGTCTGGTAGTAGTAGGCCCATTCCATCACGCCCCAGTACAGGGTCGAGGACCCCATGCCAGCGCAGATGAACATGAACACCCAGGTGGTGGTGGCATATTCGGGTTTGCCACTGCCCAGGCGGATGTTGCCGTACTTGCTGAAGGCGATGTACAGCACCGCGAGGGTGCTGGCGAACACCAGCACCTGAACGCTGGTGCCGAAGGTACGGGTGGACAGTTCGAACAGCTGGTTGGCCATGCCTTCTGCCTGAACAGGGAAGGCTGCGAGGCCGATCACGGTGAGCAGTACAGCAAGCAGGCTCATGGCAATCAGGAACACGTCGATCTTTTTGTTATCGGGGGACATCAATTGTCTCCTGGAGCTTTTCTTGTAGTAGGAGTCAGGCGTTGGGGAAGTCCGTATCGGTGAGGCTTTTTACTCTGTTAACCATTGATTAACACAAATCCATTGGTTAACGAAAAGTGTGCATGGATTTATCGAGGGCCGCAAGAGGATCGTCGGACAATCCTGATGGCGGGTTTTGTGGCGATGTGGTCAAAGCGAGGCTGGTGCAGTTTGGTGAGCGCGCGGAGCCCGCTCAATCCCTATGAGAGCGGCGACCTGCCGCTCTCACGGATATCCATACTGCTGGTCAGGCGCCGAGCAGCTCGGCGATGGCCTTGCCGACCTCCTGGGTCGAACGGCTGCCGCCCATGTCGCGGGTGGTGTCGCCGTTGGCGATCACGGTCTCGATGGCCTTGAGGATGTCGTCGTGAGCGGCCTGATAGCGCGCGTCGTCGCCGTCCTTGCCGAGGAACTCGAGCATCAGCGCGCCGGACCAGATCATCGCGATCGGGTTGGCGATGTTCTTGCCGTAGATGTCTGGCGCCGACCCATGTACCGGCTCGAACAGCGACGGGAACTTGCGTTCGGGGTTGAGGTTGGCCGAGGGCGCGATGCCGATGGTGCCGGCGCACGCCGGGCCCAGGTCGGAGAGGATGTCGCCAAACAGGTTGGAGGCCACCACCACGTCGAAACGCTCTGGCTGCAGCACGAAGCGTGCGCAGAGAATGTCGATGTGCTGCTTGTCCCAGCTGATCTCGGGGTAGTGCGCGGCCATTGCGGTGGTGCGCTCGTCCCAGTAGGGCATGCTCACGGCCATGCCGTTGGACTTGGTCGCCGAGGTCACGTGCTTGCGCTCGCGGGTCTGGGCGACTTCGAACGCGTGCTTGAGGATGCGGTCGACGCCGCGGCGGGTGAACACCGATTCCTGCAGCACGAATTCGTTATCGGTGCCTTCGAACATGCGTCCGCCGAGCGAGGAGTACTCACCCTCGGTGTTCTCGCGGATCACCACGAAGTCGATATCACCCGGCTGCTTGTTGGCCAGTGGGCAGGGCACGCCAGGGAACAGGCGCACCGGGCGGATGTTGACGTACTGATCGAAGTCGCGGCGGAACTTGAGCAGCGAGCCCCACAGCGAGATGTGGTCGGGAACCTTGTCTGGCCAGCCGACGGCACCGAAGAACAGCGCATCGAAGCCCTTGAGCTGTTCGAACCAGTCATCGGGCATCATCTTGCCGTGGGCCAGGTAGTAGTCGCAGCTGGCCCATTCGAAGAACTCGAATTGCAGGTCCAGGCCGTGCTTGCGTGCCGCGGCCTCGACCACGCGGATGCCTTCGGGGAGGACTTCGTTGCCGATGCCGTCACCCGGGATGGCGGCGATTTTGAAGGTCTTGGTCATGACGTGCATCTCGTGTGTGGGAACAGATGTGGCTCATGCTATAAGGAGGCGATTCAGAGATAATCCATCCATTCATTTATTCTTAGTGTACGTATCGTGAATAATCTGCCGAACCTCGACGACCTCGATATCTTCCTGCACGTGGCCCGTCGTGCCAGCTTTGCTGCAGTGGCGGACGAGCGCGGCATGTCGCCGGCGTTCGTCAGCAAGCGTATCCGGCTGCTCGAAGAAAGCCTGGGCGTACGCCTGCTGCATCGCACCACGCGACGGGTGACGGTGAGCGAGGAGGGCGAACGGGTCTATCAGTGGGCACAACAGATCTTCAATGCGCTCCAGGGCATGGACGACGATCTCAACGCCGGCCAGCGCGAGCCTGCCGGGCAACTGCGCATCGCCAGCAGCCTGGGGCTGGGGCGACGTTTCGTGGCACCAGCACTGTCGGAGCTAGCGGCGCGCTATCCGCGCCTGGACATCCGTCTGGACGTGCACGATCGGCTGGTGGACCTGATCGCCGAAGGTGTCGACCTGGACATTCGCGTGGGCAACGTCATCGCACCGCACCTGATTGCCAAGCCTCTGGCGCGCAATCGCCGGGTGCTCTGCGCGGCGCCGGCCTACCTGGCCCGGCACGGTACACCGCGCACCTTGGCGGAGCTGGCCAGCCACGACTGCCTGGTGATCAAGGAACGCGATCATCCGTTCGGTCTGTGGCACCTGGAGGGGCCCAGTGGCGAAGAAAGCGTGCGGGTGACCGGGCCGCTGTCGAGCAACCATGGCGAGGTGGCGCACCAGTGGTGCCTGGATGGGCGCGGAATCCTGCTGCGCTCGTGGTGGGATGTGCACGACAACCTGATCGATGGCCGGTTGGTACAGGTACTGGAGGATTACCAGCAGGCGGCGGACATCTGGGCGGTGTACACCGCGCCCCTGGCCGGATCGGCCAAGGTGCGGGTCGCGGTGGAGTTCTTCCGGCAGTATTTTGCCGAGCGGTATCGATTGCCGGGGTAACTTCAGTCTTTGCCCTCGACGGCAATCGGCCCTGCAGGAGTGGCCTCATGTCGCGAAAGGGCTGCGCAGAAGCGCCCGATACTCTGTGTATCTGCACAGATCCTGGACCCGCTACGCGGCACCTTTCCGGACACAAGCAGCGATTAGGCGCTCCGACTTGCCGCGAGACGACCGCTGCAAAACCGCTCAACCCTTGCGCAAACAGCTGACTGTTGCGCAACCCTGGGCCGCAACTGTGCTGGTCGCTGTCGACGGAATACCCTTATGCTGTAACGAAATATGTCTAGTAAAGCCTGAGAGAAGGAACACCGAATGCCAGTCAAGGACCTGCTGATCGCTCTGGTGGTGATCATTGCCTGGGGCGTCAACTTCGTGGTCATCAAGGTCGGGCTCGACGGCCTTCCGCCCATGCTGCTCGGTGCCTTGCGTTTCATGCTGGTGGCGTTTCCGGCAATCCTCTTCATCAAGCGTCCGAACCTGCCCTGGCGTTGGCTGATTGCCTATGGCGCGACCATCTCGCTGGGGCAGTTCGCCTTCCTGTTCCAGGCCATGTACAGCGGCATGCCCCCGGGTCTGGCTTCGCTGGTGCTGCAGTCGCAGGCGTTCTTCACCCTGGGTTTCGCGGCGCTGTTTCTGGGTGAGCGCTTGCGCCCGGCCAGCGTGCTCGGGTTGCTGGTGGCGGCCGGCGGCCTTGCGGTGATCGGCAGCGAAGACAGCAGCCATGTGCCATTTGTGGCGCTGCTGTTGACCCTGTGCGCCGGTGCCATGTGGGGCATGGGCAATATCATCACCCGTCGCTTTGGCTCGGTGGATCTGGTGGCCTTGGTGATCTGGGGCGGGTTGATTCCGCCGCTGCCGTTCCTGGCGCTGTCGTGGTGGTTGGAGGGGCCGGAGCGCATCGGCCATGCGCTGGCCAACATCGGCATGAGTTCGGTGCTGGCGCTGCTCTACCTGGCGTTGGTCGCCACCATGCTCGGCTACAGCCTGTGGAGCACATTGCTCTCGCGTCACCCGGCCGGCAAGGTCGCGCCATTTTCGCTGCTGGTGCCGGTGATCGGCCTGAGCTCCTCGGCCTGGCTGCTCGACGAGCGCCTCAGCGCCGCGCAGGGTTGGGGGGCGCTGCTGGTGATGCTGGGGCTGCTGATCAATGTCTTCGGGCCTCGCCTGAGCCAGCGCCTGCGAGCTGCCAGCGCGCACTAGCGCTGTTCAGCGCAAGGCTCTGTTAGGATCTGGGGTTTCCCAGAACCACGGAGCCGCGCCCATGATCATTTCCACTACCAGCCAGCTCGAAGGTCGCCCGATCGCCGAGTACCTCGGCGTGGTCAGCGCCGAATCGGTGCAGGGCGTCAATTTCGTGCGCGATTTCTTCGCACGCTGGCGCGACTTCTTCGGCGGTCGCTCGCAAACCCTGGAAAGCGCATTGCGCCAGGCGCGCGAGCAGGCCACCGAGGAACTGCTGGAGCGGGCACGTCGCTTGCAGGCCGATGCAGTGGTTGGGGTGGACTTCGAAATCAGCATGCCGTCCGTGCAGGGCGGAATGGTCGTGGTGTTCGCCACCGGCACGGCTGTGCGCCTCAGATAGCGGCCAGGTGCCATTGGTCGGGCAAAGGACTTTCGTCCGAGTGGTCTGCAAATGACCGACTAGTCTCATTTCTACGGGCCGTGTTTCTCTGGGCAAGCAGGTTGCTTGCCGACGCGGACGCCTTTGGAGGGAGACAGGGCATGAGCGAGTCCTATATCGAAGACCTGAACGACGCATTCCCGATCAATAACCAGGTGCGTTGCGGCCAGACGGCCTTTCACCTGGGTTTTGCCAACATGACCCTCGACGAATCCGAGCAGCTTCAGCCGGCCCATTTGCAGCGCAGCAAGAAAGGGCGTTTCACGCCACGGGTGCCAGCCAAGAAGTCATCCTGATGCCTCATTGATCCCATTGCGGGAGACCGCGCCAGGCATGAAAAAGCCCGGCCTTGCGGGCCGGGCTCAAGTAGCGGTGTACAACTCAGTTGAGTGGGTCGATCACCTTGACGGCCTGCTGCTCACGGGCAGCGGGCCATTCTTGTTGCAGGGTCATGAGCACGCGTTCGACGAACTGAGTGTCAGCGGCGGCCTTCTTGCCGACGTAGCCCTGGCCACGGCGGTAGACCTTGAAACGGGCGCACATGCTGTCGGGCATATGCAGGTCGGATTCGTCTTCGACGGTGTTGGCCGGCAGGCGGTCGAGGCGGACCTCGCCGGTCTGGCTGACCCACAGCAGGTGGTCGTCGAGGCTGTCCTTGCGCGCGGCGAACAGCTGGGCCAATTGGTCGATCGTAGGATTGTTGTTCAAGTTCATCATAAAGCCCCCATTACCCATTCGTTGGTGATTTTCACAGTTGGCGCCACAGCGGTGTAGCGCTCTACCAAGGCTGCTACAGCAGCATCGCAACAGGGGCTTTCTCACGCTGCCTTTTGGACAGTTTCCCTCTCCACGAACGGCCTGCGTTACCGCGCAGGCCGTCTGGAATACCCTTGCCACCGCTCCCGATCAGGGAGACGGCCTCATCATGCACAAGGCTGGGGAAGGGCGTCAATGGTTTTGTAGTGAAAATTTTTGCTCACTACATCTTGTCGGACAATCCTGCTTTTTCAGGGGAATAGCGTGTACTTGAGGTCATCCGTTTCAAGGAGTTCGCACGCGATTGTGTGAGGGCTGGTAGGTGCCTGCCGAAAGATTTTCAGCGCCTACGAGATCGAGCGCCGCCCGCGCGGCGCTTCGCGGGCAAGTCGGAGCGCCGAACCGCCGCCCCTACATTTGTTTCGGACCAGTTATGCCTGTGCCACAGGCGCGCGACCGCCTGGTGTGTACGACTCGATATCGCGCGGTGCGCCAAAGGGGGCGAGCGAAAATGCCACAGGATTCATTGGCCCGAAACAAACTGTGGGAGCGGGCTTGCCCGCGAAGCGCCGCGCGGGCGGCGCTCGATCTCGTAGGCGCTGAAAATCTTTCGGCGAACCCTCCCAGCCTCTACGCAACCACCTCGAAAGACATGCCACTCAAGGCGCCACGGCAGACAGGATCGCGTGGGCCGCACGAACCCGTTCATCGTTAGGGTAATTGCGATTGGCGAGCAGCGCGATCGCGATTCCCTTGGCAGGCACAAAGGCGACGTAGGCGCCGAACCCGGTGGTGGCGCCGGTCTTGTTGTACCAGTACGCCGGACCGGCCGGTTGCGCGGGGTGCAAGCGCTTGGTGGCCTGTGCCTCACGGATCATCTGCACACCATTGCCCTTGACCAGAGTGTCGAGTGCGACCGGATAGGGGTAGCGCTCCCAGCCCAGGCCCTGGGTCATGTCGCCCACCTGGAAGTAGCCGCCGTGGGTGATGGCGATCGCCTTGGCCATATCCGCCGACAATCCCTGCGGGTCGAGCTGCGCGCGCAGGTAGGCGAGCATGTCGGTGGCGCTGGTCTTGATGCCGTAGGCTTCGTCGGCGAAGGGCCCCGGGCTGACGCGAATCGGGCGCTCATTGGCGTCGTAGCCCTGGGCGTAGTGGCTGCGCTCTGCTGCCGGGACCTGCAGGTAGGTGTGCTTCAGGCCCAGGCTTGGGAGCAGGTCCTGGCGCATCAGTTCGGCGAACGGGCGTTTCTGCGCCTGCGCCGCGAGGTTACCGAACAGTCCCAGGCTCGGATTGGAATAGCAACGGCGGGTGCCGCGCTCGGTTTTCTGTTGCCACTGCTGGAGGAACACCAGCGCCTGCGCGTCGTTGCTCACTTGGTCGGGAAACTGCAAGGGCAGGCAGTCAGCACTGTAGGCGCCCAGTTCCAGGACGCTCGCCGAGCCCAGGGCGGACTTTTCCAGTGCCGGTTGGTAGCGGCTGGCCGGGGCATCGAGGTCGAGCTTGCCTTGGGCGCTGGCCAGCGCGACGAGGGTCGCGGTGTAGGTCTTGCTCACCGAGCCGACTTCGAACAGCGTGTCGCGGGTCACGGGGCGATTGTCGGCCTTGTCGGCCACGCCGTAGCTGAAGTAGTGCGCCTGGCCATTGGCGTAGACCGCCACGGCCATGCCGGGAATGCGTTGTGCCTGCATCAGTGGCTGGACGATGGCGTCGACCTGGCGTTGCAGGTCGTCGGCCAGCGCCGGGGTTGCGGTCATCGCCAGGGCCAGGGTGAGCAGGGCGGGGCGGAGGTTGTACATCGGTAGGTTTCCTTGCCTGGAAGAGGGCCAATGTCCGTTCAGCGACACTGGCGGGGGTTCCGGCGTTAGCGCCGAGAGAGCGCAGACCTTATCGTCAGGCCTTGCACCATGACAAGACGGACACTTCATGAAGTACCTGCGCATGCTTTTCGATAAATTCACCCTGACCCTGCTCTCGGTGGTCCTGCTGGCGACCTTGCTGCCCTGCTCGGGTGACGGCGCGGTGGCCTTCGGCTGGCTGACCAACCTGGCGATTGCCCTGTTGTTCTTCCTGCACGGGGCCAAGCTGTCACGCGAGGCGATCATCGCCGGTGCCGGCCACTGGCGCCTGCACATCCTGGTGTTCTCCTGCACCTTCGTACTCTTTCCATTGCTGGGCCTGGCGTTCAAGCCACTGTTCGTGCCGCTGGTGGGCAACGAGCTGTACCTGGGCCTGCTCTACCTGTGCGCCTTGCCTGCGACCGTGCAGTCGGCCATCGCCTTCACCTCGCTGGCACGCGGCAACGTCCCGGCAGCGATCTGCAGTGCGGCGGCCTCCAGCCTGCTGGGCATCTTCCTCACGCCACTGCTGGTGATGCTGTTGCTGGGTGCTGACGGCGATACCGGTTCGGGGCTCGATGCGGTACTGAAGATCACCCTGCAACTGCTGGTGCCCTTCGTGGCGGGACAGATCGCCCGTCGCTGGATCGGCGCCTGGGTCAAGAAGAACGCACGCTGGCTGAAGATCGTCGACCAGGGTTCGATCCTGCTGGTGGTCTATACCGCGTTCAGTGAAGCGGTCGTGACGGGATTGTGGAATACCGTCTCGCCGCAGCACTTGCTGGGTCTGTTCGTCGCCTGCGGCGTGTTGCTGGCGGTGGTGCTGCTCGGTACCCGCTTGCTGGGGCGCGTGCTGGGCTTCAGCGTCGAAGACCGCATCACCATCCTGTTTGCCGGCTCGAAGAAGAGCCTGGCCACCGGGGTGCCGATGGCTCAGGTATTGTTCGTGGGGAGCGGGATCGGCGCGATGATCCTGCCGCTGATGCTGTTCCACCAGATCCAGCTGATGGTGTGTGCGGTGCTGGCGCAGCGCTACGCAGCGCGGGAAGTGGTGGGCGAGGAAGCTTCGGCGGCGTCCTGACGCAGAGGGTGGTGTGAGCGGGACGCGAAGCGCGTACCGTTCACACCAACGCTCGCTCTATCCCGCCCGCCACCAGGCTCTCCATCAGCCCGACGCCTTGCAGCTCGGGCACGCCACGCGCTTGCAGCACGCCCGGCAGCTGGTTCAGCAAGCTGCCCAGCACGTGCCCGGCCGCTGCCAGCACCTCGCCGCCATGGCGCGCCTTGGGCGCGACCAATTGCAACAACCCGGTTTCGTAGTCGTGGCGCAGCTCGCCCAGGCGTGCCTGCTGAGCCTCGCTCAGGCAGCAGAAATCCCGCTCTGCCAGACGAAACTGCAAGGGCCGCTCACTGTGCAACTGCCAGTGCGCGGCAATCAGGCCAGGCAATGCCGGCTTGCCTCTGGCCAGCGCGCGGCGGCCTTGGTCGAGCGTGGCCAGCAGTTCTTCGTACAGCTCCTCGATCAGGTCGAACAACAGGTCCTGCTTGCTCGGGAAATGGTGGTACAGCGAGCCCGCCGTCAGCCCGACATGCGCGGCCAGTTCGCGCATGCTGACCTGGCCGAAGCCTTTTTCGGCGAACAGCGCCATGGCCCTGTCGCGGCGTTCCTCGAAATTGGCGCAGCGCAGGGCAGCGGTGACCGGCATGACGCGCGCTCCTCAGTAGGTGAAGAAACCACGGCCGCTCTTGCGCCCGAGGTAGCCGGCGGCAACCATCTCCTTGAGCAGCGGTGAAGGGCGGTACTTGCTGTCGTTGAAGCCCTCGTGGAAGGCCTCCATGATCGCCAGCAGGGTGTCCAGGCCGATCAGGTCGGCCAGTGCCAGCGGGCCGATCGGTTGGTTGCAGCCCAGACGCATGCCCGTGTCGATATCCTCGGCGCTGGCCAGGCCCTCCTGACGCACGAAGATCGCTTCATTGATCATCGGCACCAGGATGCGGTTGACCACGAAGCCGGGGCGGTTGCCCGCAGTGATCGGTGTCTTGCCCAACTTCTCTGTGACCAGCAGCGCCTGGGCGTAGGTCGTGTCGCTGGTCTGAAGGCCACGGATGACCTCGACCAGGGCCATCATCGGCACTGGGTTGAAGAAGTGCACACCGATGAACCGCTCAGGGTGCTCGATGCTGGCGGCCAGCTGAGTGACCGACAGCGATGAGGTATTGGTGGCGATCAGGCACTGTGCAGCGACACTGGCGGCCACCTGCTGGAGGATGCGCTGCTTGAGCGCCAGGTTTTCGGTCGCGGCCTCGATCACCAGTTGCGCGCTCGACAGCTGCGCGTAGTCGGTACTGGTGCGGATGCGCGTCCTGGCGGCTTCGGCCTTGTCCGCCTCGAGGGTACCCTTGCTGACCTGGCGTTCCAGGTTCTTGCTCAGTGTGGCGACACCGCGCTCAAGCGCTGCGTCACTGACATCGATGAGCAACACCTGGAAGCCGGCTATCGCGCACACCTGGGCGATGCCGTTGCCCATGGTACCGGCGCCGATCACGGCGATCTGCTGGATGGTCATGTCAATGCTCCCGTCACACGCGCTCGAAGACCACGGCGATGCCTTGGCCGCCACCGATGCACATGGTCGCCAGCGCATAGCGCCCCTGAATGCGCTGCAATTCGTGGATGGCCTTGGTGGCGATGATCGCGCCAGTGGCGCCGACCGGGTGGCCGAGCGAGATGCCCGAACCATTGGGGTTGACCTTTTCCGGATCGAAGCCCAACGTCTGGGCCACAGCGCAGGCCTGTGCGGCGAAGGCTTCGTTGGATTCGATCACGTCCAGGTCCTTGACCGACAGGCCGGCCTTTTCAAGTACCTTGCGCGTGGCCGGGATCGGGCCCAGGCCCATCAGCTCAGGTTCGACACCGGCATGGGCGTAGGCCACCAGTCTTGCCAGCGGCTTGAGGCCAAGGCGGCGCACCGCATCGCCGGTCGCCAGGACCAGGCCGGCGGCGCCGTCGTTGATGCCGCTGGCATTGCCGGCGGTGACGCTGCCGTCTTTCTTGAAGGCGGTGCGCATGCCCGCCAGCTGCTCGGCACTGACATCGCCGCGCACGTGCTCATCGACGGCGAACTGCACACTGCCTTTGCGGGTTTTCAGCTCGATCGGCACGATCTGGCTGTCGAAGCGACCTTCGGCGATGGCGCGGGCGGCGCGGCGCTGGCTGGTCAACGCCAGTTCGTCCTGCATTTCACGGGTGATGCCGTGCTTGGCGGCGACGTTCTCGGCGGTGATACCCATGTGGAAGCCTTCGAACGGATCCTGGAGGATGCCGACCATGTAGTCGATGCCCTGCAGGTCACCCATGCGTGCCCCCCAACGGGCTTGCGGCAGCAGGTAAGGGCCGCGGCTCATGGACTCGGCACCAGCAGCCAGGGCAATGTCGGTATCGCCCAGCAGCAGGCCCTGGGCGGCGGATACGATCGCTTGCAGACCCGACCCGCACAGACGGTTGACGTTGAATGCCGGGGTTTCCTTGGGGATGCCGGCGTTCATCGCCGCCACTCGGCCCAGGTAGGCGTCGCGTGGTTCGGTCGGGATCACGTTGCCCATCACCACATGGCCGATCTGCTCGGCGGCCACGCCCGAGCGCTCGATGGCAGCGCGGGTCACGGCGGTGGCGAGGTCGGCCAGCGGCAGGTCCTTGAGTGAGCCACCAAAACCACCGATGGCCGAACGCACTGCACTGACGACATAGATTTCTGCGCTGCTCATATATAGCTCCGATTGCGAAGGCGTGGCGGGACGGTGCCGGGCTCTGCGAGAATGGCGACCGTTGCGGATGGGGTCCGAGTCTAGGCAAAGGCCGGGAACGGGCCTATGCCGAAACTGCTCAGTCAACCTGGCATTTTTTGCCACTCAGCATAGACAGCGGATATCCGTCATGCGCGAAAGCGATTCGGTCGCGGTGTACTTTCTCAATGCCATGCTCCACGCCCTGCGCGATCGCCCCGATGAGCGCAATGCGCAACTGCGTGCGGTCGGCATCGACCCGGCGCTGCTGGCCCGCCCCCAGGCGCGGGTACCGGCCAAGGCGTTCGCCCGGCTGTGGCTGGCGCTGATCGAAGACCTGGACGACGAGTTCTTCCGTCTCGACAGCCATGGCATGCCGATGGGCAGCTTCGCCCTGATCTGCCGTGGCTTGATCCAGGAGCCGACCCTGGAAAAGGCGCTGCGTCAGTGCCTGGGTAACTTCGCGTTGTTCCTGCGCGATTTGCGCGGCAGTTTCGCGGTGCGCGGCGGGCGTGCGGTGATCAGCGTGCAGTCGAATATCGAAGATCCGCTGACACGGGTCTATGCCGAGGAAACCTTCCTGGTGCTGGTGGTCGGCCTGCTGTGTTGGCTGGCCGGACGGCGCATCAGCATCGACCGCACCGAGCTTGCCGTGGCGCGCCCGGCGCAGGACGACGACACGCTGCTGTGGGGGCCGGACCTGCGCCTGGGCAGTGGGCGTACCGAAGTGGAGTTCGACAGCGCCTGGCTGCGCCTGCCGGTGGTGCAGGACCTGGCGGCGCTCAAGACCTTCCTGCGCAGCGCGCCGCAGGGCTTGGTGATCCGTTTTCGCAACCAGGGCGACCTGGTGGCGGAGGTTTATCGCCATCTGCGCAGCCGTGGCTATGGACAGTGGCCGACCCTGACCGCCATGGCCGAGCGCCAGGGCCTGAGCGCCAGTACCTTTCGCCGGCAACTGGAGCGCGAGGGGCGCTCGTACCAGCAGATCAAGGATGAAGTGCGCCGGGCCATGGCGTTCGAGCGTTTGCGCGAGGGGCAACTGAGCATTGCCGAGATCGCCGAGCAGACCGGGTTCCAGGAACCCAGCGCCTTTCACCGGGCGTTCAAGAAGTGGACGGGGCAGAGTCCGGGGAGTTATCGGACCCGGCTGGGTGTGAGCCCGTAGACCGCCGGGGCCGCATAGCGGCCCTAAAGGCTCACCTCAAGCCGGCACCATGGCAAAGCCGACACCAAAGCGGTTCCAGGCATTGATGGTGGCGATCGCCAGGGTCAGGTTGGCGACCTCGCTCGGTTCGAAATGCTCCAGCAGCGCTTCGTACTCGACCTGCGGTGCACCGCGCTCAGGCAAGCGGGTGAGGCTTTCCAGCCAGGCCAGTGCGGCGCGTTCACGCGGGGTGAAGAAACGGGTTTCCTGCCACACGCTCAGGGTCTGCAAGCGTGCCTCGGTTTCGCCCGCCTTGCGCGCATCGTTGGCGTGCAGGTTCACGCAATAGGCGCAGCCATTGATCTGCGAGGCGCGCAGGCGCACCAGTTCGAGCAGTGAATGCTCCAGGCCGCACTTGGCCAGGACCTGCTCCAGGCCGACCATGGCCTTGTAGGCTTCAGGGGCGTGCCTGGCCCATTCGATTCGATCGTGCATGGTGATTCTCCAGTCAGTTCAAGTCAGGGGTGATTCGTGGTGCCAGCGTAGCGCCGTTGCCTGCAGGGCCCGATAGCCAATCCCGCTATTTGCCGGGAGACCAATGCCGGCATTCGTGCGGCCACTGACCTGCATCCAATCTCTTCATTTCTGCCGCGCGCCAGCAGCCGGGATAATGGCCGCCTGTTGTTCGAGGAGTATCGATTCATGTCCAACGAAACCTTCATGCGTGAAGCACTGGCACTGGCCCGCGCCAATATCGAAGCGGGTGGTCGCCCGTTCGGTGCGGTGCTGGTGCACCAGGGCCAGATCGTCGCCCGTGCGGTCAACGAGATCCACAGCACTCAGGACCCGACTGCCCATGCCGAATTGCAGGCGATCCGCAAAGCCGCCCAGGCCTTGGGCCGGTCGCGTCTGGACGGTGCCGAAATCTATGCCAGCGGCCACCCGTGCCCGATGTGCCTGGCCGCCATG
This sequence comes from Pseudomonas putida, assembly GCF_001636055.1. Taxonomy (NCBI): domain Bacteria; kingdom Pseudomonadati; phylum Pseudomonadota; class Gammaproteobacteria; order Pseudomonadales; family Pseudomonadaceae; genus Pseudomonas; species Pseudomonas putida. Next base: position 3,075,820 of record NZ_CP011789.1, read on the forward strand.
CACCTGTGCGGCATCGAGCGGGCATGGTTCGCCTATGACAACGACGAGGGCGAGCCTTACGGACTGTCTACGGCAGCGGTCTACGCGCAGATGGCACGTGCACCGCAGCAGCAGAGCCTGCCACTGCACGTGCTCAAGCCTGAGGGCGAGGCCGGCCTCTACCAGCAGTGGCGGCAGGCGAACCCGGTATGAGAGGCGCGTTGAACCTGCTGCTGGTGATCCTGCTGGCCCTGAACCTGCGGCCGATCCTGACCAGCATCGGCCCCTTGCTCGAACCCATGCGCAGCAGCACCGGGCTTGGCTACCAGCAAGCGGCGTTGCTCACGGCGCTACCGGTGCTGTGCATGGGGTTGGTGCCTTTGCTGCAGCCTTGGCTGCGGCGTTGGATCAGTGAGCATGGCGGGATGCTCGCCGGACTTTCGGCCATCGCCCTGGCGTGCCTGTGGCGGCTGCAACTGGACAGCGCCTGGGCGCTGATCGCCAGCGCCGTGGTCGCCGGCCTTGGCGTGGCGGTGGTGCAGGGCATGATGCCGGGGTTGGTCAATCGCTGGTTCCCGAGCCGCCTGGCTGCATCGATGGGGCTGTACTCGGCAGCGTTGATGAGCGGCGGCGGCCTGGCTGCGGTGCTCGGGCCGACTGTCAGCGAGGTGGCAGGGCGCTGGCAGGCGGGGCTTGGCATCTGGGCAGTGCCCGCGCTACTTGCGCTGTGCGGCTGGGCCTGGCTACGCCCGCGCCACGACACGCCGCACCTGGCCGCGGCCAGCGGCGGTCACTGGTTCGGTAATCGCCGTGCCTGGTTGTTGGCGCTGTATTTCGGCCTGATCAACGGCGGCTATACCAGCATGGTCGCCTGGCTGCCGGCCTATCACCTGGAGCACGGCGGTACAGCTCAGGGCGGTGGCGAGCTGGTGGGGCTGATGACCATCTTCCAGGTCAGTGGCGCGCTGGGGCTGCCATTGCTGCTGAGGCGCCTGCATGACCGGCGGCCTGGTCTGTGGTTGGCGCTGGCGATCCAGTTGGGTGGGTTTCTCGGTTTGCTGCTGGCGCCTACCCAGGCCATGGGGCTTTGGGTGGCGATGATCGGCCTGGGGCTGGGTGCGTGCTTCAGCCTGAGCCTTACCCTGACCCTCGAGCATCTGAAAACACCGGGCGAGGCGGGGAGCCTGGCTGCCTTCGTGCAGGGTGTCGGCTTCATCGTCACCGGTACCGTGCCTTATGTGACGGGCTGGCTGCGTGCGTTCACCGGCGATTTCCAGGCTGCCTGGACGCTGCTGACGCTGACCGTGGTGGCGATGCTGCTGGTGACCGCACGCTTTGCCCCCCGAGGCTACACCGCTGCCGTGGCGCGGCGGGGGCGCTCGATGCAGGCGACGACGCTCAACTGAGCTGCTGCAGGGCATCGCGCACGCGGTCCAGCGCCGGGTCGATGTCCAGCCGCTCGATGGCACCGAAGCCCATCAGCAGCCCTGGACGCACTGGCACATCGTTGAAGAACGGCGCCAGTGAATAGACGCCGACTTCGACCCGGCGAGTCAGCCTGACCAGCAGCTCCACATCGACTCCCGGTGCGGCCAGGGCGCTGAGGTGAAAGCCGGCGCTGGCCGGTACGGCGCTCAGCCAGGGCGCCAGGTCGCTTTCCAGGCGTGCGAGGATGCGCTCGCGCCGTGCGGCATAGATGTCGTGGCAACGACGAATATGGCGGTTCAGATGGCCTTCGCCGATGAAACGCGCCAGCGCCCATTGCTGCAGGCTCGGGCTGTGCCAGTCGCTCAGGTGCTTGGCCACGCAGGCGGCGCGCAGGACGCTGGGAGGCAGTACGGCATAGCCCAGGCGCAGCTCCGACAGCAAGGTCTTGGAAAAGGTACCGACATAGGCCACCAACCCGTGTCGATCCAGGCGTTGCAACGCATCGCTGGCCGGGCCCTGATAGCGAAATTCGCAGTCGTAGTCGTCCTCGATGATCAGCGCTCCGAGTTCAGCGGCGCGGGCCAGCAGGGCGTGTCGGCGGCGTTCGCTCATCGGCATGCCGAGCGGGAACTGGTGCGACGGCGTCACATAGATCAGTTGGGTGCCGTCTGCGATCAGCTCGACGCACAGCCCTTCATCGTCCACCGGCACCGACTGCAAATCAGCGCCCATCGCCAGAAACAGCTGGCGTGCCGGTGGATAGCCGGGATCCTCCATGGCCACGCGTGTACCGGGTTCGACCAGCACCCGGGCGATCAGGTCGAGCGCCTGCTGGGCGCCGTTGCACACCAGCACATCGGCGGCGCTGCAGTGCACGCCGCGGGCGAAGGCAATGTGATGGGCGATGGCTTCGCGCAGCTCGGGCAGACCCTGGGCCGGGAACTGGCGCTCGCTGTGGCGCTGGCTGCAGCGCAGGGCGTACTGCATGCAGGCGCGCCATTGGTCGAAGGGAAACTGGCTCTTGGCCGATACGCCGCCGACGAAGTCGTAACGCGAGGGCGCCTCGAGCGCGGAGCGGCCGAGCACGGTGGCGCGTTGCTGCCAGCGTTCGAGGCTGCTGGCGGCGGCCAGGGCAATCGGCTCGACGTCGCTGGCCTGCAGGGCCCGCCGTGGGCTGACGAAGGTGCCACGCCCGACCACGCCGCTGAGCAGATTGTCGTAGGTCAGCCGCGAGTACGCTTCGGCCACGGTCTTGCGCGATATCCCCAACTGCTCGGCCAGCAGGCGCGTGGGCGGCAACTGGGTGCCGGCGGCCAGGTGGCCGCTGTCGATGGCGCTGCGCAGCTGCTGGTAGAGCTGCTCGGCCAGGCCCTTGCGGCCCTCCAGGCGAATGTGTAGTTCCATGGGGCTATCCGGATGGGGGACGGCCTAGCTTGCGATTTTGGGGGGTGGCTCGCAAGTTTTGTTGCTTGGCGGGAGTTCTTTAGCGCCTGTGAGATCGAGCGCCGCTCGATCTCACAGGCCCTAAAAAGCTGTCGGCGAACACCTGTCAGCCCTCACGCGATCACATTCGAACACCTTGAGATGATTTCCAGAATCTCAACCTGGAAAAGGCTTACAGTCTGCTCAATGCTCGAAAATCGGCGGAGCCTGCTTCGCGGGCAAGCTCGCTCCCACAAAACCCGCTCCCACAAAATGGACTGCCCCCACAGAACCTGCTATCACAAAACCTACCCACGCACACCCAGATCAACCCCGACGATAACGTGGCGCCAACTGTTGATTCGACAGGTGCCCGTTCAACGCCTGGCGGCTGGCCTCGAACGCCTCGAAGCGTTCGATTTCGTGCAGCGACGGAATCGAGATCAGGCGCTTGGCGTCGAAATCGGCCAGTGCCGCTTCCACCAGGTCCTGCGCAGTCATGACGATCGCAGGATCCAGATTCTCCACCGGCAGGCCGCCGATGCTCCAGAAGTCGGTGGCGGTGGCGCCTGGCAGTACGGCCTGGACCTGCACACCCTTGTCGGCCAGCTCCTTGTGCAGGCTCTGAGTGAAGGCGGTGACGTATGCCTTGCTGCCGCCATACACGCCATTGAGCAGTTCCGGCAGCAGGCTGACCACTGAGGAGATGTTGATCAGCGCGCCCTCGCCGCGCTCGACGAAGCCAGGCACCGCGGCATAGGTCAGGCGGGTGAGGGCGGTGATGTTCAGCGCGATCATGCGGGTCATCTGTTCAACGTCGCTTTCCAGCAGTGCGGTGTGGGTCCCGATACCCGCGTTGTTGACCAGCAGGCCGATGCTGGCATCTTCGCGCAGACGGGTTTCGATGCGCGCCAGGTCCTGGCTGTCGGCCAGGTCTGCCGGCAGGACTTCGACGCTGCGTCCGGTCTGGCTGCTCAGGCGAGAGGCCAGTTGATTGAGGCGTTCGCGGTTGCGGGCGACCAGGATCAGGTCGTGGCCGCGGCGGGCCAGGTGTTCGGCGTAGAGTGCGCCAATGCCGGTAGAGGCGCCAGTGATGAGGGCTGTACGAGTCATGGTTGCTGCTCCGTGGGTTGGGTTGCAGCGATGATGCGCGCCTTTGATTGTGGCGCAAATGACGCATATAGTACGTTTTCAGGACATCAAGCGAGGTGGGCCATGCATCGGGTCGGCTATCTGTTGTGTGAAGGGTTTCAGGTCATGGCGCTGGCGTCGCAGTCGGTATTCGAGTTCGCCAATGTGCTGACGGGCAAGCGTCTTTACGCCTTGGGCAACTACAGCGTGGCCGGCGGTGGGCTGGTGTCGTCGCTGGGCATGCAGTTGCAGACCCAGGCGGTCGATACGCCGGGGCATGCCGACACCTGGCTGGTGGCGGGCACCTTGTCGCCGATCGCTTCACCTGCCGATACGGCCAGCGTGGACCTGGTGCGTCGGCTGGGCGAGCAGGCGCGCCGTACCGCCGGGATCTGTACGGGGGCCTTCACCTTGGCGGCAGCCGGCCTGCTCGACGGGCGTCGGGCGACCACGCATTGGGCCTACGCCCGGGAACTGCGGCAGATGCACCCGGCGATCCAGGTAGAGGACGACCGCATCTTCATTGCCGATGGCAACATCTGGACGTCCGCCGGCATGACCGCCTGTATCGACATGGCCCTGGGCATGCTTGAGCAGGATCACGGCCATGAGCTCGCACGAGCCGTTGCGCATCGGCTGGTGATGCATCAGCGCCGCTCGGGAGGCCAGTCGCAACATTCTCAGCTGCTCGACCTGGCACCGCGCACCGACCGCATGCAGAGTGTGCTCGACTACGCTCGCCAGCACCTGCAGCGGCCGCTGAGCGTCGAGGAACTGGCTGAGGTTGCGCACCTGAGTCCGCGCCAGTTCAGCCGCGTGTTCAGTGCCGAAACCGGGCAATCGCCGGCGCGGGCCATCGAGGGCCTGCGCCTGGAGGCGGCGCGGCTGATGATCGAACAAAGTCGGCACAGCCTGGATGTGGTGGCGCGCGAGACAGGATTTCGCGACCGTCGGCATTTGCGCGAGGCCTTTGTACGCGGGTTCGGCATTCCGCCCCAGGCGATACGTCGTGATGCACGGCGCGTGGGGCGTGAAGGAGTCGTGGCATGAAGAAACGGGTTCGCATGGACGACCTGCAGGTGTTTGTCACCACTGTCGAGGCCGGTGGGCTTTCAGCTGCAGCGCGACAACTGGACATCTCGCCAGCCCTGGCCAGTGCCGCGCTGCAGCGCCTGGAGCACAGCCTGGGGATTCGTCTGTTGGTGCGTTCGACACGCCGGCTGCGCCTGTCGGACGATGGCGAGCGCTATCTGCCCCACGCGCGTCAGGCCCTGGACGCGCTGGTCGATGGCGAAATGGCGCTGGAGCAGGCACGCGCCGAACTGGCGGGGCCATTGCGTCTGTCGATGCCGTCGGACCTGGGGCGCAACCTGCTGTTGCCCTGGCTGACGGAGTTTCAGGCCGAATACCCACGACTCGACATGCGCCTGCGAGTCAGCGACCAGGTGGCCGACCTGTTTGGCGAGCAACTGGATGCCAGCATCCGCTACGGGCTGCTGGGGGATTCCAGCCTGGTGGCCTTGCCGCTGGCCGCCGATAACCGCCGCACGTTGTGCGCGGCACCGTCCTACATCGCTCGGCATGGCGCGCCGCAGACTCCGCAGGCGCTGGCCGGGCACAACTGCCTGCGTTATGTGATGGGGGAGCAGACCCACGATCGCTGGAGTTTTGAGGATGCAGGGGCAACGAGCACGGTGCTGGTCAGCGGCGATCGCTGCAGCGACGATGCCGATATCGTGCGACGCTGGGCGGTGGCGGGGCTTGGTGTGGTCTACAAGTCGCGCCTGGATGTGCTCGAGGACATCCGCGCCGGAAGGTTGGTGGAGTTGCTGGCGGACCATGCAGGGCAGGCGGCGCCACTGCAACTGGTATGCGCGCACCGACAGTCGCTGAGCCCGGCAGTGCGGCGCTTGCATGGGTTTCTGGCGCAACGGCTGCAGGCCTATCTCGCGTGAGCGGATACGCCTGCAGCCGTTGCGCTTCAGGTCACAGCACCTTGAAGCCGTGGGTGCCATCGCGCTCGAGTTGCGCGATCAGACCAAACTCCCAGTCCAGGTAGCCTTGCATGGCTTCGCGTGGGTTGTCGGTCCCTTCGTATGGCCGGCGATAGCGGTCGGTACGCTCCGCTGCCAGGCGCGTTTCACCTGATTCCAGGGGTTTGCCGGCGGCGATCCAGCTTGCCGTGCCGCCTGCCAGCAGATAGACCGGTGTGCGCGTCAGGGCTTGAAGGTCGGTGGCGGCAAAGCTTGCCAGCAGGCTGCTGCCGCAGGTCAGCACGTAGCGCTCGGCCTTGGGCAGGCGCTCCAGAGCCTCGGGCAACTGCGCGCGGATCGCCCAATAAGCACCTGGGATGTGGCGCTTGACGTAATTGGCGCTGGCGGTGAAGTCCAGCAAGACGGTGCCTTCCTCGGCCAGCCAGGCCTGCAATTGCTCGACGTCGATCTCGGTATTGCGCGCAAGTGCCGGGCGGGGTGCCTGCCATTCGCCGGTTTCGCTGAAGTCGGCCTTGCTCAGGCCGTCGAGCACCGCCACTTCCCAGCCCATCTGCGCGAGCCACGAAGCGCTCATGTTGGCACGCACGCCGTCGTTATCGACCAGCACGATGCGGGCGCCGCGCACGCTGGCGTTGTGATCGGTTTCCTGCACCAACTGGCCACCGGGCGTGGAGCGGCTGTTGGGCAGGTGACCGGCAACGTATTCCTCGGGTGTGCGCACGTCGAACAGATAGGTGGTGCGCGCAGTCTCTGCCTGCCAGGTGGCCAGACCTTGACGGTCCAGGCGCTGCACTCCGGCCCGGTCGGCAACGGCGCGGGCGCGCTCGGCAGCGCTGCTGCGGGTGCTGTCGCCGACCTCGGCGAAGCGCTGCGCCTGGCCGTGGGCCAGTTTTTGACCGGCCAGTGTCCAGCCGATGGTACCGTTGCGCAGCGCCGCCACCGGGTTGGGGATGCCGGCGTTGACCAGCGATTGTGTGCCGATGATGCTGCGGGTGCGCCCTGCGCAGTTGACGATCACCCGGGTCGCCGGATCGGGTGCCAGTTCGGCGACGCGCAGCACCAGTTCGGCGCCAGGCACGCTGATGCCTCCGGGAATGCTCATGGTCTGGTATTCGTCGAAGCGTCGGGCGTCGAGCACCACTACGTTGGCCTGGCTGTCGAGCAGGGCCTGGACCTCTTCGGCGGCCAGCGAGGGGGTGTGGCGCACACTCTCCACCAGCTCGCCGAACGCTTTGCTGGGTACGTTGACGTCGCGGAACAGCTCGCCGCCGGCATCGCGCCAGCCGCCAAGCCCACCCTCGAGCACCGCCACATCGCTATAGCCCAGTGCCTGCAGACGCTCGACAGCGATGGCCGCCAGCCCCTCGCCATCGTCATAGACGGTGATGGCAGTGTCCCGGCGTGGCACGCGGGCGAAGATTTCCAGTTCCAGCTTCGAGAGCGGGATGTTGGCCGCGAACAGCGGATGCGCCTGGGCGAAGGGGTCTTCCTCGCGCAGGTCGATCAGGGCGACTTCTTCGTGGGCCAGCAGGGCGGAGCGAATGTCATGGAAACTGCGTGTGCTGAGGCGGGTCATGGGGCAGGGTTCTCTTTGGACAGGTCCCAGATGTTGGGCAGGCTGGAGTTGGAATAACCGGAGATGAACGGCTTCTCGCTACCGTCGGGCAGGTAGACGGCGCGGCTGACCGCACCGATGTTGGCGCCGTAGACATGGATGCTGATCGAGACCCGGTCGTCGAAGGCGTTGCTGACCTGATGGATATCGCCGATGTGCGGTGACACTGCTTCCACGTGGCCAGGGTCGATCCGCAGCCGCTCGCCCTGGGCCACCAAGGCGCCATGGGCGTCGCGGGTGAAGCCTTGGGCGTACTCGGCACCGCGCAACATGCCGATCAAGCCCCAGACACGGTGGTCATGGATCGGCGTGCTCTGGCCTGGCCCCCAGACGAAGCTGACCACCGAGAAGCGTTGGCGCGAATCGCAATGCAGCAGGTATTGCTGGTAGCGGGCGGGGTCCGGCTGGGCAAGGGCTTCGGGCAACCAGTCGTCATGGGCGACCAGGCTGTGCAGCAGGGTGTGGCCCTGATCGAGCAGGGTGGCTTCTTCGGGGTGGCGGTCCAGCAGGTCGGAGAGTTCGCCAATGAAGTGGCGCAGGCGCTCGAGGCGCGGTGTCTGGCTCATGGTTCAGGCTCGGGCTGACGGTCATGGGCAAACCCTAGCAACTGCCTGAATATTCTCAAAATTCAAATTATTCATAAGCTAATATGCAAATTCAGCATTTACTGGCGATGAGAAATTATCTGCAAGTTCTGCATTTTGAATGAATTAGGTTATGCCTAAAACGAATTTCACAGGGTGTGATCAAGTGGTTAGCGTATAAGTCAGTGGGCATTTAGATTCAAACGCTATAAAAACCCTTTCTGACCTTGGGGCACCTGCAATGAGCGTTCAATTCATCGGCATGATCGGCCATCGCCTGTCATCGGAGGTCCTGGCCCCCAGCGGGCCCGTCTTCGACAAGGACTACATCACCCGTTTTGCCCAGGCCCATGAGCAGGCTGGGTTCGATCGCATCCTGGTCGGTTATTGGTCGGACCAGCCTGACGGATTCCTGGTGACTGCCCTGGCAGGGCTTGCTACCTCGCGTATTCACTTCCTGCTGGCGCACCGCCCGGGTTTCGTCGCACCGACCCTGGCCGCACGCAAGCTGGCAACCCTTGAGCACCTGCTCGACGGGCGCCTGGCGGTGCACATCATCAGTGGCGGCAGCGACATCGAGCAACGCAAGGACGGCGACCACCTGGCCCATGACCAGCGCTATGCCCGCACCGATGAATTCCTCGATGTGGTGCGCAAGGTCTGGACCCATGACACGCCGTTCGACCATGACGGCAACCATTACCAGGCCGCGGGGGCGTTTTCGGCGATCAAGCCGCTGCAGCAGCCGCATCTGCCCATCTATTTCGGCGGCTCCTCGCCTGCGGCCCTGGCGGTGGCGGGCAAGCACGCCGATGTATACGCCTTGTGGGGCGAATCGCTGGAGCAAACCGCCGAAACCATCGCCGCCGTGCGCGAGCAGGCTGCGCGTCATGGTCGCCAGGTGCAGTTCAGTGTGTCCTTCCGGCCGATCATCGCCGCCACCGAGGAGGCGGCCTGGGCCAAGGCCGAGGGCATTCTCGGTCAGGCTCGTCAGCGCCTCGAGCAGGCAGGGCCGGTGATCGCCAACAAGCCGCAGAGCGTGGGCGCCCAGCGCCTGCGTGACACCGTGGCCAAGGGGGAGCGGGTCGACGAACGCCTGTGGACCGGCATCGCTGCGCTGGTGGGCGGCGGTCACAACTCCACGGCGCTGGTGGGGACCGCCGAGCAGGTCGCCGATGCCTTGCTGGCCTATTACGACCTGGGCGTGACCAGCTTCCTCATCCGCGGCTTCGACCCTTTGGCTGACGCCGAGGACTATGGCCGCGAACTGATCCCGTTGACCCGCGCCAAGGTGGCAGCGCGCAACGCCTGATATTCACTGTTACACGCGACGAGACCGCACGCGCGGATCGCCCTGACTTGCCCGAAGTGGCATCTGGAGACGAACGTGCGTTATCTCAAACAACTGGCCGCCGGTGTGCTGGCCACCTCGATCAGCCTTGCGGCGGCTGCGCAGACCCTGGTGGTCGGCGACCAGAGCTACAACGCCCGTGCCGTGATGGAAGCGGCCGGTGTGCTTGAAGATTTGCCTTACACCCTGGAATGGAAGCAGTTCACTGCCGGCTCTCCAGTGGCCGAGGCACTCAATGTCGGCAGCCTCGATCTGGGTCTGTTGGGGGATGCGCCACCGTTGTTCCTCGGCGCACTCGGTGCGCCGATCAAGGTGGTGGCGGTGTCGCGGCAGAACCTCGAGGGTGTGGCGATCCTCGCGCGCAAGGATTCCGACATCCACAGCCTGGCCGACCTCAAGGGCAAGCGCGCGGCGATCTGGAAAGGTTCCTGGAGCCAGCAACTGCTGTTCAGCGCCCTCGACAAGGCCGGTGTACCCCGCGATGCACTCGAGCTGCGCTACCTCAGCGCCCTGGACGCCTCCCACGCGCTGGATGGCGGATCGGTCGACGTGATCGCCACCTGGGAGCCTTATGTCACCCAGCAGGAGCGCCAGGGTGCACGGGTGCTGGCCACCGCCGAAGGCATCATCCCAGCGCAGAGTTTCGTGGTCGCCAATGCCAAGGCCGTGCAGGAAAAGCGTGCGCAGATCGCCGACTTCCTCCAGCGCCTGAAAAAGGCGCGTCAATGGACCCTGAGCGATCCGGCGCACACCGAAGCGTACGCCGACGCCTGGGCCAAGCGTACCCGTGCCGACGGCGACATCGCCCGCGCCTGGTTCGCCCGCGCCCGCACCGACCTGGCACCACTCAACGCACAGGTGATCACCGATGCACAGAAGACCGTGGACTTCTTTGCCGGAATCGGCCTGATCAAGGGCTATCCGGCCGCAAGTCTGTTCGACACCTCCTTCTCGGCGGCGCTGCAGGACAGCGCCGTCACCCAGCACTGAGGCCCCGGCATGAGCAAACGACAGATCAAACTGGGTGCCCTGACCATGGGCTGCGGCGGCCCAGGGCGGCACAACCTGTGGCTGGACCCGGCGTTGCCTGCCGACGCCAGCGTCAACATCGACTGGTACATCGATATTGCCCGCCAGGCAGAAGCTGCGCTGTTCGACCTGATCTTCATCGTCGACAGCCAGTTCATCACGCCCGGTTCGCCGTCCCATTACCTCAATCGCCTCGAACCCCTGACATTGCTCTCGGCGTTGGCCGTCAGCACCCGTCATATCGGCCTGGTCGGCACCCTGACCACGTCCTACAACGCGCCGTTCAACGTCGCTCGGCGCCTGGCCTCGCTGGACCTGATCAGCAAGGGGCGTGCCGGTTGGAACGTGGTCACCAGCGGCGATGCCGGCACCGCTGGCAACTACGGGCTGGACGAGCATTACGATTACGACACCCGCTACAGCCGCGCCCACGAGCATGTCGAGGTGGTGCAGAAACTCTGGCATTCCTATGAAGACGATGCCTTCCCGCGGGATCGCCAGAGCGGGCGCTTCCTCGACCCCGCCAAGCTGCACACCCTCAACCACCAGGGTGAGCACTTCTCGGTGGTCGGCCCGTTGAACATCCAGCGCTCACCCCAGGGCCAGCCGGTGATCTTCCAGGCCGGGGATTCCGAGCAGGGGCGTGACCTGGGGGCGGCCACGGCGGACGTGATCTTCACCCATGCCGCAAGCGTCGAGCAGGGCCAGGCGTTCTACCGCGACGTGAAGGCTCGCGCCGCACGCCTGGGGCGTGACCCTGAGCAGGTGCTGGTGCTGCCGGGCGCCGAGATCTACGTGGGTGACACCGACGAGCATGCCCGTGAGATCGAGCGTCACTATCATCAGGCCGATCACAGCTTCGAGCTGGCGTTGAAGGAGTTCGGGCGTAACTTCGGTTGGCACGATTTCAGCCAGTACGACCTCGATGCGCCGTTCCCGCAGCAGAGCCTTGAGTTTGCCCGCAGCAGCTTCTTCACCAATGCCAAGCGCATCGCCGACCAGGCCCGGGACAAGGGCTTCAGCCTGCGCCAGGCGGTGGAGTTCGGCCGCCAGCTACGCCCGGGTGCCTTCGTGGGCTCGGCGCAGACGGTGGCGGCGAAGATGGCCGACTGGTTCGAAGCGCGGGCGCTGGATGGCTTCAATATCTACATCGGGCATCCGGAGCAGTTCCGCCGCTTTACCCAGGAGGTAGTGCCGTTGCTGCAGGAACGAGGGGTCTACCGCACGGCCTACGAAGGGACGACCCTGAGGGAGAGCCTGGGGCTGGCCATACCGCGCTTCGCTGATTGACTGTCGCCGCTGCGGTGATGGCATCACAGGCCATTGCCGCGAGCGGCGACCGATTTCGGCTCAATGCACGCGCTTGCGCATCGCCACGCAGGCCTGGGCCTGCAACGCCAGTTCGTCAAGGTGCTCATCGCGCTGGCGTTCGGCGTCGATCATCGCCTCTTCGCCATGCTGCTTGAGCAGGTAGGCGTGAATCTGGCGCACTTCCAGGGTCTGGTAGATGGGCGCGATGTCCAAGCGTCCGACCAGCGCGCCGCTGGCCTTGCCGGTGCTGCTCATCAGCACCTGCGGCCCGGTGGCGCTCACGACCTGCAGGCCCATGGCCTCGAACCAGGGCACGGCGTGGGCGAACGCGCTCATCTCCACGCAACGGTAGCGTGCCCGCAGGTCTGTCAGCAGTCCGCGGGCGATACCCTGGCGACGATGGGCAGGAGATACGGCGAGAAACGCCAGAACACAGGCGTGTGCGTCATCCTGGGCGGGCAAGGCGAGGGCGAAACCCAGCAGTTGGTCCGGGGCGTCGGCGTCCAGCGCCAGGACCAGCTCCACGGCCAGGCCCCGGGTGCCGTCCAGGGCCTGCAGGTATTGGTGGACTTCGAGGCCGACACCGTACTGGTACAGCGGATACAGCGGGTTGTCTGCGGTGATGGCGACGCTGCTCAGCGCGCCGACATGTTCGATCACCAGCTGGCGGATCTGGTTCTGGAAGGACTCGGGCGGCACGCCGTCGAGGCGGCTCAGGATGAACATCGGGGGACAGGCTCCGGCGGTTGAACTCACCCCGCGCCTGAATGACGCGGGGTGCACAGTCTAACCGCTTTTACCGGCTTGGCCTCACTGGCGCATCGCTGCCAGCATCAGGTCGAGGTTCTGCACTGCGGCACCCGAAGCGCCCTTGCCCAGGTTGTCGAACACGGCCGTCAGCAGGACCTGCCCGTGCTCGGGGTTGGCATACAGTGCCAGGCGCAGGTCGTTGCTGTCGTTCAGCGCCTGCGGGTCCAAGGGTGTCGCTGGGCCTTGCTGGTGCAGGGGCATTACCTGGACATGGCGCGCGCCCTGGTAGTGCTGTTCGAGACAGGCCTGCAGGTGCTCGGCGGTGACGCCCGGCGACAGTAGCCGCAACTGCAGCGGGATGCTCAGCACGATGCCCTGGCGATAGTCGCCATAGCCCGGCAGGAACACCGGACGTGCGCTCAGGCCAGCATGGGCCTGGATCTCCGGGACATGCTTGTGCGCCAACTCCAGGCCGTAGAGCTGCAGCGCTGGGGCAGGATCGCCACCCGACTGCTCATGACGCTCGACCGCAGCCCGACCACCACCGGAGTAGCCGGAAATGGCATGCACGCTCAGCGGGTAGTCCGCAGGCAACAGGCCGGCGCGCACCAGCGGCCGCAGCAGGGCGATGGCACCGGTCGGGTAGCAACCGGGATTGCTGACCCGTGTGGCCTGGGCGATGCGTTCGGCCTGCTGCTCGTCCAATTCCGGTAAGCCGTAGACCCATCCTGGGGTGGTGCGGTGCGCAGAGCTGGCGTCGATCACCCGTACTGCCGGGTTGTGAATCGTCGCCACGGCCTCGCGTGCGGCCGCGTCGGGCAGGCAGAGCAGGGCGATATCGGCGCTGTTGATGGCCTCGCGGCGGCGCTGCGGGTCCTTGCGCTCGGTCTCGGGCAGGGTCAGCAGGCGAAGGTCGCTGCGACCGTGCAGGCGGGCGTGGATCTGCAGGCCGGTGGTGCCCTGGTCGCCGTCGATGAATATCAGGGGCTGGTGCATGGTGGGGATCCGTTCAGGAAGGAAGTGGGTGTATCCTCGCTGTTGTTTGATCTGAAGAAAATTTGAATATCATGACGACGATGTTCAGATTAAATGAATCACGACGTTCGACAGCATAAGGAGCAGCACCCTGCGAGAAATCAGCCTCGACCGCCTGCGCACACTGGTGGTGATCGCCGACCTTGGCTCTTTCGCCGAGGCCGCTCGCCAGTTGAACCTGGCACCACCGACCATCAGCCTGCATGTCGCCGAGCTTGAAGCGAGGGTGGGGGCTGCGCTGCTTACCCGTACCCGCGGGCAGGTTCGGCCCACGGTGGTCGGAGAAACCCTGCTGGCGCGTGCCCGTCGGCTGCTGGCCGATGCAGACCAGGCGCTGGATGAAGTGCAACGCCAGGTGGCCGGGCTGACCGGGCGGGTGCGCCTGGGCGCCTCCACTGGCGCCATCGCTCATCTGTTGCCCAGTGCATTGGCGGCCCTGCGCAGTGAGCATCCGGGGATCGATGTGCAGGTTCAGGTGCTCACGTCGCAAGCATCACTGGCGCGTGTGCGTGAGGGGAGCCTGGACATCGGCCTGGTGGCGCTGCCGCAGGTGGCAGTGAAGGGGGTGAAACTCACCCCGTGGCGACGCGACCCGATCATGGCCTACCTGCCTGCCGACTGGCAGCCTCCGGCGCGGGTCACACCGGCCTGGCTCGGGCAGCGCGCGCTGATTCTCAACGACAGCAGCACGCAGCTGTCGCGGGTGACCAGCGATTGGTTCGCGGCGGCCGGGCTGTACCCGGAGGCGCGCATCGAGTTGAACTACAACGATGCGATCAAGAGCCTGGTGGCTGCGGGGTATGGCGCGACATTGCTGCCCCAGGAGGGGGAGGCGCCTGAGCTGGATCGGCGCATCGCTCGACGCCCGTTGCGACCGGGGTTGTGGCGTGCGCTGGGAATCGCTTGCCGCGAAGGTGAGGTGGAGCGGGCCACGGGGCATGTGCTGGAGGCGTTGGAACGGTTGCGGCAATGACCGTCTGTGTCGACTGCCAACACGGGCATGCACCGCCGTGGTCCTTGGGCAGGCTTGCCCGCCAAAAGACCACGGCGATGATGTGGGTCAATCCCGCTCGCGCTTGCGCACCGCCGTTATCGTCTCACCACCCACTCCCCAATTGTCGGTAGGCACTTCCTCGATCACCACGAAGGTACTCGCTGGCGGCTTGTTCAGCACCCGTTGCAGCAGTTCGGTGGTGCCTTCGATCAACAGACGCTTGTGCTCGGCAGTGACCCCTTCTTCGGTCACACGGATATGAACGTATGGCATGGCAGGCTCCTTGGGTTTTCAGTGCCAGGTACCGGCGGTACTGCCGCCGTCTACTGGAAGTACGACGCCGCTGACGAAACGTGCGTCGGTCAGGTATAGCACGGCATCGACGATGTCCTGCGGCTTGCCGGTGCGCCCGCTCGGCGACAAGATACCCAGGCCTGCGACGTCGTTGTTGTGCAGGGGCGTCTCGATGATCCCCGGAGCCACGGCGTTGACCTGTACGCCGCTACCGGCCAGTTCCAGCGCCAGGCCCCTGACCGCCTGGTTCAGGCCACCCTTGACGAGGATCGGCAGCGCTGCGGGTACCCGCACGTTAGGCTGCATGGCGACCGAGGCGGTGATCGCGACGATGTGTCCATGGCCTTGGGCGCTCATGGTCTTCGCTGCGGCCTGGGAGGGGTAGATGAAGCCCTTGAGGTTGGTGGCAAACAGCGCGTCGATGTCCTGCTCGGTGTAGTCGGTGAACGGTTTGGGAATGAAGATCCCGGCATTGTTGACCAGGATATCGACGCGGCCGAACACCTGCAGCGCCGTATCGAACAGGCGTTGTGCGGTACTGGCGTCGGCGATGTCGCCAGCGACGCCGACGAAGGCTGCCGGGTTGCCCAGCTCGATGGCGGCCTGATCGAGGCGGGCCTGGGTGCGGGCGTTGCCGACCACGTTGTCGCCCCGTTCGATAAGGGCCTTGGCCAGGGCAAAGCCCAAGCCGCTGGATGCGCCGGTGATAACGATGGTTCTTGCGGTGCTCATGGTGGGTCTCCAGATAAGCGAACCGGCTGGTTCGTAGGTGGAGCCACTCTAAGACCTCATCTGAAGTTGAAAAATATGGCGGATGGCATTTCAATCGATACCTCGCGTAATCAATAGAGCCATCATGACCCGCCATTTCGATGATCTTCAACTGGGCAGCCTCGAGCTGTTCTGCCTGGCTGCCGATACCGGCAGCTTCACTGCCGCAGCCACCGAGGCCGGGGTCACGCCCGCGGCGGTCAGCCGCTCGGTGGCACGCCTGGAAGAACGCCTGGGTGTACGGTTGTTCGTGCGTACTACGCGGCAGATGCGCTTGTCCGATGCCGGGCAGGTGTACTACCAACAGTGCCGCCTGGCACTTGGGCAACTGGTGGAGGCCGAACGCGAAGTATCTGGTGGCCAGATCGAGCCGCGTGGACGCCTGCGGGTCAGTGCGCCGACGCCTTACGCCCATCACCGTCTGTTGCCGTGGCTGCCGCGTTTTCGCGAGCGCTACCCGCTAGTGCAGGTGGACGTGCATGTCAGCAATCGCAATGTCGATTTCGCCGAAGAGCAGTTCGACCTGGCCATCCGCGGACGCGAGCCTGCCGATTCGCGCCTGGTGGCACGGCGCCTGGAAAACGCCGAGCTGGTAGTGGTGGGCACCCCGGGCTACCTGGCGCGAGCAGGCCATCCGCAGGTGCCGGAAGACCTGGCGCGGCATGAGTGCATCCTGTTCGAGATCCCCAGCAGCGGACGTAGTGCGCCCTGGACCTTTCGCCGTGACGGTGGCCTGGTGGAGATCGAGGTCGGCGGCTCGATCACCTGCCTGGGCGACTTTCTCGCCACCGCTACCCTCGCGCGACATGGCGCCGGCCTGATGCAGGCGTACCGCTTCACCGTGCAGGACGCCCTGGACAGCGGTGAGCTGGTCGAAGTACTACCGGCTTTCGGTGGCACGGCCCGGCCATTCACCTTGATCTATCCGCAGGCGCGGCACATGCCGCTGCGGGTGCGGCTGTTCATCGACTTTCTGGTGGCGGGCGGGCAGTTACCCGCCAGCTGAGGGCTTCAGAACCAGCGGTCGTTGCGTTTGCGCCCGCGGGTCAGCGCCGGCAGGATCAGACCGGCCAGCAAGCCGGCGCCGGCGATGCTGCCGCCGTAGACCATGTACCGCATCATCACCTGCTTGTTCTCGTCGCCCAGGCGTGCCTGGGTGTCGCGCAGGCTCGACTGCGACTGCTCGAGCTGTTCGTTGAGGGCCTTGTTGCGCGACTCCAGCTCATCGATCAGCGCCTTGCGCGAATCCAGGGTTTCCTGCATGCCTTGCACGCGCGTCTTCCAGCTGTCGTCGATGGTCTTGAGCTGGCCGGACAGGTCTGCGACCTGGGCATCGAGTTGCGGCAGGCGTTCGTTCTGGCCGGGGACCGTCTGCAGGTCGCTGGTAAGAATCCACACCAGATCGCCACTTTGGCCGCGAACCTGGCTGTAGTTGCCCTGGGTGCCGATCAACGACACCTTCTGCCCGGATTTGAGCGTGCCGACGATGCGATGGCCATCGGTCGGGCCGCTGCGCACATACGTGCTCAGGCTGTCGCTGACCCAGCGTGCGTCGCTGGAGGATTCTTCGGCGTGGATGGACGGGGCAGTGGCGAGCAGGGCGGCGAGGGCGAGGGTGGCGCGGCGGAATTCGGGCATGGTGGTCTTCGCTGAAACAGTACGGTTGGAGGCCCGGTGACTGGGCCGTGAAGCGGTCGGTGGATTGACCGTCAGCGAAAGACCGTTTTTTTGTAGGCAGGTTCACTGCTTTGGGTGGGAATTGTCTGCAAGATATTGCAGCTAACAGGTTTGCTCATGGGGTGACGCGTGCGCGGATCAATCGCAGTGGCAGTTCACCGCTGCGATTGTACCGCGCAGGTTGGCGCGGAAGCCGCGACCGCAGTCAGGTCACGACCTGGTAGCACGGCACGTAGGCCGCGCCGCCGGGCAGCTTCATCCGGTGCTGGTCGACAAAGGCCTGCAACAGCCTGCCCAACGGGTCGAGGATCGCCTGGTCGCCGCGGATCTGGTACGGGCCATGCTCCTCGATCAGGCGAATGCCCTTGTCCTTGACGTTGCCGGCGACGATTCCCGAGAACGCCCGACGCAGGTTGGCGGCCAGCTCATGGGGCGGCAGGTCGCGACGCAGGGCAAGATCGGCCATGTTCTGGTGAGTCGGGTCGAACGGGTGCTGGAAGCCACCGTCGATCTTCAGCAGCCAGTTGAAGTGGAAGGCGTCGTTGCGCTCGCGGCGGAACTGCTTGACCGTCTTGAGCCCCTCGACCATATGCCGGGCCACTTCGGCCGGGTCGTCGATGATGATCTGGTAGTGGCGCTGCGCCGCTTCGCCGAGGGTGGCACCGACGAAGGCATGCAGTTGCTGCAGGAACGGCTCGGCGCTGCGCGGGCCGGTGAGAATGACCGGGAAGGGCAGGTCATGGTTGTCCGGGTGCATGAGGATGCCGAGCAGGTACAGGAATTCCTCGGCCGTGCCTGCGCCTCCGGGGAAGATGATGATGCCGTGGCCGACGCGGACAAAGGCCTCCAGGCGCTTCTCGATATCCGGCAGGATCACCAGCTCGTTGACGATGGGGTTCGGCGCCTCGGCAGCGATGATGCCCGGTTCGGTCAGGCCCAGGTAGCGGCTGCCGTGCATGCGCTGCTTGGCGTGAGCGATGGTGGCGCCCTTCATCGGGCCCTTCATGACGCCCGGGCCGCAGCCGGTGCAGACGTCCAGCTTGCGCAGGCCCAGTTCATGGCCGACTTTCTTGGTGTACTGGTATTCCTCGCTGCTGATCGAGTGACCGCCCCAGCACACTACCATCTTCGGCTCCACGCCCGGACGCAGGGTGCGTGCGTTGCGCAGCAGGTGGAATACGTAGTCGGTGATGCCCTGGGAGCTTTCCAGGTCGATGCGTTGGCTGGCCAGCTCGCTTTCGGTGTAGACGATGTCACGCAGGGCGCTGAACAGCATTTCGCGGGTGCTGGCGATCATTTCGCCATCGACGAAGGCATCGGCCGGGGCATTGAGCAATTCCAGGCGCACGCCGCGATCTTGCTGGTGGATGCGGACCTCGAAGTCCTTGTAGGCCTCGAGGATGGTCTTGGCATTGTCGACATGGGCGCCGGTGTTGAGGATAGCCAGGGCGCACTGGCGGAACAGGGTGTAGAGACTGCCGGTACCGACTTCGCTCAGTTGCTGGACTTCACGTTGCGACAGCGTCTCCAGGCTGCCTTTGGGGCTGACGGAGGCGTTGATGACATTGCGTTGGGGCATCTAAGTCTTTCCTGTGCGGGTAAAACATCCTTCTTTGACAACACCATACCGACAATTGCACGCGGCAACGAGGGGGAGAGGCAAAGATTCGGCGCTTGGGCAATTGCCAGTGCACGATGGCTCAGGCGGGCACCTTGAACACATGGCGCAGGTAGGCGACGAAATTTTCGTCCCGACACTGGGTCTTGCCAGTGCTGTCGGAGATCTTCGCGACAGGGGCTCCGTTGCAGGCGGTCATCTTGATCACCACGTTCATCGGCTTCACGCCAGGAATGTCACAGGTCAGGTTGGTGCCGATGCCGAAGCTGACGTTGATCCGCCCGTGCAGCGCGCGGTAGAGCTGCAGTGCCTTGGCGAAATCCAGGCCGTCGGAGAAGATCAGGGTCTTGCTCAGCGGGTCGATGCCCAGGCGCTCATAGTGGGCGATGGCTTTTTCCGCCCAGGCCAGTGGATCGCCGGAGTCGTGGCGAAGGCCATCGAAGAGCTTGCCGAAATACAGGTCGAAGTCCTTCACGAAGGCGTCCATGCCGATGCAGTCGGTCAGGGCGATGCCGAGCAACCCTCGGTATTCACGCACCCAGCACTCCAGCGCTGCGACCTGGCTATCGACCAGGCGCGGGCCGAGCTGCTGGTGGGCCATGAACCATTCGTGGGCCATGGTACCGATGGGTTTGAGTTCGTATTCTCGGGCCAGGTGGACATTGCTGGTGCCGACGAAACGCCCGGGGAAGTCGCGTTTGAGGATATGCACCACCTGATCCTGTACGGGATAGGAGAAGCGTCGGCGGGTACCGAAGTCAGCGAGCTGGAAGCCCGCCAGCTCATCGCTGCTGGCGTGCGCCTTGAGCCAGTCGAGTTTCTGGTACAGGCGCTCGCCCACCTGTGCCATCGTCACTTCGCGATAGCGGTAGCGATTACGCACCTCGCAAATGATTGCCAGTAACGGGATTTCATAGAGGATCACGTGCAGCCAGGGGCCGCGAATACGGATCGCCAGTTGCCCGGCATCGTCCAGTCCGACCTGGACATAACGCAGGTTGAAGCGAAACAGGCTGAGGAAACGGATGAAGTCCGGCTTGATGAAGGGGATTTTTTCCAGGTAGGCGAGCTGGTCGTGGGTCACCGAGACCTCGGCCAACTGTTCGATCTGGTAGCGGATTTCGGCAAGGTAGGGCGACAGGTCTTCGTCGTTACGGCAGCGCAGCTCCCACTCCACCTCGGCGTTGGGGTAGTTGTGCAGCACCGCCTGCATCATGGTGATCTTGTAGAAGTCGGTATCCAGCAGGTTCTGGATGATCCGTGGGGCAAAAACGTCGTCGCTCATGGGCGGGGCTCCTTGAACAGTGCGAGCTGGCGGTCCAGCTCTTCCTCATTGGCGCACAGTACTACCCCGGCGGCAGCCAGCTCGCTGCAGGCAGCTTGGGCGCCGGCGTCGCTCAGTGCTCGGCAGGCGGGCAGGTAGAGCAGCACCTGGAGTCCGGCGCGGTTCAGTTGCAGCGCGGTGGTGCGCACGCAGTAATCCAGAGCCAGGCCGCCGACCAGCACGACCTCGACGGCGTGAACCTTGAGGTACTCGATGACCCCGGTGGAGCGGTGCTCGGCCAGGTCGTGGTAGCAGGCGCCGTAGGGGTGCAGGTCAGGCTCCACGCCTTTCCAGACGAAATAGTCGTAATCGATCGGGGCAGGAAGGCCGGGCAGCAGTTCGAAACCGGGTGTGCCGGGCACGCAGTGGCTGACCCAGGTGAGGTCGGCGTTGGTCAATGCCAGTGGCTGAAGCATCTGTGCGGCATCGCTCACCACCCAGGCAGCATTGGCTGGGTGAGCATCCTTGCTGCCCAGGCGCAGGTCGGCACGACGGGCCATGGCATTGAGCGCCGGTGCAATCAGGTGGCCGCCGGGTACCGGCAGCTCCTGCGGGGCGTTAGCGGTAAAGCCGTTCTGGGCATCGACGTCGAAACTGGCGATCTTCATCAGGAGGTTCCTCCACTGGAATGCCTATATATTTCACCTGGTATTATAAGTGTGTCAAGCAGCCTTTTTTCAAGACTAGGGCTTGCATCACAAAAAACACCTGGTGGAATATGGCGTATTGAGCAAGGAGTCGACATGAGCGCAGTTGAAGTCTTGGCCAGCGTGGACATCGTTGCATTGCGCCTTGCCCCGGACTTGCAGGGGTTGCAGGTGTTGTTGCACCGCCGCGAGCGAGAGCCGCACCGCGGCCAGTGGGCCTTGCCGGGTGTCATCGTCAACGGCAGCACGCCGGACAATAGCCTGGATGCGGCGGCCGAGCGGGCGCTGCGAGAGAAGGCACAGGTTCTGCCTCGGCACATGGAGCAGGTCGGTACAGAAGGCAACGCTTTTCGTGATCCGCGCGGGTGGTCGTTGAGTACCTACTACCTGGCATTGCTCGACCCGGCGCAGTCCATCGAGGCAGAGCAATTGGCCTTTTTCGACCTCGACAGTCTGTCGACCCGCAAAGTGCTGTTGCCGTTCGATCATGGGCTGCTGGTGCAGCGCACCTGCGAGCGGCTGGCGGCCAAGAGCCTGTACAGCAGCCTGCCGCTGTACTTGCTGCCGACGCGTTTCACGGTGCTCGATGCGTTGAGTGCGGCGCAGGCGTGCCTGGGGCGGCCGGTGAACAACACGTCGTTGCGCAAGCGCCTGGAGCGTCTGAGGGAGGCAGGCTGGGTGCGTGATACAGGCGAACGCAATCAGCCGCGACTGGGCCGGCCGCAACAGCTTTACGAGCACCTGCCGCAAGGCGTGGGTCCCTTTCTGTTCGAGCGCAGCCTGTTGCCGGAAGCATGAAGCCTCAAGCATGGCGTTTGGCGGCCGATACAGCGGTCAGGTCAAAATCCTTGCGGAGAAGGGAAATGGTAGGGATCACAAGTGTCAATGTCACCGGCGTGAATGGGCAATCGTCTGCGTTGCAGACGGCCGCCCAGGCCAGCGACACTGAAAAGAGCAGCAGCGCGGCTGGCGGCGCCCAGGTCGCCATGCCGGCACAGTCTGACAAGGCCGACAAGGCCAAGAGCAGCGACAACAGCAGCGAGCCGTCACACATCCGCCAGTTGCGTGAGCTGATCAAGCAAATGCAGAAGCAACTGGCCGACGCCCAGAAGCGGCTGTCCGAGGTTCAGGCGCAACCGATGGACGAGAAGGCCAAGCTGGCTGCGGTGGCGGGTGTCCAGGCGCAGATCGCGACCATCAGCGGTCAGATCCAGCAGGCGACCGCGCAGTTGCTGCAGGCCTTGAGCAAGCTGAACAGCAGTAGCTCCGGCAACTTGATCAGCACCATTGCCTGAGGGTGAGGGCAGGGCGGACCCGCAACGGGCCGCCCTGAACGTGGTGACTTACTCGGACGCCACGCGCGAGCGGTTCTGGCGGTCTGACTTGTACTGCATCGCCACCGCCGGCGCCGCCTTGGCCGAGCCGGTTTCCAGCCATTGACGCAGGCGCCCGGCATCGGCGAAGTGGGTGAACTTGCCGTAGGCGTCGAGAATCACCATCGCCACCGGGCGGTTGTCCATCCTGGTCAGCAGTACCAGGCAGTGCCCCGCCTCGTTGGTGAAGCCGGTCTTGGTCAGCTTGATATCCCAGTTGCTCTTGTTCACCAGATGATCGGTGTTGCGAAAGCCTAAGGTGTAATTGGGTTTGCGGAAGGCTACGGTCTTCTCGCGGGTGGTCGAGAGCTCGCTGAGCATCGGGTAGTTGCGCGAGGCGATCAGCAGCTTGGCCAGGTCATGGGCAGTGGAGACGTTGTGCGTCGACAGGCCAGTCGGCTCGACGTAGCGGGTCTGGCTCATGCCCAGGCTGCGGGCCTTGGCGTTCATCGCCTTGATGAACGCGCCATAGCCGCCGGGATAGTGGTTGGCCAGGGTGTTGGCCGCGCGGTTCTCCGACGACATCAGGGTAATCAGCAGGGTCTCGCGGCGGTTCAGCTCGCTGCCGGGGCGGACGCGGGAAAAGACACCCTTGAGGTCAGGGTTGTTGGCGATGGTCATGGTGAGCATCTCGTCCATTGGCAGCTTGGCGTCGAGCACTACCATGGCGGTCATCAGCTTGGTGACCGAGGCGATGGGCACCACGCGGTCGGCGTGGCTGGAGTACAGCTCTTTGTTGGTATTCAGGTCGATCAGCAAGGCGCTGCCGGAAGCCAGGTGCAGTTTGGAAGGATCGCGTTGGGCCTGGGCCGGGGATTGTGCAGCAGCGGTCGACGGAAGGATCGCGGTTCCTGTGAGCGCCAGCAGCAGGCTGAGGATGGACAGGGAAGTTTTCACGTTGAGGCTCACTAATAGTTGGTATGTCGTTGGCTGTGCAAGGGTTTCCCCCGAAAACCGCTGCATTGTGGAGTATGGCTCAGCGGCTGTCGATTGCTCGTCCAGGCCCAGCGTCGAAATGAAAAAACCTTCATGCTGTATCGGTTTTTCCCGCCTGTTGCGACAAATGGTCCCCGCGCTTTCGCACAGGCGAAAAAAAGCCCGCCAGAGGCGGGCAGAAAGAAGCGTAAGGAGCAACGCACAACACATGAAACGGTCAACAAAAACGGTGGTCAGGCGGTAAGGGTGCCGGCCTGCAGCTGTTCGGCCATGGCCTGGGCCTTGGCGCGAGAATCCAGAGGGCCGCTGACGGGCTCGCCGTTGCGCATCAGGTACCAGCAGGCCAGCAGGCCTTGAGCGCGCAAGGGAGCAGGGACAGCACTGCCGACGACAGACATGATGTGGATAGTGGCCATGTTGGACCTCCTGTGAAACATGGCCCTACCTTACGCAGCAGCCGACGCTGTTTGAAATCAACTTGCTCGATAGTGGTCATTACTTTTTTCAACGACAAGTGCAGGTCACCAGCGCGGCGGGCCGTAGTACACCGGCGGCGGGCCGTAGTAGCGGCGATACACTGGCGGCGGCGCGGGTACATAGCGCTCGACGACATAGGGCTGGTAATACACCGGCGGCGGTGGCGCCTGCACATAGACCGGAGGCGGCGGATAATAGGCCGGTTGGCGCTCCACATAGACGGTGCGGTCATGGCCGCCGGATACTGCTGCCCCGACCACGGCACCGACCACGGCTGCACCGAGTACAGGGCCTGGGCCCCAACCGCCGCCATGGGCGGCTGCTTGCCCGCTGACGGCCAGTGCGCCGACCAGCAGGGCGATTCCGGGGATGAGACGGTTCATGAATGAATCCTCGCGATAACCCCACACTTGGGGCTTATCAATAAGACCGCGAAATCGGTAAAGAGAGCACAGGTGCAAGGTAAAGGTTGTGTAAGGGGCGATTGACGGTCAGGTCTGGTACGCTCGCGGAAACGATTCAGTCATCAACGACAGGAGCAGATATGGCGATTGCACCCAGCAGGGACACGACACTGTGCATTTCCCTTGCCGGACGTCCGGGCACTTTCGGCGTGCGTTTCCACAACCACCTCTATCAACAGTTGGGGCTGGACTACTACTACAAGGCCATGACCACCCAGGACCTGCCTGCGGCAGTGGGTGGCATCCGCGCCCTGGGTATCCGCGGATGCGGTGTGTCCATGCCCTACAAAGAGGCGTGCATGGCCCTGGTGGACGAGATCGATCCCTCCGCGGCAGCCATCGAGTCGGTGAACACGCTGGTCAACACCAACGGTCACTTGAAGGCCTACAACACCGATTACCTGGCTGTGCGCCAACTGCTGGAGTCGCACCAGGTCGATCCGGCCACCGCCTTTGCCCTGCGCGGCAGCGGCGGCATGGCCAAGGCGGTGGCCAGTGCGCTGCGTGACGCAGGTTTCCGCGAGGGCCTGATCATTGCCCGCAACGAGCAGGCCGGGCGGCAACTGGCAGATACCTGCGGGTATCGCTGGCAGCGCGAGCTGGGCGACCTGTGTCCGCCGATGCTGGTCAACGTGACCCCCATTGGCATGGCCGGCGGGCCGCAGGCGCAGGCGCTGGCCTTCCCACGTGAGGCGGTCGATGCTGCGCAACTCGTATTTGACGTGGTGGCCATGCCGGCCATCACCCCGCTGATCGTTCTCGCCCAGGAGCTGGGCAAGCCGGTGATCACTGGGCTCGACGTGATTGCGTTGCAGGCGCTGGAGCAGTTCGTGCTGTACACCGGTATCAGACCGACCGTGGAGCAAGTGGAGGCCGCGGTCGCTTACGCCCGTGAAGCCTGAACGGTTGCCATCACGGGGATCCCCGTGATGGCTTGAATGCCCTCAGAACACCCTCTGCCCTTTATCCAGTCGCTCGTCCACCAGGGCGCGGCCGTGCGCCAGAGAAACGTGCTGGGCGTTTTCCAGGTCGGAGAAGAACTTCATGGGCATCGACAGGCGCCTGCTGGTATGGCCTTCGGGATCAGTGATCAGGCAGCCGGCGGCGTAGGGCAGGGGAGAATCGGGGTGGGGCATCACACTGGCGGTGATGGTGTGCTCACGGTACTCACAGTGAAGGGTTTGCATCGTCCTTACCTCGCTGTGCTGGTTTGGAAGCGCTCACCTCTATGTACCACAGCGTGGGGCCGGAAGTTCCCGGCCCCGACGAGCGTGACCTGCGTCGGTCAGCCCTTGAGTTCGGTCGGCTGGATGACTTCGACCCAGTAGCCATCCGGATCCTTGACGAACGCCAGGTGGTTCATGCGGCCATCCTGCAGGCGTTTCTGGAAGGGCACCTCCAGCGCTTCGAAGCGTGCACAGGCCTCACGTACGTCCGGCACCGAGATGCAGATGTGGCCAAAGCCGCGCGGATCGGTGTTGCCGTTGTGGTAGGCGAACTCGGCATCGCTCTCGGTGCCGTGGTTGTGGGTCAGCTCCAGCACGCCTGGAATGGATTTCATCCACTGGTGGCGTGCGGCGTCATCGGCAGGAATCTGCGCCGGGTCGACCAGGGCCAGGAAATACAGGCTGAACTTCGCTTCGGGGAAATCGCGCTTGTCTACCAGGCGAAAGCCCAGCACGCGGGTGTAGAAGTCCAGCGACTTCTCGATATCCTTGACCCGCAGCATGGTGTGATTGAAGACGAATTTTGCGGTGGCGGTGTCGGGCTGGGCGGTGACGCCGGGCAGGGTTTGCAGATCGTTCAGGCTCATGGGGGCTCCAGAGACAAGGCCGGCGCAGACCGCGCCGACGGTGAAAACAGGACGGCCATGATACGGCAGTGAAGCGATTGCGCAAATGAAAGCGCCCTGCACGAAGGCAGGGCGCTGGAATTAGAGGCCCGCATGTGCGGGCGCGTGATGGGGTCGCTAGTCCTTTAGCTGGTTCGATACTCGCCCAGTCGATGTGAAAAAACTGTGAAGCAGGCGTGGATGTTTCATCAGCGTACCCAGGATTCCACCGTGGCCGCACCGTACTGTTCCTTCCACGCTTTCAGGCCACGGTGGTTGCCACCCTTGGTCTCGATCAGCTCGCCGGTGTGCGGGTTCTCGTAGACCTTGACCACGCGCGGACGGCGTTGCTGCTTGACGGGGCTGGTCGAGGTTTTCGCGCTGGCTTTCAGGCCCTTGGGGTCGAGGATCGCGACAATGTCGCGCAAGCCCTTGTCATAGCTTTTCATCAGACCGAGTAGTTTCTGCTCGAACTCGATCTCGCGTTTAAGGCTGGCGTCCTTTTTCATTGTCTCCAGTTGCGCGATTTGCTCCTGAAGTGCTTTTTCGGCCGCACGAAACTCTGCAAGTCTGGACACTTTCATCACTCCTGTCAGTCGGCCGTGGCATGGCGTGACGAACATGCAACAGTAATAAACGCCGGCCACGCGGATGGGTGAAACTGTTCGCTGAACAAGAGTGTAGACGTGGCCCAGTGTTCGGTAAACCTCAAACTTTTAGCGGCAAGTAAGGAACTTTCTGGGCGTCACGAACCGCAAACTCAGTGCGCTTTCCAGGCCTCTGCAACAGCTTTCATACCATGGTCCAATGGCCCGACTAGAGCGCCCGCGTGAAAATGGCGCGTCGTCTTCGTTTAATGTCGAGTGCCTCGCGGCATGTGTGCCCGATAGTGCATCGGCATGTTTCTCGCCTCTTCTGGATGTTCCCCTGCATGTGCTCTCCCTTTCCTCTCGCCCCTGGCCGCAGTATTGCCGGCCTGTCCTTGTTGTGCGCGGCAGCCGGTGCGCAGGCCGATGGTTTTTTCGAAGACAGTCACGCCAAGGTCGAGGCGCGCAATGTCTATTTCAACCGAGACTTTCGTGACGGCCACAGCAGTTCCGCCCAGGGTGCATCCAAGCGCGAGGAATGGGCGCAGGGTTTCATTCTCGATGCCCGTTCCGGCTACACCGACGGCACGCTCGGGTTCGGTGTCGATGCGCTGGGCATGCTAGGTTTCAAGCTCGATTCCAGCCCCGCCGACAGCAACAGTGGTCTGCTGCCCTCAAGTGGGCATGACCCGCGCCATTCTGCCGATCAATACGCCAAGCTGGGCGTGGCGGCAAAGATGAAGGTGTCCCGGACGGTACTGCGTTATGGCGCGATGATGCCGGACGTGCCGCTGCTCAAGTACAACGATGGTCGCCTGCTGCCCACCATGTTCCACGGTGCAATGCTGACGTCCGAAGAGTTGCGCGACCTGAAGTTCACCGTGGCCCGCCTGGACAAGTACACCGCGCGAGACTCCAGTGATCGCCAGGATATTCGCGTGCACTGCAAGAACAAGCGTTATGCCTGCGATATCCAGGCCGACCACTTCGATCTGGCGGGCGTCGATTACCGCGTCAATGATCGCCTCAGTGCCCAGTACCAGGTGTCGAAGCTCGAGAATATCTACCGCCAGCACTTCCTCGGGCTGGTCGCCACGCAACCTTTGGCGGTGGGCGCGCTTTCTGCGGACCTGCGCCTGATCAAGAGCGACGATATCGGCAACGCACGCGCCGGTGAGATCGAGCACCGAGCGTTCAGCGGCATGCTCGGCTACAGCCTGGGCGGGCACAAGTTCAGTGCCGGCTGGCAACGCATGTATGGCGACAGCGCCATGCCTTATCTGGATGGCAGCAACCCTTATCTGGTCAATTACGCTCAGGTCAACGACTTCGCAGCCGCTGGTGAGCGTTCCTGGCAATTGCGGTATGACTACGATTTCAAGGCGTTGGGCATTCCTGGCTTGAGCTTCTTCACTCGCTATATCAACGGTGATCATATCCAGGTGCCGGGCAGCAGCGCCCAAGGCAAGGAATGGGAGCGTGACAGCGAACTCAAGTACCAGGTCCAGAGCGGCACCTTCAAAGATCTCAGCGTGCGTCTGCGCAACTCCACGTATCGCAGCAACTACGAACGATGGGCGCGTGACATGGACGAGACACGGGTCATCGTCAGTTACAACTTCTCGGTGTTCTGAAGCACTTTGCCAAATACCCCTGGGCGATGAACAATGATCGGCGGTACGGGCAGCGAGGCAATGCCATGAAGCAACTTCTGTTGATCGGTATAGGCCCGGGCGACCCCCGTCAGGTCACTTTCGAGGCCGTCGACGCGTTGCGCCGCGCCACGGTGTTCTTCGTGCTCGATAAAGGTGGCGACAAGCATGAGCTGTTGCAACTGCGCAAACTCATGCTCGAGCGCTATGTCCCCGAGGGTGGGTATCGCCTGGTGCAACTGGAGGATCCGCGGCGGGACGGGCAGCACCAGGACTATGTCGGTGCGGTGCAGGACTGGCACCGCGCGCGCGCAGCCCTGTACGCCCGCATGCTCGAGGATGAACTGGCAGCCGACGATATCGGCGCCTTCCTGTTGTGGGGCGAGCCGGGGCTGTATGACAGCACCTTGCGCATTCTTGACCTGGTGCGCGAGCGCGGGGTGGCGCTGCAGCTTGAAATCATCCCTGGGATCAGCAGTGTCCAGGCCTTGGCCGCGCGACACCGGATCGCGCTGAACCGCATTGGCGAACCCCTGATCGTACTGCCGGCGCGGCGCCTGGCCGAGCAGGCAGTGATCGACAACGTCGTGGTCATGCTCGATGGACAGTGCGCGTTCACCGCGCTCGACGACCCGGGCCTGACGATCTACTGGGGGGCTTATCTGGGAACGGCAGACGAGATCCTGGTGGCGGGCAAGCTGGTGGAGGTCAAGACACAGATCGTGCAAGTGCGCGAGGACGCGCGGCGGCGCAAGGGCTGGATCATGGATACCTACCTGTTGCGCCGTGAGGGGTGAGGCCCGCGTCAGGGCGTCCCGAGGATTTCCACGACCTTATCGCGCAGTTGGTCGATGCTGAATGGCTTGCCGATCAGGTGCATGCCCTCGGGGACATTGACGTTCTCGGCGTAGCCACTGGCGAACAGCACCGGCAGCAGCGGCCGGATTTCCCGGGCTTTGGCGGCCAGCGCTTCGCCGCGCATGTCAGGAAGGCCGACATCGGTCATCAGCAGCGACAGGGGTTGCGTGCCATCCTCGAGAATCCTCAAGGCTGTGGTGGCGTCCTGCGCCTCGATGGTGGTGTAGCCCAATTCGTCGAGCACGTCGACCATCAGCATACGAACGATGTCGTCGTCTTCGACTACCAGAAGGTGCATGGTTTGAATCCTGTCACGTAAGGGAAATGTCTTTACTCTGTGCCTGTTGCACAGGCAGAAGTTCCGTCAGGATAGCGGCCCCTGCAATCGGATGGAACGATTGGCTGCGGATAGCTTCAAATACTGGCTAAATGCCCTGTCAGATCAGGCAAAGCTGGTTAGACTCGCACCAGGTGCGGGGGTGGCAGCGGCATACAACAATGACTGAATGTAGTGGCCACACACTGTTCAATGGACTTATTTCGCTCGGGCGTTATCAGATGATTCAAGCAGCCTCCATGGATCAACGCAGTTTTCGCAAGCTGCTGAGCCGTAACGTCGGCCTCCCGTTGGGTGTCGGCCTGCTGGGCGCCGTCGCCTTCGTTGCGGTGATCAACTATTTGCTCTCGGCCATGCAGTGGGTCGAGCACACTGATCGGGTGATTGGCAATGCCAACGAAACGGTCAAGCTGTCGATCGACATGGAAACCGGCATGCGCGGTTTTCTGATCACCGGCGACGAGCGCTTCCTCGACCCCTACGAGGTGGCCAAGCCGAGAATCTTCAGCAGTCTGGACAGCCTGCGTGGCATGGTCCTGGACAACCCACCGCAGGTCGATCGCATCGACCGGCTGGTGGCCCTTCAGCGTGCCTGGAACGAGTTCGGTAGCGAACTGATCAAGGTGCGCCGCGACCAGGGCGATTTTCGCGGCATAATCGGCAATGGTCGCGGCAAGCGCATCACTGACGAGATCCGCAAGGAATTCGACGACTTCGTTGCCACCGAACAGCAGTTGCGCATGGCGCGCAACGAGAAGGTCAGCACGGTCACCATCACCGCGATCAGCGCATTCGTGCTGTTCATCGTCGGCCTCAGTGCGCTGCTGGCCTACTTGGGGCGGCGTGACTTGTTGGCACTGTCCGAAAGCTATGTCAGCAACCTGCAGGCGCAGCAGCGTTCGGCCGAGCGTTTGGAACACCAGGCCTGGTTGCGCAACGGGCAGACCCAGTTGGGGCAGGAGGTCATTGGGCAACTGACGCTGACCATGCTGGGGGACAACATCTTGCGCTTCTTCGCCGGCTACTTGGGTAGTGTGGTCGGTGCATTGTATATCCGTGACAGTCATGGGCGCCTGGTGCGCGTGGCCAGCTATGGGCTCGATGCCGAACAGCAGGGGCGCGAGCAGGTAATGGCCGAGCACGATGGCCTGCTGGCCCAGGTGGTGCGCGAGCGTCGCGTGCTGCGTCTGGATGACCTGCCGCAGGATTACTACCGGCTGAGCTCCGGCCTGGGCAGCGGGCTGCCGCGCAGTGCCTTGCTGGCGCCGGCCAGTGACAACAACCAGGTCAATGGCGTACTCGAACTGGGCTTCCTGCGACCGCTGCAGGAGCGTGATGTCGAATTGCTGGAACGGATCAGCGAAAACCTCGGCATCTCCCTGGAGAGCGCGCGCTATCGCCAGCGCCTGCAGGAAGTGCTTGCCGAAACTCAACAATTGAATGAAGAACTTCAGGTCCAGCAAGAGGAGCTCAAGACGGCGAACGAGGAGCTTGAAGAGCAGTCGCGGGTGCTCAAGGAGTCCCAGGCCCACCTGGAGACCCAGCAGGCCGAGCTCGAGCAGACCAACGAGCAACTGGCCGAGCGCACCGTCGCCCTGGACCGCAAGAACAGCGAGCTCAATGCTGCGCAAGTGGAACTGCAGGCGCGTGCCGAGGACTTGCAGCGTTCCAGCAAGTACAAGTCCGAATTCCTCGCCAATATGTCCCACGAGCTGCGCACGCCGCTCAACAGTTCGCTGATCCTGGCCAAGCTGCTGGCCGAGAATGGCGAGGGCAACCTCAGCCAGGAGCAGGTCAAGTTTGCCGAGTCGATCTATTCGGCTGGCAACGATCTGCTCAACCTGATCAACGATATTCTCGACATCGCCAAGGTCGAGGCGGGCAAGCTCGAAGTGCGTCCTGAGACCACCCAGATGGTGCGCCTGGTCGAAGGACTGCGCGGCATGTTCCAGCCGCTGGCCGATGACAAGGGCCTGAGTTTCGAGGTGAAGCTGGAGTCGCAGGTGCCGGCGACCCTGTTCACCGACCGACAGCGTCTGGAGCAGATCCTCAAGAACCTGCTGTCCAACGCCATCAAGTTCACCGAGCGTGGCCAGGTGAGCCTGAACATCAGTCATCAGGTCGGCATGGGCATCGTCTTTGCCGTGCGTGACAGCGGCATCGGTATCGCCGCCGACCAGCAACAGGCAATCTTCGGTGCTTTCCATCAGGTCGACGGCACCAGCAACCGCCGCTATGGTGGCACCGGTCTGGGCCTGTCGATCTCACGCGACCTGGCGCACTTGCTCGGTGGCCAGATCAGCGTCGACAGCAGTCCCGGCCAGGGCAGCGTGTTCAGCCTGATCATTCCCGAGCGCTACGAATCGGTGGATGGACAGGAAGAGGCCCACACCCTGCGCCCGACCCTCGATCAGTTGCCGCCGCCACCGCGCGCGCTGGCTGCACCTCAACAGCCGCTGCCGATTCCCGCATTTGCCGACGATCGCGAGCAGGCGCCGTTCGCCAATCGCTGCATCCTGGTGATCGAGGACGAGCCGAATTTCGCCCGGATCCTCTACGACCTGGCCCATGAACTGGGCTACAACTGCCTGGTCGCCCATGGCGCCGACGAAGGCTTCGCCCTGGCGGCACAGTACGTGCCTGATGCCGTGCTGCTGGACATGCGTCTGCCCGACCATTCCGGGCTCACTGTCCTACAGCGCCTCAAGGAACAGGCCAACACCCGGCACATCCCCGTGCACATCATCTCGGTGGAGGACCGCGTCGAGGCCGCCATGCACATGGGCGCGGTGGGCTACGCGGTCAAGCCGGCGAGCCGCGAGGAGCTCAAGGAGGTGTTCAACCGCCTGGAAGCCAAGCTGACGCAGAAGCTCAAGCACATCCTGTTGGTGGAAGACGACGACCTGCAGCGCGAGAGCATCGCCCGCCTGATCGGCGACGACGACATCGAGATCACCGCCGTGGCCATGGCCCAGGAGGCCCTAGAGCTGCTGCGCGAGAACATCTACGACTGCATGATCATCGATCTCAAGCTGCCCGACATGCTCGGCAACGAGCTGCTCAAGCGCATGACGGCCGAAGACATCCGCAGCTTCCCGCCAGTGATCGTCTACACCGGGCGGAACCTCACCCGCGAAGAAGAAGCCGACCTGCTTAAGTACTCGCGTTCGATCATCATCAAGGGCGCGCGCTCGCCGGAGCGCCTGCTCGACGAAGTGACGCTGTTCCTGCACAAGGTCGAGTCGCAACTGTCCCACGAGCGCCAGCGCATGCTCAAGACCGCGCGCAGCCGCGACAAGGTGTTCGAGGGGCGCAAGATCCTGCTGGTGGACGACGATGTGCGTAACATCTTCGCCCTGACCAGTGCCCTGGAGCACAAGGGCGCTATCGTCGAGATCGGGCGCAACGGCCGTGAAGCGCTGGAGCGCCTTGAGCAGCACGATGATGTCGACCTGGTGCTGATGGACGTGATGATGCCGGAAATGGACGGCTATGAAGCGACCCGGCTGATCCGCCAGCAGCCCCGCTGGCGCAAGCTGCCGATCATCGCCGTGACGGCCAAGGCCATGAAGGATGACCAGCAGCGTTGCCTGCAGGCGGGTGCCAACGATTACCTGGCCAAGCCGATCGACCTTGATCGCCTGTTCTCCCTGATCCGCGTCTGGCTGCCGCAACTGGAGCGAATTTGACTAGCGAACGCAACACCGATATCGAGATCCGGCTGCTGATCGAGGCGATCTACCTCAAGTACAGCTACGACTTCCGTGACTACTCAGGCGCGTCGATCAAGCGCCGGATCCTCCATGCCCTGCGACAGTTCGACTGCCGTACCGTGACTGCGCTGCAGGAGCGGGTACTGCACGACCCGGGCATGTTCATGCAGTTGCTGCAATACCTGACGATCCCGGTCAGCGAGATGTTCCGCGACCCCGACCACTTCCTCGCCTTGCGCGAGGAGGTGGTGCCGCTGCTGCGCACCTGGCCCTCACTGAAGATCTGGATCGCCGGTTGCAGCACTGGAGAGGAGGTGTACTCTATGGCCATCCTGCTGCGCGAGGAAGGGTTGCTGGAGCGCACCATCATCTACGCCACCGACATCAACCCCAGCTCGCTGGAGAAGGCCAAGCAGGGCATCTACTCGATGCAAAGCCTGCGCGAGTACGAGGAGAACTACCGCAAGGCCGGAGGGCGGCGCGACTTCTCCGAGTACTACACTGCTGCTTACGGCAACGCCATCATGGACAGCAGCCTGCGTGACAACGTGACTTTCGCCGACCACAGCCTGGCCACCGACAGCGTGTTTTCCGAAACCCAGTTGGTGTCATGCCGCAATGTGCTGATCTACTTCAACAAAGACTTGCAGGACCGTGCCCTGGGGCTGTTCCACGAGTCGTTGTGCCATCGCGGCTTCCTGTTCCTGGGCAGTAAGGAATCGGTGGATTTTTCGGCCTATAGCGACCGCTTCGAGCCTTTGGTCAGGCCCGAGCGGATCTACCGCAAGACATGAACGGCGTGCGCGCAGTGGTCATCGGCGCCTCGGCCGGTGGCGTCGCGGCCTTGTTCGAGGTGCTTGGCGGCTTGCCAGAGGGCTTCGCCCAGCCGGTGCTGTGTGTGCTGCACCTGCCGGATGACCGCCACAGCCAACTGGCCGAGGTGCTGCAGCGCCGGTTGCATCGCCCGGTGCGCGAGGCTCGTGACAAGGAACGGATCGAGGCCGGGCAGATCTATGTTGCAGCGCCCGGTTATCACCTGTCGGTGGAGCGCGACCTGAGCCTGTCGCTGAGCCAGGAGGCACCGGTACACTTTTCGCGCCCGGCGATCGACTTCCTTTTCGCCTCGGCTGCCGATGCCTATGGCGAAGGGCTGCTCGGCGTGCTGCTCACCGGTGCCAACGAAGATGGCGCCGAGGGCCTTGCCTACATCAAGAAGTGCGGAGGCCGGACCGTGGTCCAGGACCCCCGCGACGCACAGGTTGCGCTGATGCCGGAGGCCGCACTGGCCCTGCATCGCCCCGACCATATTCTTTCTCTGAGCGGTATCGGGCAGTTGCTCGCCACCCTGGAACCCAGCGCATGCTAAGCCACATCATCGCCAAACTGCTGATCGTCGACGATCTGCCGGAAAACCTGCTGGCCCTCGATGCCCTGATCCAGGGTGAGGACCGTGAGGTGCACCGCGCCCAGTCGGCCGAGCAGGCCTTGTCGCTGCTGCTCGAGCACGAGTTCGCCCTGGCCATCCTCGATGTGCAGATGCCGGGCATGAATGGTTTCGAGCTGGCCGAGCTGATGCGCGGCATGGAGAAGACCAAGAACATTCCGATCGTCTTCGTCAGCGCTGCTGGCCGCGAGATGAACTACGCCTTCAAGGGCTACGAGAGCGGCGCGGTGGACTTCCTGCACAAGCCGTTGGACACCCAGGCGGTCAAGAGCAAGGTGTCGGTGTTCGTCGACCTTTATCGCCAGCGCCAGGTGCTCGGGCGTCAGTTGGAAGCGCTCGAGCGCAGCCGGCAGGAGCAGGAGCAACTGCTTGCCCAGCTGCAGGTGGCACGCAGCGAGCTGGAGCGTGCGGTGCGCATGCGCGATGACTTCATGTCGATCGTTTCCCACGAAGTGCGCACGCCGCTCAACGGCCTGATCCTGGAGACCCAGCTGCGCAAGATGCATTTGTCGCGGGGCAACCTCGCGGCGTTCAGCGAAACCCACCTGCATGCGATGGTCGAGCGTGACGAACGGCAGATCAACAGCTTGATTCGGCTGATCGAGGACATGCTCGACGTGTCGCGCATCCGCACCGGCAAGCTGTCGATCCGCCCGCGGCTGTTCGACCTGTCGCAGTTGGTGCGCGGCCTGGTGGAGAACTTCTCGGCCCAGGCAACGGCGTTGGACACCCACATCGAGCTGCAACGCTGCGACGCGCTGCAGGGGGAGTGGGACGAGTTCCGTATCGAGCAGGTGCTCGCCAACTTGCTGTCCAATGCCTTGCGCTATGGCGAGCGACGCCCAGTCCAGGTGCGGGTGTTCGAACAAACCGGCATGGCCTGTGTGCAGGTCCAGGATCACGGCATCGGCATCAGTGCCGCCAACCAGCAGCGGATCTTCCAGCAGTTCGAGCGGGTTGCGGCGCACCAGGCCAGTGGTGGATTGGGGCTTGGCTTGTATATTTCCGAGCAGATCGTGCAGGCCCACGGTGGACGAATCCAGGTCGAGAGCCAAGAGGGGCAGGGTGCGACGTTCAGCATCCTGCTGCCGCTGGCGACGGCCGATCAACAAAGTGACCAGGCGCAGGCAACCTCTGTGTGACCTGGTGGTCAGATGGCCAACTATTTGAAATTCAAGGCGTTGTCATGAGCGAAGATGCACAAGATGTGGTGCTGGTGGTCGAGGACGAACCGGTCATCCGGATGATCCTGCGCGACTACCTGGCGGGCGAGGGCTATCACGTGCTGGTGGCCGAGAATGGTGAGCAGGCGTTCGCGATTCTGGCGA
Organism: Pseudomonas putida; assembly: GCF_001636055.1. Classification (NCBI taxonomy): domain Bacteria; kingdom Pseudomonadati; phylum Pseudomonadota; class Gammaproteobacteria; order Pseudomonadales; family Pseudomonadaceae; genus Pseudomonas; species Pseudomonas putida. The sequence continues at coordinate 3,111,774 of NZ_CP011789.1, forward strand.
GCAAGCCGCACCTGGACCTGATGGTCACGGACTTTCGCCTGCCAGGCGGGATTTCCGGGGTTGATATCGCCGAGCCTGCGGTCAAGCTGCGCCCGGACCTCAAGGTGATCTTCATCAGCGGCTATCCCGCGGAGATCCTCGAGTCTGGCAGCCCGATCGCGCGCAAGGCGCCGATCCTGGCCAAACCGTTCGACCTCGACACCCTGCATGAACAGATCCAGGCATTGCTCAGATAACGCGCCTTACACCGCCTTGGTGCTGAGCAACCGCACACCCAGCCCGATGAACAGCGCACCGGTGGCGCGTTTGAACCAGGCTGCCAGGCGCGAGGCCTTCAGGCGCTGGCCGAAGCGGTAGGCGGTGAAGCAGTAGAACGAATGCACCAGCCCGACGATGGCCGCGATACTGATGAACATTGCTGCGAACTGGCCGAAGATTGGCCGGCCAGGTTCAAGGAATTGTGGCAGGAAGGCGCAGAAGAACACCAAGGTCTTGGGGTTGCTTGCCGACACCAGGAAGGCTTCGACACCGATCCGCCATTTCGCGCGCGGCGCTACCGGGGGGATCTCGCCTGCGGGCAGCTTGGGCTTGTCCCGTGACAGCAACTGACGCAGGCCCAGATAGATCAGATACCCCGCACCCACCAGCTTCAACGCCAGAAATGCCGCCGGCAGCGAGATCAACAACGCACCGACGCCCATCGCCACACCGCTGATCAGCAGCAACTGCGCACTGAGGTTGCCCAGCAGCGTCATGCCCATGCCGGACGGGCCGTAACGCAGGGCGTTGCGTACGGTCAGCAGGACGTTGGGGCCCGGGGTGAGCGAGGTGATCAGGTAGGCCAGGGAAAACGTCAGCCAGAGATGCAGTGCCATGGAACGCGGTCCTTCGCAGGGGAAAGCGCCAAGATGCCAGTAATCGGCGCCGGATGCCATGGCAGTGGGTTTTTCTTCACTGTCCGTACCTGACAGAAGGCGTCGCTACCAGAGCGCCACGGCGCCTGCTGCAATGACCCGCCCGAACACCTCGAGCGCTTTGTCCACATCAGCCTCGGTGCTGTAGCGCCCCAGGCTGATGCGTACGCTGCTGCGTGCCTGCTGCTCGCTCAGCCCCAGGGCCAGCAGCACGTGGGATGCAGCGTTACTGGCCGAGTTGCACGCCGAGGTCGTGGAAATGGCCAGTTCGCTCGCCAATGCCGCACTGCTGAAGCCCTTGGCCTCGATGCACAGGTTCAAGGTGTGCGGGATACGTTGTTCGGCACAACCGTTGAGGCTCACACCCGGCAAGGCCAGCAGGCCGTCACGTAGGCGTTGCGACAGTGCCTTGATCCGCTCGTGCTCGCTTGCGGCCAGGGCGCCGGCCAACGCGAAGGCACTTCCCATGCCGACGATCTGATGCCCCGGCAGCGTTCCGGAGCGTAGCCCGCCTTCATGGCCGCCACCATGCATCTGCGCCTGCAGGCAGGGGCGCGCGCGGCTGCCGACGTACAGTGCGCCAATGCCCTTGGGGCCATAAGCCTTGTGGGCGGAAAACGACATCAGGTCGACGGCTTGGCGCGCCAGATCGATGCTGACCTTGCCCACGGCCTGGGCGGCATCCACATGCAGCAGTGCGCCATGTGCGCGTACGCATTCGCCGATCCGGCCGAAGTCGGTGGTGGTGCCCAGCTCGTTGTTGACCGCCATCAGCGATACCAGGCGGGTGTCGCTACGCAGGGCGGCCTGGACGGCTTCGGGCTGTATCAGCCCCTGTGCATCCGGCGCCAGCCTTGTGACCGCCCAGCCCTGGCGCTCCAGTTCGGCGGCCGTGTCGAGCACGGCCTTGTGTTCCAACTGGCTGGTGATCAAGTGACCGGGCTGGCCGGCGCCCTGGGCGATGCCCTTGAGGGCGAGGTTGTTCGACTCGGTGGCACCGGACGTCCATACCAGCGATTCGGGCGCCGCGCCGACCTGTTCGGCGACCTGGCGACGGGCCTGTTCCACCAACTCGCGGGCGGCCTGGCCGAAGGCGTGACCGCTGGACGCAGGATTGCCGAAATGCGCCTGGCGGCCCATGCAGGCCAGCATGCTTTCGATGACCCGGTCATCGACTGGGGTGGTGGCGGCGTAGTCGAGGTACAGCGGCGAGTTGTGCATAGGTGGGACCGTGCGGGCAGAGGCTGAAGAATGATGTGAGCATGCTAGGGGAGCCGCGAGGGAAGGAGTTTTTCTTGTTTTCGCTTTTTTCAGTGTTTCATGGAAATATTTTTCATCGTAAGGCCAGCCAGAAGAAAAATATTCTGGCTGGCCGTTGCGTCAAAGCCTCCAGCACCCTTCGAAGCGTTCACAAACGCCGTATTGCCGGTCAAGCTGCGCCATGGCCCGCAGGTGTTCGAGCTTCGCTTCAGCGGTGATCTGGCGGTAAACCCGCGCGTAGTAACGGCTCATGTCGCGCATGCGAACCTCGCGGCTATTGTAGCGGTTACCCAACTCCAGACCCGCCCAGATCTGCAACTGCTGGTCCTGCACGCTGTTGAGGTACTTGCGGTTATTGTCGCGGAATCTGGCCTGGGCGAGGGGCTTGACCTGGTCAAGGGCTTGCTCGAAATGCTGCAGATTGGCGCGGTACTGGTCCCAGTAGGCATCGGGCAGCGTGGCATTGCCCAAGGCCTTGCGACGTTCGGCGATCTGCTGATCGGCCGGAGGTTGCTGCAGGTTGCCGGCTTGCAGTATGTCGATCACTGCGCCGGACGAGGCCAGGCTGTCATTGATGAGGCTTTCGATCATCGCGCTGCGTTGCACGGAGGCAGGCAGCGGAGTGGGCGGTAGCGGGAACAGCGGCGAGGTGCCGCTACAGCTTGCCAAGGGCTCATCGTTCAGCGGGTAGGGGATGCGTACATCCTTGCCGTCGATGCGTTGCAGGCGGGTGAGTTGAAGCATGCAGTAACCGTCGCTGCGGTCGACGCTCACTTCGTACTCCGAACCGGCGGCGGGGGTGAAGGTGACCCCGATCGAGCAGGGCGCGCCACCGGTGCTCAAGGTGTTGACAAACAGGTAGAGTGGTTGGTCGGGCTCCAGGCGGATCTCCAGGTAGCCACGGGTGTCGGCGGCGGGCGGCACGCGCATGTCGGCGCGACGGCGAGTGTCTCTGGCCAGGAAGTTGTTGAGCAGGCCGGTGGTGCTGCCCTCGCATCGGGGACCCCGGTAGACATCCAGCGTCGAGTTGGAGGTGTTGGAGACGTAGCGCAGTTTTGCCGCGTCAGTGCGGCTGCTGTCCTGGTAGGTGCCGTTGAAGCTGCAGGCGCCGAGCAGTGCGCAAGCGGCAACCAGAGTGATGGAGCGTGCTGCGGTGGCGAGCATGATCGTCCTTGAGCGTTGGGTGAGGGCGGCGCAGATGCTAGAGGTGATGGCACCGTTCGTCCAGTGTGCCATCATCGAATGCACCGCCTTAGCTCAGTCGGCAGCGGCCTGCGCGGCAATCTCCCGCTCATCCTGCGCCACCACCTGCTGGCACAGTTCGATGATCTGCTCGCGCATCCAGCGGTTGGCCGGGTCCTGATCAGTGCTTTCATGCCAGTACAGGTGCGTTTCCAGTGGCGGGACTTCTACCGGCAGCGTCAGGTAGCGCAACTGATGGCGGCGTGCGAAACGCTCAGGGACGGTCATCACCATGTCGGTCTGCTGCAGCACCTGCGAGGCCATCAGGTAGTGCTGGGAGCGCAGCGCGATCTTGCGCTGCACGCCCATCTTGCCCAGTGCCAGATCGACGTAGCCCAGGCCGTTGCGACGGCTGGAAATATGGATATGGGTCATGCCCAGGTAGCTGTCGAGGGTCAGCTTGGCCTCGCCCAAGGGGTGGCCTTGGCGCAGGGCACAGACATAGCGGTCCTGCATCAGCTTGACGTGGCGCACCTGTGGATCGGTGTTCAGCGGGGCATCGACGGCGAAGTCCAGGCGACCTGCGGCCAGCTCCTTGGTGGTCTCGCGCCGCTTGCACAGGAAGCTCTCGATCACCACGCCCGGCGCCAGGCGGCGCAAACGCTGGAACAGCAGCGGCAGGACCACCGCTTCGGTGAGGTCGGTCATGCTGATGCGGAAGGTCTTGCTGGCCTGCTGCGGATTGAAGATCCGGCTTTCCTGCACCGAGGTACGCAGCAGGGCCAGGGCATTACGCACCGGGCCGATGATGTTCTGTGCCATCGGTGTCGGCACCATGCCTTGGGCGGTGCGCACGAACAGCGGGTCGTTGAAGGTTTCGCGCAGGCGTGACAGGGCATTGGATACGGCAGGCTGAGTGATGCCGACGATCTGCCCGGCACGGGTCAGGTTGGCTTCGGTGTAGATGGCGTCGAAGACGATGAACAGGTTGAGATCGACCTTGCTGAGGTTCATAAGGGCGCCACGTGTTGTTGATGTTATTCGCCGATCATATATCGGTTATGAATGTTAATACACGCCGAAAATAGACTAGGTGGATTGACCTGCACTGCTCTAGGCTCTGCTGCATGTTCTTCATTCCGCAAAGGTAGCCCAGATGGATTTCGCCTATACGCCCAAGGTCCAGGCTCTGCGCGAGCGCGTCACTGCGTTCATGGACGCCTATGTCTATCCCGCCGAAGCGGTGTTCGAGCGCCAGGTTGCCGAGGGTGACCGCTGGCAGCCCACCGCGATCATGGAAGAGCTCAAGGCCAAGGCCCGGACTGAAGGGCTGTGGAACCTGTTTCTGCCTGAGTCCGAGTACGGCGCGGGGCTGACCAACCTGGAGTACGCACCGCTGGCCGAGATCATGGGGCGCTCGCTGCTGGGGCCAGAGCCGTTCAACTGCTCGGCGCCGGATACCGGCAACATGGAAGTGCTGGTGCGTTATGGCAGCGAGGCGCAGAAGCAGCAGTGGCTCGAACCGCTGCTGCGTGGCGAGATCCGCTCGGCCTTTGCCATGACCGAACCTGATGTGGCTTCCTCCGATGCCACCAACATGGCTGCCACCGCCGTGCGTGATGGTGACGAGTGGGTAATCAACGGACGCAAGTGGTGGACCTCCGGCGCCTGCGACCCGCGTTGCAAGGTGATGATCTTCATGGGGCTGTCCAACCCCGATGGCCCGCGCCACCAGCAGCATTCGATGGTGCTGGTACCTACCGATGCGTCCGGGGTGAAGATCGTTCGCCCGCTGCCGGTGTTCGGTTACGACGATGCGCCCCATGGTCATGCCGAGGTGCTGTTCGATAACGTGCGCGTGCCTTACGAGAACGTCATCCTGGGCGAAGGGCGTGGTTTCGAGATTGCCCAGGGGCGCCTGGGGCCGGGACGTATCCACCACTGCATGCGTTCGATCGGCATGGCCGAACGTGCCCTGGAACTGATGTGCAAGCGTGCGGTAAGCCGCACCGCGTTCGGTCGGCCGCTGGCGCGGCTGGGCGGCAACGTCGACAAGATCGCTGACTCGCGGATGGAAATCGATATGGCGCGCCTGCTGACCCTCAAGGCGGCGTACATGATGGACACCGCCGGCAACAAGGTGGCGCGTAGCGAGATTGCCCAGATCAAGGTGGTGGCGCCGAACGTCGCGCTCAAGGTGATCGACCGCGCTATCCAGATTCATGGTGGTGCCGGTGTCAGCGGCGACTTCCCGCTGGCCTACATGTATGCCATGCAGCGCACCCTGCGCCTGGCCGACGGGCCCGACGAAGTGCATCGGGCGGCGATCGGCAAGTACGAGATCGGCAAGTATGTGCCCAAGGAGATGCTGCGCGGCGGGCACTAAGCCCGCTGGGCAGGTGCTTGCGGTCAAGGACCTGTGTGATTCGTGGTAGAGGCCGTGGATGACCTCGGCGCAGCGTCGCCAGCGGTAGCTTCGGCCTTGCTCGGGCTGCCCTGGGCCAAGGCAGGTTCTTGCCCTTCGCTGCCTCGGGTCTTGAACAGCGACAGCACCACGCCGCCCAGCAGCAACCCGAATGTCACGCCCAGCGACAGCAGCGCCGGCACCTTGCCCACCAACCCGTGGTAGAAGATCTTGCAACCGATGAAGATCAGCACCAACGCCAGAGCGTACTTGAGGTAGACGAAGCGGTGCATCAAGGCTGACAGGGCGAAGTACAGCGAGCGCAGGCCGAGGATGGCGAAGATGTTCGAGGTGTAGACGATGAACGGGTCCTGGGTGATGGCGAAGATCGCCGGCACGCTGTCGACGGCAAATACCAGGTCGGCCAGCTCGATCAGCACCAGGGCGAGGAACAGTGGGGTGGCGTAACGTAACGCCTTGCTCTGGCCGGGTGGTGTGAGACGGACGAAGAAGTGCTTGCCGTGGATCTGGTCAGTGACCCGCATGTGCCTGCGCACGAAGCGCAGCACCGGGTTATTGGCCAGGTCCGGATGGCTGTCTTCCCTGGAAAGCGCCATCTTCACCCCGGTGAACAGCAGGAACGCACCGAACAGATAGAGTACCCAGGCGAAGTTCTGTACCAGCGCGGCGCCCACGCCAATCATGATCGCACGCAGGACTACCACGCCGAGGATGCCCCAGAACAGCACGCGGTGCTGGTAACGGCGAGGGATGGCGAAGAAGCTGAAGATCATCGCCATGACGAACACGTTGTCCATCGACAGCGACTGCTCGACCAGGAAGCCCGTGTAGAACTCCAGTGCCGACTGGGCGCCTAGCTCGTACCACACCCATACCCCGAACAGTACGCCCACGCTGAAGTAGCCCGAGTACAGCAGCAGGCTTTCGCGCATTTCGATTTCGCGGTCCTGGCGGTGCAGCACGCCCAGGTCGAGGACCAGCAGAGCGATGACGATGGTGACGAATACCAGCCACAGCCAGGTGCTGGTGCCGAGCAGGGGTGTTGTGAGGAATGTCTGCAGAGCTGTCATGAGCCCCTCCTTGATTGTCGACGTTGCATGGCAACAGTGATTCCGACATGGCGGCGCAAACCGTCAGAGGGGCCCGGCATCACATGGGTGTAAGCCTAGTCCATGGAGTGCCGGAGCCAAGGGGGAGGGGTGTTACATTTCTTTGCCTGATCACGGTTTCCCGAGCGCGTCGCCGACTTTCTGCGCCACTGCGGGCGGCATCCAGGCTTTCCAGACCTGCGGATGCTCGCGCAGGAATACCTTGGCCGCCTCCCGCGGGTCCTGGCGTTTCTCGCTCATGATGGCCAGGGCCTGGTTGAGGGTGTCGATCGGCAAGTCGACCTTTTCGAACAAGGCCACCAGGTCCGGGTATTGGGTCTTGAAGGCCTTCGACACACCAATCGACAGTTTGGCGGGCAGCGAACTGCTGCCACGTGGGGCGGGGTTGGCCGGGTCGGTCAAGGTGGCCCAGGCCTGGGCGTCATAAGGGGGCTCTTCCAGGCGCACGAAATCGAAGCGGCCCATCAGTGGCGTCGGGCTCCAGTAATAGAACAGTACCGGTTGACCACGGCGAACAGCCGAGCTGACCTCAGCGTCGAGGGCGGCGCCTGAGCCGGTGCGGAAATTGCTGTAGAGCCCATCGAGCCCGTAGGCCTTGAGCTTCTGGCTGTTGACGATCTCTGAAGTCCAGCCGCTTGGGCTGTTGAGGAAGCGACCCTTGGTCGGCGCCTCGGGATCTTTGAATACCTGCGCATAGCGCTTGAGGTCGGCGACGCTCTTGAGTTCTGGCGCCAGCGGCTTCAGGTTGCGCGCCGGGTCGCCTTCGATTACGTATGCCGGCACATACCAGCCTTCGACTGCGTTCTTCACGGTGTCGCCCAAGGCGAACACCTCGCCCTTTTTCTCGGCCTCGACCCAGGCCGGGCTGCGTCCGGCCCATTCCTCGGCGATCACTTGCAGGTCGTTTTTCGCCAGCGCGACTTCCATGCTGACGGTGCTGCCGGGGAGGGTATCGGTGGGGTAGCCGTAACCGTTCTCGACGATCAGGCGCAGGATTTCGGTGGTCAGGGCGCCGCTTTCCCAGCCAATGGCGCCGAACTGGATGGGTTTGGCTGACTCGGCGCGTGCGGCGCTGTCGGTACTGGCCAGGCCCAGCGCAAGCATCAGGCCGGCCAGCAAGGTTGGAATTTTCTTCATGATGGCCTCGTCGATTGCCAATTCGTGGGGTCGGGCAAAGTGTAGACGACGAGGGCAGTGGCTTGGTTCGGCGGCTGGCGCCGATCCCTGCGCGATGCCAGGCTGGCACCGCGCAGGCGTGTTCAGACCCGGAACTGGTCCATCAGCCCCTGCTGCTGGTTGGCCAGGCTGTTCAGCGACTGGCTGACCCGCGCCGACTCATTGGCCTGACCTGACAGCGATTCGGTCACGTCGCGGATGGTGGCCACGTTACTGTTGATCTCTTCGGCCACCGCGCTCTGTTCCTCGGCGGCCGAGGCGATCTGCAGGTTCATGTCGCTGATCACGGTGACCGCCTGGCCGATGCGCTGCAGCGCGGTGACCGCTTGGCCGACCTGCTCCACGCCGCCCTGGGCCTGACGATGACTGCTGTCCATGGCGCCAACCACCTCACGGGTGCCGGCCTGCAGCGACTCGATCACCTGGCGGGTCTCTTCCACCGACTCCTGGGTACGCCGCGCGAGGTTGCGGACTTCGTCGGCGACCACTGCGAAACCACGCCCGGCTTCCCCGGCGCGCGCGGCCTCGATGGCCGCATTGAGAGCCAACAGGTTGGTCTGCTCGGCGATGGAGCGAATCACCTCCAGCACCGACCCAATCTTCTCGCTGTTTTGCGCCAGCCCCTCGACCTGGGCCATGGCGCTGCTCATGTCGGCGGCCAGCGCATCGATGCTGTCAGTGGTCCGATCGATCACGGCCAGGCCTTCGCGGGTGGCCTGGTCGGCATCGCGCGCGGCTTGCGCTGCCTGGGCCGCGCTGCGGGCGACGTCCTGGGCGGTGGCGCTCATTTCGTGGGAGGCGGTCGCGACCTGGTCGACCTGGCGGTACTGCTGCTCCATGCCCGCACTGGTTTCGCTGGCGATGGCAGCAGACTGGTCGGCCGTGCCGCGTGCTGCCTGCACCGATCGTTTGACCTCAGCGATGGTGGGTTGCAGTTTGTCGAGGAAGCGGTTGAACCAGCCGGCCAGCTCACCCAGTTCGTCGCGCTTGTCGTAGTTCAGGCGACGGGTCAGATCACCTTCGCCGCTGGCGATATCCTTGAGCATCGCTGCCACACCGAGGATCGGCCGGGTCACCCCGCGCGCCATCAGCCACACCGCCAGCAGGCCAGCGATCGCCGCAGCCAGGCCCAGGCCCAGCTCGAGCAGGGTGCCGCTGGTGTTGAGCACGTCGAGTTCGCGCTTGAGCGCGTCGGCAGGGCCGGTCAGGGCGCTTTCCGGTACGTCGAGCAGCACACCCCAAGGCTTGCCGCCGGGAATCGGTGCGAACGCGGCCAGTACCTTCAGGCGTTGCTGGTCGTGGAGCACCTGCAGCTTGCCGGCGGTCAGCTTGCGCACCAGCTCGGCGCCCTGGCGGGTATCGACCTGGTCGAAGCGCTCGGCCAGCTTGCCGGCATCCGGGCTGTAGCCGGCCAACAGGCCCGCAGGGCTGAGGATGCCGACCTTGGTGCGACCTTCGTAGAGGCAGCGGCTGGCGTCTTCGCTCAGGGCCTGCAAGCTGTTCAGGTTGGTGTCGATGGACAGGGTACCGATCACCTTGCCGTCCACCATCAGCGGGAAGACTATGCTGGTCATCAGCACTTGCTGGCCAGCGATCTCATAGAAGTAGGGCTCGATCACGCAGACCTTGCCGGTGCTGCGCGGGCAGGCCCACCAGGTATTGGCCGCCTCGCCGCTGGGGCCGATCTGGGTGTTGGCCATATCACGCTCGGGCAACGCCATGGCGGTCAGCTGGCCCGCGCGCGGCTGCGACCAGTACAGGGCGAAGCGCCCGGTTTCGTTGCTGCCAAGCTCGGCGAGGCCGCTGAACAGTTTGTCCTTGCCGTCCAGGGCGTTGGCTTCGAATACCAGCGAAAGGCCGAGCAGGTCGGGGTTGGCCTGCAGCGCGGCGCGGACCTGGGCGGTCATGTCCTGGCGCAGGTCGTGGGCGTCGATGAAGCGCTTTTCGGCCTGTTCGCGCAGGAACAGAACCTGACGGGCGAAGCCAGCACCGTACTGGTACGCGTCCATGAACTGACGGCGAATGCTCAGGGCCTGGACCTCGCCTTGAGATTCGATGCGGGCCTGGGCGGATTCAGTGAGCATCTGCGAGCTGCTGGCTTTGACCAGATCCGAGCTGTGGTCCATGCGATACAACGAGAGGCCGACGAGCAATGTGACGATGCTGGCCAGGCACAGCCCGGCGAGCAGGGTGATCTTCCATTGGATGGAAAGTTGACGCAACGGCATGGTGTACATCCCTTGTAATAGTAGAGCTGGAGCTGACGACTGTTTCGGCGGAATCGGGTTTTTCTTTATATGAACGTTCAATAAAGATAAAAGCGCCTATACAAACGCCATCCCTCGGCAGTTTTGACATCCTCCCCCCAGTGCTTCAGAGTGTGCGCCCTCCATAACAACACCCCTGGTCCGGCCGCTGCCCAGCGCAGCTTGTCGCCGGAGCGCCCGCTTTTTGTCTGTCGTAATGAGGTATTGCACACCATGAATGCAGTGATCGCCGCGGTCGGTATCATGCTGGTACTGAGCCTGTCCCGCGTGCATGTGGTCATCGCCCTGATCGTTGGCGCCCTGACCGGGGGCCTGGTCGGTGGCCTGGGGATCGAGGGCACGCTCGCGGCCTTCAATGGCGGCCTGGGCGGCGGCGCGACGGTGGCGTTGTCGTACGCGTTGCTCGGCGCCTTCGCCGTGGCCATCGCCAAGTCAGGCCTGGCCCACGCCCTGGCTGACCGCGCCCTGGCGATGATCGACCGCCAGGGGCAAGGACAGGGCGGTAAGCTCAAATGGCTGTTGATCGGCCTGATGCTGGTGGTTGCGGTGTCGTCGCAGAACGTTCTGCCGATTCACATCGCCTTCATCCCACTGTTGGTGCCGCCGCTCTTGTACGTGCTGACACGCCTGCGCATCGACCGGCGCCTGATCGCCTGCGTGATCACCTTCGGCCTGATTACTCCGTACATCTTCCTGCCCGTGGGTTTTGGCAACATCTTCCTCAACCAGATCCTGCTGGCCAACGTCAGCCGCGCGGGCGTGGACATCAGCGGCGTCAACGTCACCCACGCCATGGCCATCCCGGCGGCGGGCATGCTCGTTGGCCTGCTGGTGGCGGTGTTCATCAGTTATCGGCGCAAGCGTGACTACGACCTGGCGCGCATCGAAGAGGTCGAGCAGGTCAGTGTGCAGTACAACCCACTGACGTTGCTGGTGGCCGGCGCAGCCATCGCTGCGGCGTTCATCATCCAGTTGTGGCTGGATTCGATGATCATCGGTGCGATGGTCGGTTTCCTGATCTTCTCGCTGTCGGGCATCGTGCGCTGGCGCGAGACCGACGATCTGTTCACCGAGGGCATGAAGATGATGGCCATGATCGGCTTCATCATGATCGCGGCCTCGGGCTTTGCCGAAGTGATGAAGGCCACCGGCGAGGTGAAGAGCCTGGTCGAGACCTCGGCGCAGTGGATCGACCACAGCAAGGGTATCGGTGCCTTGCTGATGCTGCTGGTGGGGTTGCTGGTGACCATGGGCATCGGCTCGTCCTTCTCCACCGTGCCGATTCTTGCCGCGATCTTCGTGCCGCTGTGTGTGCAGTTGGGCTTCGATCCGCTGGCCACGGTGTGCATCGTCGGCACGGCCGGTGCGTTGGGCGACGCTGGCTCGCCTGCCTCGGACTCGACCTTGGGGCCGACCTCGGGCCTGAACGTCGATGGCCAGCATCACCATATCTGGGACACGGTGGTGCCGACCTTCATTCATTACAACCTGCCGCTGCTGGCGTTTGGCTGGGTAGCGGCGATGGTGCTTTAGGCCCGATCGGATCGATTGTCGCTAACCGGTAGGGCTGGCATCATGCCCGAAGCGTGAATCAATCGCTTCGGGAGCACCTCCAATGAACACACCTCGTGCCGAATCGCCGCTGCCGGAAGACCTGCGGGTCTTCCTCACGGTGATCCGCAAGTCAGGTTTTGCAGCGGCGGCGGACGAACTGGGCTTGTCGCCAGCCTATGTCAGCAAGCGCATCCGCTTGCTGGAGGTGGCGCTGGGCACGCGGCTGCTGCACCGCAACGCCCGCAGCCTTGCCCTCACCGACGCCGGAGAGCGTGCCCAGCGCTGGGCCATCCGCATTCTCGGTGACATGGACGACTTCGTCGGCGAGATGAAACAGGTGCGCCAAGAGCCGCGCGGCGTGCTGCACCTGTGCAGCAGCTTCGGCTTCGGCCGCAACCATGTCGCACCTGCGGTGGCGCAGTTGTCGGCGGCGTATCCGGCCCTGGAGATTCGCCTGGATGTGTTCGACCGCGTGGTGGATATCGTCGCCGAAGGCTTCGACCTTGAAATCCGTATCGGCGACGACCTGCCGGCACAGCACATCGGGCGCAAGCTTGCGAGCAACCAGCGGGTGCTGTGCGCCACGCCCGAATACCTTGCCCAGCGTGGTACGCCGCTGAGCCTCAAGGATCTCGACAATCACGACTGCCTGGTGCTCAAGGAGCGCAACAACCCGTTCGGTGTGTGGCAGTTGCAGCATGCCGGTCGCGAAGAAACGGTGCGGGTCAGCGGGCCGCTATCGTCGAACAATGGTGAGATCGTTCTGCAGTGGGCGCTGGGCGGGCGGGGCATCCTGCTGCGTTCGTACTGGGATGTACGGCCACTGCTGGAGAGCGGTCGGCTGGTGCAGGTGCTGCACGACTACACCCAGAGTGCCAACGTCTGGGCGGTGTACCCGACGCGCCTGGCGGACTCGGCGAAACTGCGCGTGTGCGTGGAGTTTCTCGAGCGGCACTTCAAGGTGTTGCTGGGGTGAAGCCAGGGGCCACGGGGTGGCCCCTGTTGCGTTCAGTTGAACAGGCCCAGCAGCAGGGTTGCGCCGATCACCGTCGCGGCGCCGCCCAGGCGCGTGGAGATCTGCGCGAAGGGCATCAGCCCCATGCGGTTGCATGCCGAAAGAATCGCCACATCGCCGGTGCCGCCCAACCCACTGTGGCAGCAGGTGACGATGGCCGACTCGACCGGATACATCTTCAGCAGATTGCCGATCAGGAATCCTGCCAGGGTCATGGCCAGTACCACCGAGGCACAGACCAGTACATAGCCGATGGAGAACACGCCCATCACGCTTTCCAGGGGTACATAGAGCATGCCCAGGCCGATCATCACTGGCCAGATGAAGGCTGTCGACACTAGCTTGTAGAACTGCTTGCTGCCTTTTTCCAAGTGCGTGGGCAGTACGCGCAGGTATTTGAACAGGACCGCGACCACGATCATCATCACCGGCCCCGGGATGTGCACCAGCTTCTCCAGCAGGCCGCCGAGGACGAAGAAGGTACAGATCAGCAGCACACCAGCACCCATGTAGCGGAAGTCGATGGCCTCGTCGTCGGCCTGCTCCTTGAACTTGTCGTTTTCTTCGCGAGCGCGGATCAGCATGCCGTCACCGCTGAGCTGCGGGCGCTTGCCGGCCAGGCGCGCGAGGGCGCCGGCGCAGATGATCGCGACGATGTTGCCCACCACGGCTGCTGGCACCAGTTGCGCCACGTACTGCTCGGGGCTGCCGCCGAGAATGTGTGCATAGGCCAGCGACAAGGGCAGGATGCCTTCGCCGATGCCGCCGCCGATGATCGGCACGATGATGTAGAAGAAGGTGTGGTGGACCGAATAGCCGAACAGCACGCCCACCAGTATTCCCGCCGCGATCGCCGCCAGGGTGCCGGCCACCAGCGGCACGAACATGCGCATCATGCCCTGGACCAGGATGAAGCGGTTCATGCCCAGGATGCTGCCCACCACCAGGCTTGCGATGACGAAATAAAGGAAGTTGGCATCCTTCATCAGCATCTTCGTCGCATCCAGCGTGGCACTGCCGAAGAAGCCATGGAACACCAGCACCGAGGGCAACAGCAGGCAGAGGATCGCACCGCCACCAATTTCCTTGAGCAGTGGCAGGCGCTGGCCGAGCTGGCCGAAGAACACGCCCATGGTCATGATCACCGCCAGGCCGCCGATCATGGTCTTGGGCAGGTAACCGAAGTGTGCCGAGCAGAACACGATCAGGGCGATGCCGATGAAATAGGGCAGGGGAATCACACCGATCGGGTAGGTGAGCAGCGCGTTGAGCCGGCGCTGGACGGGCGTGTGTTCGGCGCTGGGCGCCAGGGTCTTGTTCATGTGCATGTCCTCTATTTGTTGTTGTACGAGGAGCCGTGAAGCGCCGCCCGTGTCCGGGCGGGCTTGTGTCGTCCCTGGCGGCTCAGGCCAGCCACGGATGGGCCTGCAGATGCCGTGCTTCGAAGGCGCGGATCTGTTCGGTACGTTGCAGCGTGCTGCCGATGGCATCGAGCCCCAGCAGCAACGCCTGCTTGCGCAACTGATCGATCTCAAAGTCGATGCTGCGACCGTCGTGCAGCGCGATCCGTTGTTGCTCCAGGTCGATGCTCAGTTCAGCGCTGCCGGGCTCGCTGACCACTTGTCCGATCTCTTTGACTTGGGCCTCCTCGAGCTGGATCAGCAGCACGCCGTTGCGCTGGCAGTTGTCGAAGAAAATTCCGGCAAAGCTGCTGCCGATCAACGCGCGGATCCCCAGTTGCTTGAGGCCCCATACCGCGTGTTCGCGGCTCGAGCCGCAGCCGAAGTTGGGGCCGACCACCAGAAAGCGCGCGTCCTGCCAGGGTGCCTGGTTGAGCACGAACTCAGGGTTCGGCGCGCCGCCCGCGGCAAAGCGCAGGTCGAAGAACACCCCACGGTCCAGGCCATTGCGATCGATGCCCTTGAGAAACTGCTTGGGCATGATCACGTCGGTGTCGACGTTGGCGGCCAGGAATGGGGCGGCGATGCCCGTTTCGGTGAGGAAGGGTTGCATGGCTCAGGCCTCCAGGGAAAAAGTGCGGACATCGACCAGGTGGCCGCTGACGGCTGCGGCGGCGACCATCGCTGGGCTCATCAGGTGCGTACGTGCACCGGCGCCCTGGCGGCCCTCGAAGTTGCGGTTGGTGCTCGACGCGCAGCGGTCACCGGGGCTGAGTACGTCGTCATTCATTGCCAGGCACATGGAGCAGCCCGACTGGCGCCATTCGAAACCGGCATCGACGAACAGCTGCGCCAGGCCCTCACGCTCGGCCTGTTCGCGCACCTGGGTGGAGCCGGGCACGATCATTGCGCGCACCCCTGCCGCCACCTGGCGTCCGCGCACCACGCGGGCGGCATCGCGCAGATCTTCGATGCGGGCGTTGGTGCACGAGCCGATGAAGGCATGGCTGATGGGGATCTGGTCAAGCTGCATGCCGGGTGTCAGGTCCATGTAGCGCAAGGCGCGTTGCAGGTCCTGGCGGCGGATCAGGTCAGGTTCGTGCAGCGGGTCGGGCACCTGCTGGTCGATAGGGGCGGCCTGGTCGGGGCTGGTGCCCCAGGTCACCATGGGCGCCAGCTCGCCGACATCGAGGGCAACCTCAAGATCGAACTGCGCGCCCGGGTCGCTGAACAGCGTGTCGCGCCAGCGCTGCACTGCCTGCTCCCAGAGTTCGCCCTTGGGCGCGCGGGGCTTGTCGGCAAGGTAGTCGTAGACCTTCTGGTCGGGCGCCATGAAGGCACCTCGGGCACCGGCTTCCACGGCCATGTTGCAGATGGTCATGCGCGCCTCGACGCTGAGGGCGCTGATGGTCGGGCCGGTGAACTCGATGGCATAGCCGGTCGCACCGGAGGCACCGATGCGGCGGATCAGTTGCATGATGATGTCCTTGGAGACCAGGCCTGCGCCCAGTTCGCCGGTCACCGTGACGCGCAGGGTCTTCAGGCGCTTGTAGACCAGGGTCTGGGTGGCCAGCAGGTGCTCGATCTCCGAGGTGCCGATGCCGAAACCGAAGGCGCCCAGCGCGCCGTAGGTGGTGGTGTGGCTGTCGCCGGCCGCGACCACCATGCCGGGCAGGATGAAACCTTGCTCGGGCGCCACCACGTGCTCGATGCCTTGGCGCTTGTCCAGCACATCGAACAGTTCGATGCCGAAGTCGCGGCAGTTCTGCTCGAAGTAGGAGACCTGCAGTGCGCCGCCAGCGTCAGGCATGGTGGCGATGCGCTCGGGGGCGGTGGGGTTGACGTGGTCGACCACCGCCAGCGTACAGGCCGGGCGCCAGACCTGCCGCCCGGCTTCGCGCAGGCCGCTGAAGGCCTGGGGGCTGGTGTATTCGTTGGCGACTTGGCGGTCGATGTACAGCAGCACATGGCCCTGGTCGTCCAGGGTGCAGACGGTGTGGGCGTCGAGGTGTTTGTCGTAGAGGGTTCTGGGGCGATGCATGGCTGTCACTCGCGATCGAATGGTCATGGGCGTAGGCGTCACGGTAAGCGCCTGGGTCCAGCTTATTCCGTTCGAATCGTGGAACAACGCAGCCAACGTAATGCTGTGCTGCACGAATCGTGCAGCATGCCGGGCGAGCGTCCTGGCTGGTATGCTCTGCAGCGAACCCACCTCAAGAGACCACCATGGCAAGGCCGCGAAAACAGGACAGCAGCGACAGCGACGTCAAGGCACAGATCATCGATGCCGCATTGCGGGTGATCCAGCGCGACGGTTCGGTGTGCGCCACCTACCGGCGCATCGCCAGCGAGGCCGGGGTTTCGCCAGGGACCATGACCTACCACTTCAGCACCATCCAAGAGATCGTCGCGGCAGCCTTCGTCAAGATGACCAACCGCATCGCCGATCAGTACTTCACCCGCCTGGGCGATGCGCGTGATGCCGAGCATGCCCGCGAACTGCTGGCCGACCTGATCTGTGGCGAGCTGTGGAAAGCTTCCGGGCAGATGCTGCTGATCTTCGAACTCTATGCCTTCGTCTCGCGCCACCCCGACTACACCTACATCATGGACGACTGGATGGCCCGCTCGCGGGCGGCGTTGCAGGTGCATTTCGACGAGAAGACCGCGCGGGCGCTGGATGCGCTGATCGAAGGCTTCACCATTCACAATGCGCTGAGCCGCACGGTGGTAAGCCGGGACGACATCCTGGCATTGATCCGTGCGGTGTCATGAGCCTGACGCCGGTGCGCACGGCCAGGGCTGCAAAAAAAAGCCCCGCGGACCAAGGTCGGCGGGGCAAAGGGTTGGGGGAGGGACCAATCAAAGGAGTCGTTGCAACGGGTCGCGTGAGGGTTACTTCACGCTGGCCACGGTGTCTGGCTGCCAGCCGCCACCCAAGGCCTTGTAGATCGAGACGATGCCGCGATACAGCTCGACTTCGCCCTGGGCCTGGGCATCTTCGGCGGCAAGCTTTTCGCGCTCGGCATCGAGCAACACCAGGTAATCCACCGTGCCTTCGCGGTAGCGCACCGAGGCCAGTTCTGCCGCCTTGCCGCTGGCATCGCTCTGGCGGATCAGCGACAGCAGGCGCTGCTGGCGCTTGCCGTAATCGCTGAACGCATTGGAGGACTCTTCCAGTGCCAGCAGTACCTGTTGCTCATAGGTCGCCAGCGCGCCTTCGGCGTCGGCCTTGGCGCCGCGCAAGCGGGCACGCACGCTGCCCAGGTCGAAGGCGGCCCAGCTGATGGTCGGGCCCAGTGCCCAGGCATTGGCAGCGGACGAACCGATCTGCGAGCCACGCCCAGCGGTGAAGCCCAGGAAGCCGCTCAGGCTGACCCGTGGGAACAGGTCGGCGGTGGCGACGCCCACATTGGCGGTGGCGGCGGCGAGTTGACGCTCGGCGCTGCGGATGTCGGGGCGGCGGCGCAGCAGTTCACCCGGATCACCCACCGGCAGCGCCTTGGCGATTGCAGGCAGTTGCTTGGGCGACAGGTCCACGCTCAGTGCGTCCGGGCGCTCACCCAGCAGGGTGGCGATACGGTTGCGTGCCCGCACCTGCTCGGCCTGCAGTTGCGGCACGGTGGCCTCGACCGCCGCCAGGCGGGCATCGGCACGCACCACATCCAGCTCGTTGCCGACCCCGGTGTCGCGCAGGGTCACGGTGATGCTGCGCGAGTCTTGCTGGGTCTTGAGGTTGGCCAGGGCGATCTTTTCGCGCAACTGGGCGCCACGCAGCTGACCGTAGGCATCGACCAGCTCGGCGATCAGGCTGACCTGCAGTTGTTGCAGGTCGGCTTCGGCGGCGTCCTCCTGAGCCTTGCTGGCCTCGATCTGACGCTGGATGCGGCCGAACAGGTCGACCTCCCAGGCCATGTCCAGGCCCAGGTCATAGCGCTCGGTGTTGACTCGGCGATCGGTCTGGCCGGGTACCTGGCCCTTGCCGATGTCGCTGCTGGCACGGCTGGTGACCACCGGCAGGTCGTCGTTGGAGACGTCCTCGCGGATCGAGCGTGCGGCCTTGAGGCGGGCGAAGGCCACGCGCAGGTCACGGTTGCCCTGCAGCGATGCCTGCACCAGCTGGTTCAGGGTCGGGTCGTCGAACTGCTTCCACCAGCTGCTCTCGAAGCGGCTGCGGTCCAGGGCCTTGGCCGGCGTTTCGGTATCGAAACGCGCAGGCTGGGTGTCTGGGGTCTTGTAGTCCGGGCCTACCGCGCAGGCCGCCAGGGCCAGCGCCAGAAGGCTAGGAGTCAGGGGTTTGAGCAGGTTCATGCATGATTCTCCAGCGCTTGCACTCGCTCGGCCTTGCGGGCCTGGCGACGTTCGACGTGACGGCGGATCAGGTTGAAGAACACCGGCGTCAGGAACAGGCCGAACACGGTCACCCCGATCATCCCCGAGAACACCGCCACGCCCATGGCATGACGCATCTCGGCACCGGCACCGGAGGAGAACACCAGCGGCACTACACCCATGATGAAGGCGATCGAGGTCATCAGAATCGGACGCAGACGCAGGCGGCAGGCTTCCAGCACGGCGGCCAGTGGGTCCAGGCCCTCGGCCTGCTTGTCCTTGGCGAACTCGACGATGAGGATCGCGTTCTTGCACGCCAGGCCCACCAGTACGATCAGGCCGATCTGGGTGAAGATGTTGTTGTCACCCCCGGAGATGATCACGCCGGTGATGGCCGACAGCAGAGTCATCGGTACGATCAGGATTACCGCCAGTGGCAGGCTCCAGCTTTCGTACTGGGCAGCCAGCACCAGGAAGGCCAGCAGTACGCAGAGCGGGAACACGAACAGCGCGGTGTTGCCCGAGAGGATCTGCTGGTAGGTCAGGTCGGTCCACTCGTAGGTCATGCCGTTGGGCAGTTCCTCCTTCAGCAGCTTCTCGATCGCCGCCTCGGCCTGGCCAGAGCTGTAGCCTGGGGCTGCGGCACCGTTGATTTCGGCGGTGATGAAGCCGTTGTAGTGCATCACGCGGTCGGGACCGGAGGTGTCGCTGACCTTGAGGAAGGTCGCCAGCGGGATCATCTCGCCCAGGTTGTTGCGCACCTTCAACTGGCCAATCTGCTCGGCGTCGAGACGGAACTGCTGTTCAGCCTGGACGTTGACTTGGTAGGTCCGGCCAAAGCGGTTGAAGTCGTTGGTGTACAGCGAGCCCAGGTAGACCTGCAGGGTGTCGAAGATGTCGGTGATCGCCACGCCATGGGTCTTGGCCTTTTCCCGGTCGATGGCAGCATCGACCTGCGGCACGTTGACCTGGTAGCTGGTGAACAACCCGGCGAGCTCAGGCACGCTGCGGCTCTTGGCGATGACGTTCTGGGTTTCCTTGTACAGCGCCTCGTAGCCCAGGTTGCCGCGGTCCTCGATCTGCAGGCGGAAGCCGCCAATGGTGCCCAGCCCCTGTACCGGCGGCGGTGGGAAGATCGCGATGTAGGCGTCCTGGATATCGGCGAACTGCGCGTTCAGCGCTGCGGCGATGGCTTGTGCCGACTGGCTCGGGTCCTTGCGCTCATCGAACGGCTTGAGCGGGGTGAACACGATGCCGCTGTTGGGGCTGTTGGTGAAGCCGTTGATCGACAAGCCCGGGAAGGCCACCGAGTCGGCAACGCCTGGCTGCTTGAGGGCGATTTCGCTCATGCGCTTGATCACTGCCTCCGTGCGGTCGAGGCTGGCGGCGTCAGGCAACTGGGCGAAGGCCACCAGGTATTGCTTGTCCTGCGCCGGGACGAAGCCGGTCGGGGTGGACGAGAAGCCCAGATAGGTCAGGCCCATCAGGCCGGCATAGACGAACAGGGCGATGCCGCTGGAACGAATGACCCGGCGTACGCCACCGACGTAGCTGTTGCTGGCACGGTCGAAGAAGCGGTTGAACGGCGCGAACAGCCAGCTGCCCAGCAGTTTCTCCAGGAACCGCGAGAAACGGTCCTTGGGCGCGTGGTGGTCCTTGAGCAGTACCGCGGCCAGGGCCGGCGACAGGGTCAGCGAGTTGAACGCCGAGATCACGGTGGAGATGGCGATGGTCAGGGCGAACTGCTTGTAGAACTGCCCGGTAAGGCCGGAAATGAACGCCGCCGGTACGAATACCGCGCACAGTACCAGGGCGGTGGCGATGATCGGGCCGGTCACCTCGCTCATGGCTTTTTGCGTGGCCTCCATGGGCTGCAGGCCCAGGCCGATGTTGCGCTCGACGTTCTCCACCACGACGATCGCGTCGTCCACCACGATCCCGATCGCCAGGACCAGGCCGAATAGCGACAAGGCGTTGAGCGAGAAGCCGAACAGATGCATCACCGCGAAGGTACCGATCAGCGAGACCGGTACGGCCATCAGCGGGATGATCGAGGCGCGCCAGGTCTGCAGGAACAGGATCACGACCAGCACGACCAGCACCAGGGCTTCGAACAGGGTGTGCACTACCGCTTCGATCGAGCCGCGGACGAACACGGTCGGGTCATAGACGATGCTGTAGTCCATCCCTTCCGGGAAGTCCTTCTTCAGCTCGGCCATCTTCGCCCGCACTTCGTCGGAGATCTCGATGGCGTTGGAGCCAGGGCGCTGGAAGATCGGGATCGCTACCGCCGGCTGGTTGTTCAGCAGCGAGCGGAGGGCGTACTGGCTGGAGCCCAGCTCGACGCGTGCAATGTCTTTCAGGCGGGTGATCTCGCCGTCGGCGCCGGCGCGGATGATGATGTTCTCGAACTCTTCCTCGCTGACCAGACGGCCCTGGGTGTTGATCGACAACTGGAAGCTGGTCGAGCCGGGGGCGGGCGGTGCGCCCAACTGACCGGCAGCGACCTGGCGGTTCTGTTCGCGGATCGCCGCGACCACGTCGCTGGCAGTCAGGTTGCGCGAGGCGGTCTTGTTCGGGTCCAGCCACACACGCAGGGAGTAGTCGCCCATGCCGAACAGCTGCACGTCACCGACACCGCCCAGGCGCGCCAGCTCATCCTTGATGTTGAGGATGGCGTAGTTGGACAGGTAGAGCATGTCGTAGCGCTGGTCCGGCGAGGTCAGGTGCACGACCATGGTCAGGTCGGGCGAGGCCTTGTCGACGGTGATACCGATGCGCGTCACTTCCTCGGGCAGCTTGGGCTGGGTCCGGGTCACGCGGTTCTGTACCTGCACCTGCGCGTTGTCCAGGTCGGTGCCCAGGGCGAAGGTGATGGTCAGGGTCAGCTTGCCATCGGCGGTGGACTGCGAGGACATGTAGAGCATGTTCTCGACACCGGTAATGGCTTGTTCAAGCGGTGCGGCGACGGTTTCGCCGATCACCTTGGGGTTGGCGCCCGGGAAGTTGGCGCGCACGACCACGGTCGGTGGCACGACTTCAGGGTATTCGCTGATCGGCAACTGGAACAGCGAGATGCCACCGGCGATCAGCAGCACGAGCGAGAGCACGGCGGCGAAGATCGGGCGGGTGATGAAGAATTTCGAGAAGTTCATCGATGTTGTCCCTTAACCGCGCGGTGCCTGGGCACTGGCGACTTTCACATTCGAACCTGCCACCGCCGGTGCCGGATTGCTGGCTTCCAGCGCCTGACGCTGACGGGCGAGGGTGGCGAGGGTTTCTTCACTGGCCATTGGGGTTTCCTCCGGGGTGACCGGCGAGCCTGGGCGCACACGCTGCAGGCCCTTGACCACGATGCGGTCGTCCTTGCTCAGGCCGTTGCGCACGATACGCAGGCCTTCGAGCTTCGGACCCAATTCCACCGCGCGGTAGGCGGCCTTGTTGTCCTTGTCCATGACCAGCACGAACTTCTTGCCAAGGTCGGTGCCGACCGCTTCGTCATTGATCAGCACGGCGTCGTACTTGGCGCTGCCGACCAGTTTCAGGCGGGCGTAGAGGCCTGGGGTGAATTGGCCATCGCGGTTGTCGAACACGGCGCGACCACGGATGGTGCCGGTGCGCGGGTTGACCTGGTTGTCGACGAAGTTCATCTGGCCCAGGTGCGGGTTGCCGGTCTCGTTGGTCAGGCCCAGGTACACCGGGGTGGTCTGGCCGCGCTGGCCCTGGCGGGCAAGCTGGGTGTACTTGAGGTACACGCGCTCGTCGGCGTCGAAGTAGGCGTAGACCTTGTCGGTGGAGACCACGCTGGTCAGCGGGGTGACGTCGGCGGTGACGATGTTGCCAGCGGTGAAGTCGGCACGGCTGACGCGGCCACTGATCGGCGAGGTGACGCGGGTGAAGCTCAGGTTCAGGCGGGCCAGGTCGAGCTGGGCCTGGATCGCATCCACCCCGGCGCGGGCCTCGGCGGCGGCGCTGGTGCGCGATTCGGCAAGCTCGGCGGAGATGGCGTTGCTGTCGCGCAGGCGCTCGCCACGGCGGGCTTCGTTGGCGCTGCGGATGGCGGTGGCCTTGGCCTGTTGCAATTGGGCTTCGAGGCGACGGACTTCAGCCTGGAACGGGCGCGGGTCGATCTGGAACAGCAGGTCGCCTTTCTTGACCTGGGCGCCTTCGGTGAAGGCCACCAGGTCGATCTGGCCGGAGACGCGCGGGCGGACTTCCACGGTTTCCGGGGCTTCCAGGCGTCCGGTGAACTCATCCCATTCGTTGATCGGCTGCTCGATCACCTTGGCCACGCTCACCTTGGGGGCGGCGGGAGCCTGCATGGCGTCGGGGGTTTTACCGCAAGCGCTGATCACCGCCACTGCCAGGGCAGCGAGGGGATAGCGCAGGGCCTTGAATGAATATTCCATGGAGAACTCCGCCACTGTATTGATAGTGGGCGGATCATGAGTGTGTTGCGTTAAAGGAACGAATCGAATGGCGCGAAGGTCATTATCACGCGGAATGATATGTCGAGCCTGTTTATCGATGGCGACACATGTGGCAGTGAGGGGCAGCGGCGTTGCGACGTGCTCGCGACCCCCTCACCGCATGACTGAAATCAGTCCCCGAACCCCTCCAGCACGATCTTGCCCTTGGCCCGGCCACTTTCGATCAGCGCGTGGGCTCGGCGCAGGTTGGCGGCATTGATGGTGCCGAAATGCTCACCCAGCGTGGTCTTGAGCACACCATCGTCGATCAGCTTCGCCACCCGCTCCAGCAACTCGTGCTGCTTGATCATGTCGCTGGTCTGATAGAGCGAACGGGTGAACATCAGTTCCCAGTGCAGCGACAGCGACTTGCGCTTGAGCGGCACCACGTCGAGGCTGGCCGGATCGTCGATCAGCGCCAGCTTGCCCTGCGGGCGCAGCGCCGCGATCAGTTGCGCAAAGTGACTGTCGGTGTGGGTCAGGCTGATCACCAGGTCGACCTCGGGGTAGCCAATGGCGTTCAGTTGCTCGACCAGCGGCTGGCTGTGGTCGATCACATGGTGCGCGCCCAGCTCGCTCACCCACTGACGGGTTTCGGGGCGAGAGGCGGTGCCGATTACGGTGAGACCGGTGAGCTGGCGTGCCAATTGAAGCAGGATCGAACCCACGCCACCGGCCGCGCCGATGATCAGCAAGCTCTGGCCGTGGCCTTCATTTTCAACGACACCCAATCGGTCGAACAGCAATTCCCAGGCGGTGATCGAGGTCAGCGGCAATGCTGCGGCGCTGGCGTTGTCCAGGCTGCGTGGCTTGTGGCCGACGATGCGTTCGTCGACCAGGTGCAATTGGCTGTTGCTGCCGGGGCGATCGATGGCTCCGGCGTAATAGACCTGGTCACCGGGCTGGAACAGGGTGACTTCGGTGCCGATTTCACGGACGGTGCCGACCGCATCCCAACCCAGCACCCGCGGGGCCGTCTTGCCGGCGCCGGCGCGGATCTTGGTGTCGACCGGGTTGACTGAAATGGCCTGGACCTCCACCAGCAGGTCGCGTGGGCCTGGGGTGGGGCGGGGCAGTTCGCTGTCGAACAGGGCTTGGGCGCTGTCGATGGGCAGACCGTGTTCGGTGAAGACGATGGCTTTCATGGGGGTTCCTTGGGTATCGATGGGCGATGGGGATACCTTAGCTAACGCGGTTTGGCTGAAAAACATCGTTATGGAAGTTAGACTTTCGGCTTTTCTTTGAAAGTGTGCGCTGACAGAGCAGCCCCCTCGCGGCTTGTCCCGCGAGAGGGCTGCTGCTCTTGGCCGATCATGCGCCGCGTGGTGGGAAGTCCACTTCGGTCCGCGCCACATTGTTCAGGTAGTTGGTCAAAGTCAGCAGCGTCACCTGGGCAATCACATCGACGATCCGCGCATTGTCCAACCCACCGGCGCGTACTTCGGCCAGCACACCGTCGGGCACCTGGCCGCGATTCAGCGTCACCGCGCGGGCAAGCACGGCTACCGGATTCAGGGTGCCGGCGCGTGCTGCCTGGATATCAGCCTCGCTTAGCCCCGACTTACCGCCGAAGAAGCTGTGCGCAGCCACGCAGTACTCACACCCATTGACCTGGGATGCGGCCAGGGCCACGACCTCGCGTTCGGCCGGGGTCAGGCTGCTCTTGCCCATGGCCTGGGCCAAGGCCATGTAGCCGTTGAGTGCGGCTGGGGAGTGGGCCATGGTGGCGAAGGCGTTGGGCAGGAAGCCCAGGCCTTTTTCCACGCCTTGCAGGGCTGGGCGGGCGGCTTCAGGGGCTTGTTCGATGGTCAGGGCGGCAATGCGAGTCATGGTGAATCTCCTGTCTGAGTGGGAGCTTGCTGTTCAAGCTTGGGTACAGATTACCCAGTAGGAATTGCCTTTCGGGTTCATATCGTCCAGTTTATGCGACTGATCGTCTAAATATGGATCTGCCATGGACCGCCTCGCCACGCTGCTCAACCATTTCGACTTCAACGCCTCGACGTTCCATCAGGGCGGCTTCTGCGGCCTCTCGCGTTTCGATGGCGAGCAGCGCAGTGGTCATGTGCATCTGCTGCGCGCCGGGCGCCTGCGCTTCAGAGGCCCGGCCGGGCACGAGCAGGTGCTGGAAGAACCCAGCCTGATTTTGCTGATACGTCCGCAGACCCACCAACTGCTGGCCAGCGAGTCGGACAATGCCGAACTGGTCTGCGCCACCTTGGCGTTCACCGGTGGCCCGGACAATCCGCTGACCCGTGCATTGCCGGACGCGCTGGTCAGCCCGCTGAGCGCCCTGACCGGGTTGCAGGCCAGCAGCGACTGGCTGTTCACCGAAGCCTTCGGCGATGATTGCGGACGCGAACTGGTGCTCAACCGGTTGTTCGAGCTGATGGTGATCCAGCTGTTGCGACAGTTGCTCGGCGATGGCCAGATGGCTTCAGGCATGTTGGCCGGGCTGGCCGACAAGCGCCTGTCGCGGGCGCTGGTGGCGATGCATGACGCCCCTGCGCACAACTGGAGCGTGGAGGCGCTGGCATCGTTGGCGGGGATGTCGCGGGCGAGCTTTGCCGCGCACTTTCGCGCGGTGGTGGGCAGTACCCCGGGGGATTACCTGGCAGATTGGCGCATCGGGCTTGCGCAGAAGCGTATCCGCGAGGGCAGGCCGCTGGCGCTGGTGGCGGATGAGGTGGGGTACCAGAGCCCTTCGGCGCTGGCCAGAGTGTTCAGGCGCAAGACCGGGGTGAGCCCTTCGCAGTGGCGTGGAGAAGCCTGAGATCATGAGTATTCTTTTCGCGGGCACGTCGCAGCTGTGAACCGCCGCTGCGACTTGTCCGCGAAAAGAACACCACAGTCATCAATGATCCGCGACAACCTCATCCTGCGACAACAGCGCCTTGGCCAGTTCTTCATCACTGGCCTGCAATCCTGGATGGCTCTGGCGTACCTGCTCCAGCGCCGACTCCACATACGCCCCGCGAATCGCACCGCCACTGGCCACGAACGCAGACAGCTCGTCGCGCGCCGGAATGATCCGTTTGTCATCCTTGAATGTGGAGTAGAGCGAAGCAGAAACCCCTGCCGAGGTGGCCACATCGCCCGCGTCGACACGGGCCAGGGCGGACCCTGCGGGAATGCACAGCAGCAGTGCCGGAACAAGCAGTGAATAACGCATGATCAGTCCTCCAGAAGCATCACAGCCCAAGGGATCTCGTGCATGCAATTAAGAGGTGCGGCCATTGGCCAGAGTTCCCCGTGCGAGCAATTGCCAGACGAGCGACCGCATATCGGCCGCCCGACTTCATCAACAATTGCGGTTTACACTATCAGCATTATTGATACTGTCAGCGCACCTGCTGTTTTGCTGAAGTTGTGACCGTAGACTTATTCGTAACCGGCCACCCGAGCCGGCTCACAACTACAAGAAGCAAGTGGAGACACGAATGAGTAGCCAAGTTTCGTTCGAAGACCTCCCACTCAGCCGTTTTCATATCAAGACGGTGTTCAGTGGTACGGGCGGTCAATTCAGTGACGGATTCGTGCTAGGGATTATCGGCATTGCCGTCAGCATGGCGGCGGGGCCGTTGCAATTGAATGCGCTATGGATGGGTTTGCTCGGCGCGGCGTGACTGGCCGGTCTGTTTCTCGGCAGTTTGTTTGCAGGGCCTTTGGCCGATAAGTTCGGCAGGCGCCGTATCTTTGCCTGGGACATGTTGCTGTTCGCGGTTATTTCAGCTTCGCAGTTCTTCGTTACTTCTCCCGAGCAACTTCTGGCCCTGCGCCTGCTGCTCGGGCTGGTGCTGGGGTTCGACTATGTGGTGAGCAAGTCGCTGGTCACCGAGTTCGCCCCACGCCGTTATCGCGGGCGTTTACTGAGTGTACTGGCCGCCGCCTGGGCCGCAGGTTACGTCGCCGCGTACCTGGTGGGCTTCGCCATCCGTGATATCGGCCCGGACGCCTGGCGCCTGATGCTGGCTTTGAGCGGTGTGCCGGCCTTGTTGATCCTGCCGTTGCGCCTGGGTGTGCCGGAATCGCCGATCTGGCTGATGGCGCGCGGTCGCAGTGCCGAGGCGCTGGCCATCGTCCAGGCCAAGTTCGGTGCGCACGTGACCTTGCCCGTCGCGCCACCGGCAGCGGCGCAGCAACGCGGCAGCTTCAGCGAGCTGTTCAGCCGCCGCTGGCGCAAGAACACGCTGGTCGGTTGCGTGTTCTACACCTGCCAGGTGATTCCCTTCTTCGCCCTGGGCACCTTCTCGCCGCGTGTGCTCGAAGCATTGAACGTGCAGGACAAGTTCGTCGGCGGGCTGGTCTACAACGTGTTGCTGATGCTGGGCGCTCTGTTCGGCCTGCTGATCATCGACCGCATTTCGCGCCGCAGCTTCCTGATCGGCACCTTCTACCTGAGCGCCGTGGGCCTGGCCGTACTGGCCTGGGCGAACTTCGGGGCGCTGGGCACCATCATTGCGTTCGGCTTCTTCGCGTGCGTGCTGGCGGCAGCGGTCAACCTGGAGTTCGTCTACCCGCCGGAGCTGTTCCCCACCCACCTGCGTGCTTCGGGCATCGGCCTGGCCGTGGCCGCCAGCCGCTTCGGCTCGGCGTTCGCCACCTTCCTGTTGCCGATCGCCGTGCAGCATCTGGGGGTGCACACGGCGCTGGGCGTGTGCGTCGGGGTGCTGCTGTTCGGCGGTGTGTTCTGCCACCTGTTCGCCCCGGAAACCAGCCAGGAGCGCCTGGCGGCGGTCACGCCGGAGGAGGGCGACGGCAAACCTGAAGAGCGGCCGTTGAACGCCCATTGATCACCCACACGGGAGCTTGACCATGCCTGGCAACAGACTCATCGACATGTACGCGGTCCAGGTGTTCATCGCTGTGGCCGAGGAGGGCAGCATGTCCGGTGCGGCCAGTCGCATGGGCATCTCCCAATCCGGGGTATCGCAGCTGGTACGCCAGCTGGAGGACGATCTTGGCGTGGTGCTGGTGGACCGCACCACGCGGCCGCTGACCCTGACTACGTTCGGCCTGGCCCTGCGCAACCGAGGCGCGCTGCTCAGCGAGGAACTGTCCAACCTCAAGGCGCAGGTGCTCGATGCCGGGCGCGGGGTCAAACCCGACCTGCGCATTGGCCTGGTCG
Source organism: Pseudomonas putida (assembly GCF_001636055.1). NCBI lineage: Bacteria > Pseudomonadati > Pseudomonadota > Gammaproteobacteria > Pseudomonadales > Pseudomonadaceae > Pseudomonas > Pseudomonas putida. Next base: position 3,140,005 of record NZ_CP011789.1, read on the forward strand.
ACTCCTTCGCCGCTACCTGTGGCTCGATGTTCACCCGGCAGATGCTTGGCCAGGTCACGCAGTTGTCGGTGCGTACCGGCCTCAGCCCGCAGCAGGGCGAGTCGTTGCTGCGCCGCGACCTGGACCTGATCGTCACCAGCGATCCGCTGATGGATGCCAACGACGTCATCCGCTATCGCTTGTTCACCGAGCGCTATTTCGTGATTACGCCCAAGGCGCTGGGGCGAGCGCTGCACAGCCTCGACGATGTGCGGGCGCTGGCCAATGTGCTGCCGGTGGTGCGTTTCAATCGCCTGTCGCAGGTCGGCCTGCAGATCGAGCGGCACCTGCGCGGCCTCAATGTGCGGGTGCCCAACCGCCTGGAACTGGACAACGCCGACGCCCTGACCGCGATGGTCGCCGAAGGCATCGGCTGGGCGGTGACCAGCCCGATGTGCTTTCTGCAGGCCATGCCCTGGGTCGACAACGTCACCGCGCACCTGACCCCTGAGCTGAGCCTGGAGCGCTCGCTCTACCTGGTGGCGCGGCGCAACGAATACGGCGCCTTCTTCGCAGATGCCTGCGAGTCGGCGCGTGCTGTCATCCTCGATGCCTTCCTGCCGCGCCTGGCGGCGCTGGGCAAGGGCGTCGAGGCATTAGTCAAATTCGATGAGGGAAATACCCGTGAGTACTTTTGATCGCCTCGATGCACGCGTCGAGCAGGATTATGTGGGCGAAGTGCGGATTGCTGCCGACAAGCTCTATGGCGTGAATTCGCTGCGCGGCTTCGACAACCTGAGCGTGTCGCCGCTGAGCATCGCCCATTACCCGGCCTTTCGCGATGCCTTTGCCCAGTGCAAGTGGGCCGCAGCGCTGGCCAACCATGAATGCGGGGTGATCGCCCAGGCCCAGGCCGACGCCATTGCCCAAGCCTGCCAGGCGGTGATCGCCGGTGCATGTGACGACTCGCTGATCGTCGATCTGCTGGAAGGCTCAGGCGGCACCTCGACCAACATGAACTTCAACGAAGTCATCGCCAACCGCGCCCAACAGTTCCTCGGCCATGCGCCAGGCAGCTACGAGGTGGTGCACCCCAACGACCACGTCAACATCTCGCAGTCCACCAACGACGTGTACCCGGCGGCGTTGAAGATCGCCACCCACGCCATGCTTGCCGGGCTGATCGAGCAGGTACGCCTGCTGGCCCAGGTGTTCGATGCCAAGGCGCTGGAGTTCGCCGATATCCTTCACTTGGGCCGCACCTGCCTGCAGGACGCTCAGCCCATGCGCCTGGGGCAGTTGTTCGGGGGGTACGCCGCGCTGACTCACCGCCTGGCCGACGAACTGGTCGCCGTGCGTGAAAAGCTGCACACACTGCCTTTGGGCGGCACCGCCATCGGCACCGGTTTCGGCGCGCCGAAGGCTTACCGCGCGGCAGTGTACCGGCATCTGGTGACGATCACCGGTGTCGCCTACCAGGCGCCAGCCAACCCCTTCGATGCGATGCAGAACATGGATGTGTTCGGCCGCGTATCTGGCGAGCTGCGTACCTGCGCCGCCTCGCTGGCGAAGATCGCCGCCGACCTGACCAAGCTGTCGTCGGGGCCGGTGGGCGGCATGGGCGAGCTCAAGCTGCCCGAAGCCCAGGCCGGCTCCTCGATCATGCCCGGCAAGGTCAATCCGGTGCTGCCGATGGCGATGATCCAGCTGAGCTTCGCGATCATTGGCAACGATGTCGCAGTGGCTCAGGCGGTGCAGTACGGCGAGCTCGAGATCAACCATTTCGAGCCGGTGGTGGCCTCGCGGGTGTTCGACAGCATCACCTTGCTCACTCAGGGCATCCAGCGTTTTCGTGAGAAGTGCGTGGCCGGCATCCAGGCTGACGAAGCCCGCAACCTGGCGCATTTGACCGATTCGATGGCGGTGGCGACGGCCCTGGTGCCGCGCCTGGGTTATGCCCAGGTCAGCAAGCTGGCGCGTCAGTCGGTGCGTGAAGGGCGCTCGCTGCTGGCGATCCTGGCCGAGTCCGGTGTGATGACCGAGGCGCAGGCCATGGCAGCGATCGAGCAGGCGTCGTATCCGGTGTTCGAGCAGCGTTGATTGATGAACCCGCCCCTGCAGACAGGTCACCACCTGCTGCAGGGGCGGCGGTTTGGCGCCTCGACTGCCCGCGAAAGCGCCGGAACGCCCAATACAGCGCGCGAAGGATTGAACGTTGTGTGTTCCCAGAGAACTTCTGTTGACCGGTTGTTGAGTTTCGAACAGCAGTCGTTATATCGAAATACCCGAATCAAAGCTGAAGTTCCTGGTGTGGCCTTGAACTGTTGTTTATTGAACAGCGGGTTGCACAAATAGCCCGTCCTCCAACACGCGAATCGCTGAAATAGTGTATTCAGTGCCTTGGCACAACAACTGCAATAACCCCATTTGAATGCCCGACCGTACTTCGTGAACAACAGCGAAACACGGCCTTATATATAAATGGGGAGTATCAGTAGTGCGTGCGAAAGTTCGATTTTCCACTCAGCCGCGTTTCAGTCTGGTGACCGCCGCCAGCCTGCCGTTGTTACTGGCTGCCTTCAGCCCGGCAACGCTGGCCGCCGAGGAATCCACCTTGGGCACGGTGACGGTCACCGGCGCCGCGGCAACCGGCGCCCAGCAGGACCAGAAGCGCCTGCAGAAGGTTGCTGGCAACACCGCGGTGGTCGACAACCGCAAAGTCGAGCAGGGCCGTGCGGCCAACGCCGAGGACGTACTGGCGCTGCAGCCCGGTGTGTTCGCCCAGGGCACCAGCGGCACGGCTGCGAACAAGATCTCGATCCGCGGCTCGGGGCTCAACACCTTCTACCAAGGCTATGTACTGGGCACCAAGTTTCTCTTCGACGGCCTGCCGATCACTGGCCCCGGTGGCACCCAGGAAGACTTCCTCGACATGCAGGCGGTGGATCACACCGAGGTGCTCTACGGCGCCAACGCTTACGAGTACGGCGCGTTGGCACTGGGCGGGGCGATCAACATGGTGAGCAAGACCGGCCGTACCGACCCTGGCAACTATGCACGCTTCGAGGTCGGCAGCTATGGCTACCGCAAGCAGCAGCTGAGCACGGGCGGTGTGGTGGGCGACAGCGACTACTACATCAACGTGCTGCACAACGAGCGCGACGGTTACCAGGATCACGCCAGTAACGAAGGTCGCGGCATAGCCGCCAACTTCGGCCACGTGTTCAGCCCCAAGCTGCAGACCCGCATGTTCTTCAAGTACCGCGAAGAGCAGTTGATCAACGGCAACACCCTGACCCGCGCACAGCTCAAGCATGACCCGCGCAGTAACCTGGTGCCCACTGGGCGGCGCAAGGACGGCACCACTTTCATCGGCAACAAGACCACCTACACCTTCGATGATGGCGCCAGGCTCGAAGTCGGCGCGTCGTACAACAACTACCCGCTGCTCAATGGCTGGCGCTATGCCGTGGCGCCGCAGGATTGGCGCTCGAAGGATATCAACCTGACCCTGCGCTACCTGCGTACCGGCGACACCTTCCTCGGCCTGCCCAGTGACAGCAGCGTGATCTTCAGCAACACCCGCGCCTACCTGGCCGATGTCAAGGCGCACAGCCGCGCCACCGGGCTCAAGACTCAGGAAACCAACTACACCGGCTCGCGCGATACCGTGCTGACTCTGGCCAACGAGCTGCAACTGGCCGATGACCTGTGGGTGTCGTCGGGGCTGTCGTTCGTCAACATCCGTCGCAAGGGCGAGATCGAGGCGAGTACCCTGACCGCGGCCAACCCCAGTAACTTCCCCACCCGCGTCGAATACGTCGAGAACGACCTGGCGCCGCGGTTGGGACTGCGCTACCAGATCAATCCCGAATTCCAGCTGTTCAGCAACGTCAGCCGCAGCATCGACCCGCCGGTGACCTGGCAATTGGGCAGCACCAGCAATCCTTTCCTCTACGATGTCCGGCCGCAGAAGGCCACGACCTTCGAGGTGGGGGTACGCGGCAGCCATGGGATCTTCGATGGCAGCCTGACCCTGTACCGCTCCTGGGTGCAGAAAGAGCTGTTGACCGTGGTCGTGCAACAGGCAACCGCCACCCAGGACCAGCTCACGGCCACCTCCAATGCCAGCCCGACCCTTCATCAAGGCATCGAGGCGGGGCTCAATGCCTTGCTCTGGACCGGTGCCAACGGCGACACCCTCGACCTGCGCCAGGCCTACACCCTCAACGACTTCAAGTACCGCCACGACGAACGCTTCGGCGACAACCAACTGCCCGGCCTGCCGCGTCAGGTCTACCAGGCCGAGCTCGCCTATCGCCAGGCCAGCGGGTTCTACGCCTCGCTCAACCTGCGTGCCGCGTCCAGCTACTACATCGACTACGCCAACACCTGGCAGACGCCGTCGTACCTGCTGTGGGGCGCCAAGTTCGGCTACCAGGCGCCGAGCCGCAAGTGGGAGGTGTTCGCCGACCTGCGCAACCTCACCAACCAGCGCTATGCCAGCGCCACCAACACCGCCTATGACGCGGGCGGGCGCGACTCTGCGAATTTCTACCCAGGGGACGCGTTCAACGTGACCACTGGCGTTGCCTTCCGATTCTGAGTGCGGGGAGAGCCTCATGAGCACAGATCAAGCGCAGATGAGCCTGGGCATGAACGTCCTCGGGTTCGGCGCCCATGCTGCGGCCTGGCGCCAGGGCGAGGCGGCCATCGACGCGTATGTCGATGTCGCCTACTACCGCGATATCGCCCGGCTTTCGGAAAAGGGCTGCCTGGATGCGATCTTTCTGGCTGATGGCCCGGCACTGCCCGGTGATGTCGCCAGCCAGCCGGGCGGGCGGCTGGAGCCGACCCTGCTGCTGACCGCCGTGGCCGCTGCCACCGAGCGCATTGGGGTGATCGCCACCTGTTCGAGCACCTACAACGAACCGTTCAACCTGGCCCGGCGCATCGCCTCGCTGGACCACATCAGTGGTGGGCGCGCCGCATGGAACGTGGTCACCAACGCCGGCGACGCGGCCGCGCAGAATTTCGGCCTGGCGGGTGCGCCGCTGCATGTCGATCGCTATGGCCGCGCCGAGGAATTTCTCGAGGTGACGCTCAAGCTGTGGGACAGCTGGGAAGAGGATGCAGTGATCGGGGACCGGGCAGGGGGGCGCTTCGCCGACCCGGACAAGGTCCATACCGTCGACTTCAAGGGCCGGCACTTTCAGATCAAGGGTCCGCTGAACCTGCCGCGCTCGCCCCAGGGGCGTCCGGTCCTGGTCCAGGCCGGTTCTTCCGAAGGCGGCAAGGCGCTGGGGTCGCGCTATGCCGATGCGATCTTCACCACCCAGACCACCTTGCCTGACGGGCAGGCCTTCTACCGGGAGATGAAAGCCCGCGCCAAGGCCTGGGGGCGAGACCCGAGGCACCTGAAGATCATGCCCGGCCTGTCGACGGTGATCGGCAGCACCGAGGCTGAGGCCCATGCGCGTTTCGACGAGCTCAACGCCTGGCATGGCGAGCATGGCCTGTTGCAGCAAGTGGCCGGGCGCATCGGTGTCGATGCCCGCGAGCTGGACCCGGATGCGCCCTTGCCTTGGGCCAGGATCGGCTCGGTGGCTGCGTTCGAGCAGGGTTCCCATGGCTTTCTCGAGGCGCAACTGAACCTGGCCCGGCGCGAAAACCTGACCATTCGCCAGTTGTCGCGCCGCATCCTGGTGGGCCACCGGCTGGCAGTCGGTACGCCCGAGCACGTTGCCGACACCCTGGCCGAGTGGTTCCTGGCCGGGGCGGGGGATGGCTTCAACATCATGCCTGACATGTTTCCTTCAGGCGCGCGGGTGTTCGTCGAGGAAGTGGTGCCGTTGCTGCAGCGGCGCGGGTTGTTTCGGCGCGAATACCAGGGCAGCACGCTGCGCGAGCACCTTGGCCTGCCCAAGGCGGTGAACCAGTACGCGCTGCGCAGGTGATCCCCGATAAAGGGGGCGCAGTGGGGAAGCGCCCCCACTGCGACGCTTGTGAACTTCCAAGGTATTACATCAGCGGATGCAGGGCCCGGAAGGTCTGCGCTTCTTCCACCAGCCAATCGTGCACCGCGCGGGCGCCGGGTTGGGTCAGGCCGCCTGGCGGGTAGAGCAACACATAGCGTTTGTGATTGGGGATCGACACCCCGAAAGGCACGATCAGGGTGCCGCGTTCCAGTTCGTCGTTGAGCAAGGTACGGCGCGCAATCGCGACGCCGATACCAGCAATCGCCGCCTCGATGGTCAGGTGATTGCGGTTGAAGGTGTGGCCGCGGCGCACGTTCAGGCCACCCGCGCCGATGCCCTCCAGGTAGAACTCCCACTCTGCGTATTCCGAACTGCCGCGCCAGGCCGTGATGTCGTGCAGCAGCGGGTAGTGGACCAGGTCGGCTGGGCCGTGCAGCGGCGGGCGGCCGCGCAGCAGAGCGGGGGAGCAGACCGGAAAGATCTGCTCGTCCAGCAGCGGCGTCGAGAGCATTCCGGGGTAGCTGCCGTCATTGAGGTCGATCGCCAGGTCGAAGTCGCCGTCATGCAGGGCCTGCTTGCTGTCTTCGGCCACCAGGCGCAGCTCGATGTCCGGGTAGCGCTGCTGGAAGCGAGGCAGGCGCGGGGTCAGCCATTTGGCGAGGAACGAAGGGATCGAGCGCAGGCGCAAGGTGCCGCGAATTTCACCCGCGTCCAGGCGCAGCAATTCGGCTTCGATGCTGCCATAGGCCTCGGCGACAGTCTGCGCCAGGCGCTGCCCCTCGGCGGTCAGCTCCACACCACGGGCGCGGCGCAGGAACAGGGCGAAGCCCAGGCGCTCTTCAAGCTGGCGCATCTGCTGGCTGACCGCCCCGGGGGTGATGTGCAGTTCTTCGGCACATCGGGTAAACGACAGATGCCGCGCCGCACAGGAGAACACATGCAGCCAGACGAATACCTGGCCGTTGAGTTGCCCTTTCATTGTTTAGTCCTGCTAAAGGCTTGCTTAGGTATTTTCGTTGGTCATCGCCAGGCGAGCGCGGCAGTATCGCGCAAATTCGCAATACCCATCAATTTTTCCGGAGGGCCGCGCAGCGGCAAACAACGTCGCAGCGGTCAGGCATTAGCATGGCTATCAGTGTTTTCGACCTCTTCAAGATCGGCATCGGGCCGTCCAGCTCCCACACCGTGGGGCCCATGCGTGCCGCCGCCACCTTTGCCCAACGGCTGCGCGAACATGGCCTGCTGGCCCAGGTGCAGCGGGTGGAGGTGCGCCTGTATGGCTCGCTGTCGGCCACCGGCATCGGTCACGCCACCGACCGCGCCTGCCTGCTGGGCCTGATGGGCGAGTGGCCGGACCGCATCGACCCGCACAGCATCGAGCCGCGCATCGACCAGTTGATGCAGGAGCAGTGCTTGATGCTCGATGGCTCGCATCCGGTGGCGTTCCAGTACAGCCGCGACATGCGCCTGCTCGACGAGAGCCTGGACTACCACCCCAACGCCATGAGCCTGGAAGCACTGGGCGGGCAGGGCAGCCTGCTGACCCAGACCTACTACTCCGTTGGCGGCGGCTTCATCATCGAGCAGGCCGAAATCGATGCGCCGGCCAGTGCCGACGTGCACGTCGAGCTGCCGTACGAGTTTTCCTCAGGCGCCGAGCTGCTGGCGCTGTGCAAGACCCATGGCTTGACCGTTGGCCAGTTGATGATGGCCAACGAGCGCGCCTGGCGCAGCGAACACGAGATCCGCAGCGGCCTGCTGGGCATCTGGGCCGCCATGCGCGAATGCGTCGATAACGGCCTGCGTAATGAAGGCATCCTGCCGGGTGGGCTCAAGGTCAAGCGCCGCGCTGCGCGCCTACACCGCAGCTTGCAGGAGTTGGGCAAGCCCAACGTGATCGGCTCGACCCTGAGCGCGATGGAGTGGGTCAACCTGTTCGCGCTCGCGGTCAACGAAGAAAACGCCGCTGGCGGGCGCATGGTCACGGCACCGACCAATGGCGCGGCCGGCATCATCCCGGCGGTGTTGCACTACTACATGAAGTTCAACCCCGCGGCCTGCGACGACGACGTGGTGGCGTTCCTGCTGGCCGCTGCGGCGGTCGGCATCCTGTGCAAGAAAAACGCCTCGATCTCCGGCGCCGAAGTGGGTTGCCAGGGTGAGGTCGGTTCGGCCTGCTCCATGGCCGCTGCAGGCCTTGCCGAAGTGCTCGGCGCCACCCCGCCGCAACTGGAAAACGCCGCTGAAATCGCCCTGGAGCACAACCTCGGCCTGACCTGCGATCCGGTCGGCGGTCTGGTCCAGGTGCCGTGCATCGAGCGCAACGCCATCGCCGCCGTGAAGGCGATCAATGCCGTGCAGATGGCCTTGCGGGGTGATGGCGAGCATTTCATCTCCCTCGACCGGGTGATCCGCACCATGCGCGACACCGGCGCGGACATGCACGCCAACTACAAGGAAACCTCGCGCGGCGGCCTGGCCGTTGCCTTTGTCGAGTGCTGAGTTCTCTGGTTCAAACCCGCTCCTGTAGGCGTTCGACTCAACAAGCCTGAACCCATTTGCAACACCCGCTGCACCGAGCAACAAAAACAACTACAAAGGCGAAACCCATGACTGATGTACACAACACCACGACCGTTCGTGCGGATTCGGCTGCGCCGGCTTCGACCACAGCCACGCGCAGCTGGAACCGCCACGACACCACCTGGGCCCTGGGCCTGTACGGCACTGCCATCGGTGCCGGTACCCTGTTCCTGCCGATCAACGCCGGGGTAGGGGGCTTCTGGCCGCTGCTGATCCTCGCGCTGCTGGCCTTCCCGATGACCTTCTATGCGCACCGTGCGCTGACCCGCTTCGTGCTTTCCGGGCGCCGTGGCGGCAACGAAGACATCACCGAGGTGGTCGAGGAGCATTTCGGCGTGGGTGCCGGCAAGCTCATCACCTTGCTCTACTTCCTGGCGATCTTCCCCATCCTGCTGGTCTACAGCGTGGCCCTGACCAATACCCTGACCAGCTTCCTCGAGCACCAACTGCATGTGACCGCGCCGCCGCGTGCGCTGTTGTCGCTGCTGTTGATCGCCGGTCTGATGGTGGTGGTGCGTTGCGGCCAGCAGATCATCGTCAAGGTCATGAGCGTGCTGGTCTATCCCTTCGTCGCCTCGCTCCTGCTGCTGGCCCTGAGCCTGATCCCCAACTGGAACGGTGCCTTCTTCGCCCAGGCCAGCGAAGGCCTGAGCACCTCCAAGCTGCTGCTGACCCTGTGGCTGGCGATCCCGGTGATGGTGTTCTCGTTCAACCACTCGCCGATCATCTCGGCCTTCGCCGTTGACCAGAAGCATCGCTACGGCGCCGACGCCGACCGCAAGAGCGGCCGTACCCTGGCCACCGCCCACGTGATGATGGTGCTGACGGTGATGTTCTTCTGCTTCAGTTGCGTACTGGCCCTGAGCCCTGCCGACCTGGCAGCGGCCAAGGTGCAGAACATCTCGATCCTGTCGTACCTGGCCAACCACTTCCAGACGCCGGTCATCGCCTTCGTCGCCCCCCTGATTGCTCTGGTGGCGATCACCAAGTCGTTCCTGGGTCATTACATCGGTGCCAGCGAAGGCTTCCAGGGCATGATCGTCAAGAGCCTGCGCAGCCGCGGTAAAAGCTGGTCGGCCAAGCGCCTGGAGCGGGTGACCGCGCTGTTCATGGTGCTGGGCTGCTGGATCGTGGCGACCCTCAATCCGAGCATCCTCGGACTGATCGAAAGCCTCGGTGGCCCAGTGCTGGCGTGCCTGCTGTTCCTGATGCCGATGTATGCCGTGCGCAAGGTGCCTTCGCTGCGCAAGTACTCGGGCGCGCTGTCGAACGTGTTCGTCGTGCTGGTGGGGTTGATCACCTTGTCTGCGATCTTCTACGGCTTCTTTGCCTGAGGCCATGCTTCACGATTCGTGTTGCTTCGCTCTGCATTTGTGTTCTTGATGCCTTCGGTGCCGCAGCTATGCTCGGCACCTGAAGGGTCGCCTTGCGACCTGAGTGCACACGAACGGAGTGATTGGCATGTTCCAGGATTTCAAGAAAGCCTTCCAGCACGTCGAAGGTATCGAGATCGCCTACCGTATCGGCGGCAAGGGGCCGGCGTTGCTGCTGTTGCACGGCCACCCGCAGACCCATGTGATCTGGCACAAGGTGGCCGAGAAGCTGGCCGAGCAGTTCACTGTGGTCGCTGCCGACCTGCGCGGTTACGGCGATTCGGCCAAGCCTGAGGCCGACGACCGGCATGAGGCGTATTCCAAGCGCCGCATGGCCGCAGATATGGTCGGGCTCATGCAGGCCCTGGGGTTCGAGCAATTCGCCCTGATGGCCCACGACCGCGGCGCGCGGGTCGCGCACCGCCTGGCGCTCGACCATCCCCAGCGCCTGTCCCGCCTGGTGCTGCTGGACATCGCGCCAACCCTGACAATGTATCGCCAGACCAACGAAGCCTTCGCCCGTGCCTACTGGCACTGGTTCTTCCTCATTCGCCCGGCGCCACTGCCTGAAACCCTCATCGAAGCCAACCCGGAAGGCTACCTGCGCAGCGTCATGGGCGGACGCAGTGCCGGCCTTGCGCCGTTCACCGACGAGGCGTTCGCCGAGTACCGTCGTTGCCTGTCGCTACCGGGCGCAGCGCGTGGCGTGTGCGAAGACTATCGGGCGGCTGCAGGCATTGACCTGGAGCATGACCAGGCCGATCTCGATGCCGGGAACACGGTCAGGACCCCGCTGCTGGTGATGTGGGGTCGTGACGGCGTCATCGGCAAGTGCTTCGAACCGCTCAAGGAATGGCGCGCCTGTGCCGAGGACGTGCGCGGCAGCGAGTTGCCCTGTGGTCACTACATTCCTGAAGAAGCCCCGCAAGCCTTGCTCGAGCACGCCCTGCCGTTCCTGCTGCACGCCTGATACGGGCTGTCGGCGCGGGTTTCGTTGCGCTGGTCGCAAGCCTTGCGGTAGTGCCGAGCGTACCGGTCGCGGCAATGGTGCTGATCCTTGGCGGCGACCGCTTCATGGCCGAATACCGATCTCTGACCAACATCATCGGCAATGCGGTCGCGACCCTGACTGTTGCAGCCTGGGAGGGCGAACTCGACAGGGACCGGCTGGCGGTGATCAGCCGCAGCCCGGGCGCGGTTGCCAGCGCCCAGACCACGACTGAAACCTCGGGCATGCCTGCGGCGAAAGACTGATCCGACGCCGTTTACTGGCCCTTCTTGCGCAGTTCCACGACGCTACGGCGCATGTCGCTGGCCCAGCCATCGAGCACCGGCTTGACGTTCTCCAGCTTGAGCTGCGCGGTATCGTTCTCCAGCGCCTCGCCGGTGCCCTTGCGCACCACCTGGGCCAGCACCTTCTGGTTGGCGCCGTCGAGGAAGGCCGCCTCCACGGCGATGTCCACTTCCTGGTCACGACCACCGGCCGCAGTGTTCACCGCTGCGGCCACCAGGGCGATGGGCACCACTTCATAGGGCTTGAGCCCCTCGGTCTTGGTTGACACCGCGGTGATCGCCGGGCGTACCACGATCGTTCCCGGGCCAGGAGCGCTGACCACCGTCAGCACGCTGCCCAGTTCCCGGCGCATGGCGTCGTCGAAGTAGCGGGTGATCGCTTGCAGGGTCTGCGCCGAGATCACCGCTGTGGGTTGTGGTCTGGGGTAGAACTGGCTGGGCTCGATATAGACCTGTCGATACTGGCTGGCCTTGATCCCGGGGTCGATCCAGCGCATTACCGGTGCCCCGGAAATACTTTCCGCCGGCTTGAGCCGGCTGTAGTCCTTGAGAAACCCGGAATACTGGCTCGGATCGACGCGGTTGCTGGAACAGGCGGCCAGGGCAAGCACGGCAGCGCACAGCAGGGTGGCGCGAGGCAGCGGTTTCATGATCGGTAGCGTCCATTGAGGGGGAGGCCAGATCAACGCTAGCAGGTGCTTGGCGATTGGCCAGTTTGCAGGTGGTTTGGTGTGCGCCCTTGGTTCTGTGATGTAAATTCCCACATGAAATCAGGGCCTGCAACCCATCCTTCAATCACCCCAGCACCTCCCTCACGCGATACCACAACATCCCCAGGGCCAGCAGCGGCGAGCGCAGGGCCTTGCCGCCGGGGAAGGTCAGGTGCGGTACGGCACTGAAGATATCCAGGCCCTGGCTGTGGCCGACGGCGATGGCCTCGGCCAACAGCTTGGCGGTCCAGTGGGTCACGTTCAGGCCATGCCCGGAGTAACCCTGGGCGTAATACACGTTCGGATGCTGGCTCAGGCGGCCGACCTGGGGGAAGCGGTTGGCGGTGATGCCGATCATGCCGCCCCACTGGAAGTCGATGCGCACATCGGCCAGTTGCGGGAACACCTTCAGCACTTTCGGGCGCATGTAGGCGGCGATGTCCTTCGGGTCGCGACCGGAGTAGTGGCAGGCGCCACCGAACAGCAGGCGGCGGTCGGCGGTGAGGCGGTAGTAGTCAAGGCCGACTTTCTGGTCGCACAGCGCCATGTTCTGCGGAATCAGGCTGCGCGCCAGAGCCTCGGGCAACGGTTCGGTCGCCACCACGTAGCTGCCGGCGGGCAGCACCTTGCCGGTCAAGCGCGGCTCCAGCTCGTCCAGGTGCGCATTGCACCCCAGCACCAGGCTCTTGGCCCGTACCTTGCCGCGTGCGCAGTGCAGGGTGACGGTGGGCCCATGTTCGATGCGTTGCACAGCGCTCTGCTCGAAGATTCGCACGCCAAGGCTGCTGGCGGCGCGGGCCTCGCCCTGTACCAGGTCCAGTGGGTGCAGGTGGCCGGAGCCCATGTCCACCAGGCCGCCGGCGTACTGGTCGCTGGCGACGATGTCGTGGATGCGCGCTGGGGCGATCAGCCGGGTTTCATGGCGATAGCCCAGTTCGGCCAGGTCCTGCAGTTCGTCGTTGAACGCCGCGAACTGCGCCGGGGTGTTGGCCAGCTCGCAGAAGCCCCAGCGCAGGTCGCACTCGATGCCGTATTGCTCGATGCGCCTGGCCACCAGCTCGACCGAGTCCAGGCCTGCCTGCTTGAGGTAACGCACGCCGTCCTGGCCCACGTAGCGAGCAAAGCCCGAGACGTCATGGCCGATACCGCGGATCAGTTGCCCGCCATTGCGCCCACTGGCGCCCCAGCCGATGCGGCGGGCCTCCAGGAGAATCACCGACAGGCCACGCTCGGCCAGCTCCAGCGCGGTGTTGACGCCAGTCAGGCCGCCGCCGACCACGCACACGTCGGCGCTCAACTCGCCTTCGAGTTCGGGGTAGGGCGCCGTGGCACGGGCCGTGGCGGCGTAGTAGGAGGCGGTGTGTTCGGTTTGATGAGGCATTGGAAACACTCGAATCAGCGGTTGGACTTGATCTTGCTCCAGGAGCGGGTCATCACCCGCATGATCTGCGGGCTGGGGGTGCTGGAGACGTAGAGCTTGTCCAGAACCTCCTGGGACGGATAGATCTCGGGATTCTCCACCAGCGATTTGTCCATGAACGCCTTGGCATCAGGGTTGGCATTGGCATAGCCGACCGTGGCGCTGACCTTGGCGATCACTTTCGGGTCGAGCAGGTAGTTGATGAAGGCCTGGGCCTGGTCTGGATTGCTGGCGTCTTTCGGGATGGCCAGCAAGTCGAACCACAGGTTGCTGCCTTCCTTGGGAATGCTGTAGGCGATCTTCACGCCGTTCTTGGCTTCCACGGCGCGGTTGGCCGCCTGGAACACGTCGCCGGAGTAGCCGAAGGCCACGCACACGTCACCGTTGGCCAGGTCCGAGACGTACTTGGAGGAGTGGAAGTAGGTGATGTACGGGCGCAGCTCCATCAGCCGTGCTTCGGCCTTGGCGTAGTCTTTCGGGTCTTCGCTGCGTGGGTTCATGCCCAGGTAGTTGAGCATGGCCGGGAACAGCTCGTCTGGCGAGTCCATGAAGGCCACGCCGCATTGCTTGAGTTTCTTCAGGTTCTCTGGCTCGAACAGCACGGCCCAGGAGTCGACCTTGTCGATGCCCAGCGCGGCCTTGACCTTCTCGACGTTGTAGCCGATGCCATTGGTACCCCACAGGTACGGCACAGCGTACTTGTTGCCCGGATCGTTCTGCTCCAGTTGCTTGAGCAGTTTCGGGTCCAGGTGCTGCCAGTTCGGCAACTTGCTGCGATCCAGTGGCAGGAACGCGCCGGCCTTGGCCTGGCGGGCGAGGAAGTGGTTCGAGGGCACCACCACATCGTAGCCGGTGCGGCCGGCGAGCAGCTTGCCCTCAAGGGTTTCGTTGGAGTCGAAGACGTCATAGACCACCTTGATCCCGGTACTGGCCTGGAAGTCGGCCAGGGTGGTCTCGCCAATGTAGTCGGTCCAGTTGTACACGCTGACCGTGGGCTCGGCCTGGGCGGCCGCGCCGAACATCAGGGCGAAGGCTGCGGGAATCAGGGTTTGCAAATGACGCATGTCGGCACCTCGTTGGACTTGTTCTTCGGGTTCGAAACGGAAGCAGGGGCAGCGCGTTGCCTGTGGGAGCGGATCGACCCGCTCCCACAGAAACCCTCCATGGGGTCACACGCTCAGCAGCAGGAACTCGCGCTCCCAGGAGCTGATCACCCGCTTGAAGTTTTCATGCTCGGCGCGTTTGACCGCGACGTAGCCCTGGACGAACTGGCGCCCCAGGTAGTCTTCCAGGACCTTGCAGTCTTCCATGTGCTGCAGCGCATCCTCGATGGTGATCGGCAGACGCAGGTTGCGGCGCTCGTAGGCGCGGCCCTGTACAGGCGCGCTCGGCTCGATCTTCTCGATCATGCCCAGGTAACCGCACAGCAGGCTCGCGGCGATCGCCAGGTAAGGGTTGGCATCGGCGCCCGGCAGGCGGTTCTCGACGCGCATCGCCTCGGGGCTGGAGGTCGGCACGCGCAGGCCGGCGGTGCGGTTTTCCTCGCCCCATTCCACGTTCACCGGCGCCGAGGTGTCCGGCAGGAAGCGGCGGAACGAGTTGACGTTCGGCGCGAACATCGGCAGTACCTTGGGGATGTACTTCTGCAGGCCACCGATGTGGTGCAGGAACAGCTCGCTCATGCTGCCGTCTTCATTGGCGAACACCGGCTTGCCGGTGGCGATGTCGACCACGCTCTGGTGCAGGTGCATGGCACTGCCCGGCTCGTCGGTGATCGGCTTGGCCATGAAGGTGGCGGTGACATTGTGCTTGAGCGCCGCCTCGCGCATGGTGCGCTTGAATACGGTGATCTGGTCGGCCAGGTCCAGGGCGTCGCCGTGACGGAAGTTGATCTCCATCTGCGCCGGGCCGTCTTCGTGGATCAGCGTGTCCAGGTCCAGGCACTGGATTTCGCACCAGTCGTAGACGTCCTCGAACAGCGGGTCGAATTCGTTCGCGGCATCGATGGAGAACGACTGCCGGCCGCTCTCGGCACGGCCCGAACGGCCCAATGGCGCCTGCAGCGGCAGGTCCGGGTCTTCGCAGCGCTGGGTGAGGTAGAACTCCATTTCGGGCGCAACGATCGGCTGCCAGCCCTTGTCGGCGTAGAGCTTGAGGACTTTCTTCAGGACGTTGCGCGGCGACAGCTCGATGGGGTTGCCGTGCTTGTCGAAGGTGTCATGGATGACGATGGCGGTCGGTTCGATCGCCCAAGGGATCTGGTACACCGCTGCCGGGTCAGGGCGGCAGATCATGTCGATGTCCGCCGGATCGAGCAGGCCGTAGTAGATGTCGTCATCGACGAAGTCGCCGGTGACGGTCTGCAGCAGCACACTCTCGGGCAGGCGCATGCCACGCTCGTTGAGGAACTTGTTGGTCGGGGCGATCTTGCCGCGGGCAATGCCGGTCAGGTCACTGACCACGCATTCGACTTCGGTGATCCGGTGTTCTTTCAGCCAGGCGGACAGCTGATCGAAGGGGGCGTTCATACAGACCTCTTGGTTGGGTTTTGGTGGTGGGCATGTGCAGCGCGTGAAGGCCGTCGACCTCCAGGAGGTATTACAAACCTTTTCACGGCGCCACTTCCCACAGGTCACGCTGAGGACTATCTTGGGCGCTGCCCCTCGGGGTGATCTATCCGTTTTCTCCGTCAATCAATGCACCAAAAGAGTGCATATAGGACGTCGCGTGAACACGCAAACCGCCTTGCAGGTCCAGGCTTTCAACACCACCGATGTCACCGAGCAGGTGCGTGCCACCCCTGGCTGGCAGCAGCAGTACCGGCAGATGTCACCCGGGCATTTCAGCGGCCAGCTGCGCTGCCTGGGGCTCGATGGCGTCGAGGTGTACGAAGAGCGCCTGAATACCCGAGTCGAGCAGTTCTTCCGCGCCCCGAGCGGCTCGCTGACCTTTTGCTTCGACCAGGTCGAGAACAGCCTGTACCTGCTCAATGAACAAAGCCGGAACATCTGGATAACCCCGGAAAACTACCAGGAAGTGGCGGTGGTGTTCGACCAGCCGTTCCTGCAGCGGCACGGCCTGGATCTGGAGCGTTTGCAGGGGCTGTTCATGGTGCCGCTGGGCAGCGGCCAGAATGCGCTGTTCGGCAGCTGGCTGAGCGCGACCCTGACACGTCTGGCGCAGGCTGACTGCCTACTCGAGGGGCAGGCCTTGGCCGAGCAACTGCTCGATGACTGCCTGTTCATCCTCGACAACGCCTGCCAGCGCCTGCAAGGCCAGGCACTGGGCAAGCGCGGTGAAGAGCGGGCGATCATGCAGCGGGTCAGCGAATGGGCGGCGGACTGCCCGGACGAGACGCTCAATCTCATGGAGCTGGCGCAGGTGGCCGGGGTGTCGTTGCGTCAATTGCAGGAGGCCTTCAAGGCCTTTACCGGCATGCCCCCGGCGCATTGGTTGCGTCTGCGCCGACTCAACGGTGCGCGCCGCGACCTGCTGCGCCGCGCCAGCGACGTGACGGTAGCGGAAGTGGCGATGCGTTGGTCATTCTGGCACCTGGGGCGGTTTTCCGAGAGCTATCGCCAGTTGTTCCGCGAATTGCCGAGCGAGACGCTCAAGCGCGGGCGCTGAAGGGGCCTCCGCGAGGGGTTGGCTGTCAGATGAAGACCAGTTCAAAAGGCTGCAGCAGACATTCCAGCAGCTGTTGCGGCACCACGGGCGGCGTGTCCGCATCCGCCTCCATCTGACTGACATGGGCAGCAATGGCCTGGCGCTTGCGCGCGAGGCTGGCTTCGTCGAGCTGGATACGACGCGCGCGTTGCCAAGGTAGCCGAGGATCGTCCGGCGTCGACCAGCGCCACGCCCATATCGGCGCTTCGGCCAGCGTTGCCCCGCGCGCCTGGGCGGCCTGTGCGCAGGCACGGCCCACCGCGTCATGGTCGCAATGGCCATCGTGGCGCCAGGGACACATCAACAGATCGCCGGGTTGCAGTAACTGGTTCAGGTAATTGACCAGGAAGGCCTCGTCCCGGGGCAAGGCGCCGTCCTTGAGGTTCAGCCGTCGCCAATCCAGATCGCCGACCCGCAGATCGAGCTGCTGCAAGGCATGGCGGCTCTCCAGTGGGCGCTGGTGGCGCAGGCGTCGTTCAGTCCATTGTGCCGAGCCTGGGTGGCTGCCTTCGCCGTCGGTGGCAGAGATGAGCACGAGGTCCTGCTCGCGGCCATGGAAGTAACTCAGTAATCCGCCCGCCATGAGCACCTCGTCATCCGGATGCGGCGCTACCAACACCAGGCGCCGACCCGGCGGGCACAGTTGTTCGGGGGTAATCCAGGCGGCCCGGGCCAGGTGCGCGGATTTCTGCCATTCGCTCCAAGGGGTTCCCGCGTCAGCCTGGATCATGTGCTCGTTCATCGTTGCCAAGCTCCTGCTGTCAGTCGAACTCAAACCAACCCTGGCGCTGTATTTTTGCGGCGGCTTGGTCATGGCGGGTTTCGGGACGACTCCCGGGTCTCTGAAGGATTGAGGGAGTGGGTGAGGGGAGAGTTCAAAAAAGCTGGCGACACACGATCTGATGTTAGGCGGGTTTGTGGGAGCAGCCACCACCGGACTTCAGGGATGCAGATGATGGCACCTTGCTTGCTTTCTCTGTCGTGCGGGATACTTGCGCGCCAGGAGTGCACGTAAGGACGCAGTAGACATGCAACGCAATGCCCAGGAACCTGAGTTCTTTGTGTATTTGAAAGCCTATCTCTTGGGCTTTGTCATATTCGGTATTTATCAACTTGGTACGTGGCTAGGTCTCGGCCTCTATAAGGGGCTCCTTGCTCATCATCCTGCTATTTGGAAGTGGGGGGTGCTGGGCACACTATTGATGACAGCGTTGATGCTGGCTTACCTGTATGTGCGCGGCGGCCTCTGTCTGGCCCGCCGTTACACGCAAAGCAGGCGCGTTGACCTCCTCGCGTTCATTGTCCTGGGCGCGGTATCGAACGAACTCGCTTCGCCGCTGATGGACGTGCTTCACAAAGAGGTCGATAAACTGCCCGCATCGTCGGGGCTTCTGATCCTGATCGGTGGGCTTGTTATATTCTCGTCTGTCTTGACCGCACATCTGCGTCTGAACAGGCATGCTGACACGGTCAAGGAGGTTCATTTTCTCCAGGACAACGAAGTTTCGCTGCACGAACACGACCAGCTCGGCATGGCGCCCAGGGCAAAGGATTTTGCGGATGCGGTGTTGGCGTGTACCCAGCATGAGTCGATAGCGCTAGGTGTGGATGGCCCTTGGGGGGTTGGCAAGACAAGCTTTATCAACCTTGCTGCCAAACATTGGCAGCAGCCAGAAATTCTTGTGTTCCGCTTTGAACCATTGAAGTATGCAGGCGATGCCGACCTCGCTCAGCGCTTTGTAAGAGAGTTGATTGCGTGTATCCAGCGGGAAAGCTATGTGCCTGAACTCCAGCCTTTCGCCTCACGGTATTCTCGGTTGTTGAAAGGCAAGGCCGAGTTTTCGTTATTTGGTCTGAAAGTGGAACTGGAGCCGGGCAGCGATACACTGGACGAATTGCTGGAGAGTCTGGATTCGACGCTTGAGCGAGTGGGCAAAAAGTTGATCGTCGTGATCGATGATCTCGATCGATTGGAACCGTCGGCCATCAATAATGTGCTGTTCGGAATGAAGAAGGCTTTCAGGCTTCGCCGCGCAACGTACATTTTGTGCTATGACACCGAAATGTTGGTGGCGTTGGCTAGTGATGGTGAGCGGGCACGAGAGTTTCTTGAGAAGTTCGTCACATTAAAAGTTAACGTTTTCGTGGATGCTGCCGCGCTGGCGCGATACTTGAATCAAGACTGGAGAAAGGATGTTCCAGGATTGGATTTGGTCCCTGTGGAGCGGATGAGCAAGCTCACTCCATTACTTACGAAAATGGCGGAGATGCTGCAGGGTGAGCACGCGTCACGATATCTTGAGTTGATGGGCAATTTCCGCAAGATAAAAAGAATCATCAATGCCCTATTGGTAATGCAGTTGGAGAAAGTGTCTTACGACAATACGGACTTCAATCGTGACGATCTCGTGAATCTCGTGCTGTTGCAGCAAACCTATCCAGGCATGTTCAGACGTATCCATCTTGAGGAAGGCGGTGGGCGCAGCGGAATTTTTGGGGTGGTGTTTGACAATGACATGTCAAAATGCAAGCAGAGTCAAGAATACCTTGACCTAATCGAAGCTGGCCCACCGGGAAGCTCTTTTCTTCTGAAGCAGATATTTGGCGTCGCTGGCAGGCTAGTGGATCTTAATGAGATTGACAATAAAAAAACGCGGGCGTATGTCAATTTGGCGGGGGCGCGAAATCTGGAGCGGTACATTGACTTGATCCTTGAGCTTAAGGTGCCTGCACTAACGGAAACTCACATATTTTATAAAGCTTCTGTGCAAGAGTTGATCGCAGGGAAAACTATCGACGAGGTGCTCGGCAAACAGGAGTTCATTCATTCTTCTGGCCGTGGCGTACATATCCAGTTTTGGGGGATGCTAGCCGAGAATGCCTCGCGTCTTAAGGGGCCGCATATTCGCGAAATCTTAGAAAAAGCAATAGAAACGCTCCCCGACTACAGCTCTGTGTCGGGCTTCTTTCGGCGTTCGGATCGAGATGTAATGATAAGCGCACTCGCCAAGATTATAGATAGCTGCTTCTGGCGGGCCCAGCCGCAAGTAGGCGCGGCGAACACAAGCGAGAATATAATCGGCATTGCTCATTGGTTTTTTGGAGAGGAAAATTTTTCAGAAGGCCCGTTACTCAAAGGCCTGATTCGTCCGTCACGAGGAGTATTGGGCTGGAAGGATCTTTTGGTGTTTCGGCAACAGTGCTCGCTCGATCGCGGTGGGCAATTACACAACATAAGCCGCGCGCTGCTTAAACACAGTGACAGGGCAGCAGAGACGTCAGGGAATGTGTACCGACTTACGATAGAGGGTATGAGATTTCTCTCACAGAAAATATTTGATGATTTTTATGCTTCATACGTGAAGCAGAAGAAAAATATTTTCGAGGATATCGAGTCCTTGACTTTCGAACAGGTTGTGGGGAAGGGATTTTCAAGCTCTGGTGAGGATCTCGTCGACCAGAATACTCTCGACGAGTTTAGGTTATCCGTCGCGCTTTATATCTTGTACCAGTTAGCTAATCGAACAGGTCCTGGTGATTCGGGGGTTGGTTGTGGTTTCTACGACCGCGTAGGTGCGTCTGACGCAAACGGTATTTACAATGATATGAGTTCTTATATTCTGAACGTATGCTTTAATCCAGAACTTGACGTCCGCAATACTATGAGGTTCGTCCGATTCCTGATGTGGATGCTACAAGAAAGCCGTGGGTATGACGAAGACGAGATTAAGTTGGATTTTTCCTGGCGCCCTTTGTTAGACATGATTTCTGAGCCGATGCTCCGCGATTATTGGAACTCCAATAAAGCCACCATTCTGAAGGAGGTGGCCGCTTATGACGGAATGGCGATGAGAAAGGGACATCTGATTATCGACTGCCAACGCCATTGGCCCATCGTTTCAGACTATTTAGATAAGATTTAATCTTCCTCATCAGGAATAGTAGAACCATTACGCTCACCGTAACGATCGACCACCGTGCTTGATTGATGCCTCCCACCCCCCAGGCCTAAGGTGACCCCACGACAGCGAACCCGTGGAGTCACCAATGACCACAACGAAGAATCCACCGCCGCAATGGTCGAGAAGGCGCGCCGAAAAGCAGCGCCGTCTCGAGCGGGTGAGTCACCTCGCCGATGGCGTGGTACTGCCCACCGAGCGGATCGTCGAGGCCCTCGAACTGCTGATCGCCCCGGGTGATCGAGTGGTGCTCGAAGGCAACAACCAGAAGCAGGCGGACTTTCTTTCGCGCTCGCTGGCCAAGGCCGACCCTGGCCGTCTCCACGACCTGCACCTGATCATGCCCAGCGTCAGCCGCGCCGAGCACCTGGACCTGTTCGAACGCGGCATCGCGCGCAAGCTCGACTTCTCCTTCGCCGGCCCCCAGAGCCAGCGCATCGGCCAGTTGCTCGAAGACGGTCTGCTCGAAGTCGGCGCCATCCACACCTACATCGAGCTCTACTCGCGCCTGCTGGTGGACCTGATCCCCAACGTCACGCTGGTCGCAGGCTTCACTGCCGACCGCGATGGCAACCTCTACACCGGCCCGAGCACCGAGGACACTCCGGCGCTGGTCGAGCCCACGGCATTCAGCGATGGCATCGTCATCGCCCAGGTCAACCAGTTGGTTGACCGTGTCGACGATCTGCCCAGGGTGGACATTCCTGCCTCGTGGATCGACTTCGTGGTAGTCGCCGACCAGCCGTTCTACATCGAACCGTTGTTCACCCGCGACCCGCGCCATATCAAGCCGGTGCATGTGCTGATGGCGATGATGGCGATCCGCGGCATCTATGAAAAACACCAGGTGCAGTCGCTCAATCACGGCATCGGCTTCAATACCGCCGCCATCGAGCTGATCCTGCCGACCTACGGCGAGTCGCTGGGGCTCAAGGGCAAGATCTGCCGCAACTGGACCCTCAATCCTCACCCGACGCTGATTCCGGCCATCGAGACCGGCTGGGTACAGAGCGTGCACTGCTTCGGCACCGAGCTGGGCATGGAAGACTACATCGCCCAGCGTCCGGACGTGTTCTTCACCGGGCGCGACGGTTCGATGCGCTCCAACCGGCTGATGTGCCAGCTGGCGGGGCAGTACGCGGTGGACCTGTTCATCGGCGCCACCTTGCAGGTCGATGGCGACGGGCATTCTTCGACGGTCACCCGTGGCCGCCTGGCCGGTTTCGGCGGGGCACCGAACATGGGCCACGACCCACGCGGGCGACGCCACGCGACACCGGCCTGGCTGGACATGACCGTGCCCGAAACCCTGCTCGAGCGCGGGCGCAAGCTGGTGGTGCAGATGGTCGAGACCTACCAGGAGGGCGGTAAACCGACCTTCGTCGAAACCCTGGATGCGGTCGAGGTGGCGAAGAAGGCCGGCATGCCGCTGGCACCCGTGATGATCTACGGCGATGACGTCACCCACCTGCTCACCGAAGAGGGCATCGCCTACCTGTACAAGGCGCGCAGCCTGCAGGAACGCCAGCAGATGATCGCGGCGGTGGCCGGGGTCACCGCCATTGGCCTGCGCCATGAGCCCAAGGATACCGAGCGCCTGCGCCGCGAAGGGTTGGTGGCCTTGCCCGAAGACCTGGGCATCCGCCGTACCGACGCCACCCGTGAGTTGCTCGCCGCACGCAGTATCGCCGACCTCGTGGAGTGGTCCGGTGGCCTGTATAACCCGCCCGCACGCTTCAGGAGCTGGTGATGAAAGCACTTTGCCTACAGCCCCTGGCCTTGCCCGACCAATTGGCGGACCTGGCCGTCGAAGCCCTGATCGATGAGGCCGACCTCTCGCCCAAGCCTGGGCTGGTGGACCGGCGCGGCAGCGGCGCCCATGGCGACATGAACCTGGCCTTGATGCACGCCTCGGCGCTGTCGCTGTGGCCGTGCCTGCGACAGATGGCCGAAGCGGCGCAACGCCATGGCGAGATCGCTGCGCCGCTGCGCGCCGAGCTGGGACGCCTTGGGCGCGAAGGCGAGGCGACAATGCTCGCCACCACAGCCGGAGTGAATACCCATCGTGGTGCTATCTGGGCGCTGGGACTGCTGGTTGCGGCGCGGGCGCTGAGCCCGCTGAGCAGCGACCCGCATACCCTTGCCGCCCTTGCCGGGCGCCTTGCGCTGATCGATGATCCGGCCGCCCCCGCACAGGACAGCCACGGCACCCAGGTGCGCCGCCGCTATGGCGCAGGTGGAGCGCGCGAGCAGGCCCAGCAAGGCTTTCCGGCGATCACCGGTCACGCTCTGCCGCAACTCTGGCGCAGCCGCGCCGCTGGCGCCAGCGAGACCCATGCACGCCTGGATGCGCTGCTGGCGATCATGGCTTCGCTGAGCGACACCTGCGTGCTCTGGCGTGCCGGTCAGCAAGGCCTGGATGCCCTGCAGCAAGGGGCCCGTGCGGTGCTTGATGCAGGCGGCAGCGCGAGTTTGGCGGGTCGCCGTCAACTGCGCGCCCTGGATGCGCGCCTGCTGCAACTCAATGCCTCTCCAGGCGGTGCTGCCGATCTGCTGGCCGCCTGCCTGTTCCTCGACAAAGCCGGGAGCCTGTGACATGGAAACCCTGAACTTTCAATTCCCCGCTGCGCAACCGGGCCGTGGCCGTGCCCTGGTCGGCTGCGTCAGCTCCGGCGACCTGGAGGTGCTGATCGAGCCCGGCCAGGCCGGCAGCCTCGATATCCAGGTCGTGACCTCGGTCAACGGCAGCCAGGCACGCTGGAGCCAGCTGTTCCAGCGCCTGTTCGACGGCCGCAGCTTGCCTGCGCTGAAGATCGACATCCATGATTTCGGCGCCACGCCCGGCGTAGTGCGCCTGCGCCTGGAACAAGGCTTCGAGGAGATCGGCCATGACTGATAACGAACGCCTGTTGCACAGCCGCAGTTTCGTCGAACTGGGGGCCCGCCAGCGTGCCAGGGCCTTGCTCGATGCGGGCAGTTTCCGCGAGCTGCTTGGCCCCTTCGACCGCCTGATGTCGCCCTGGCTGCCACGCCAAGGCATCGTGCCGCAGGCCGATGACGGCGTGGTCATCGCCAAGGGCACGCTCGACGGCCGTCCCGCCGTGGTCGCAGCCATCGAAGGCGGGTTCCAGGGCGGCAGCATGGGCGAGGTGGGGGGCGCGAAGATCGCCGGCGCCTTGGAACTGGCCGTCGAAGACAACCGTAACGGTGTCCCCACCTGCGCCGTGCTGTTGCTGGAGACCGGGGGCGTGCGCCTGCAGGAGGCCAACCTGGGCCTGGCGGCGATTGCCGAGATCCAGGCCGCGATCGTCGAACTGCGTGCCTACCGGCCGGTCATTGGCGTGATCGCGGGTTCAGTCGGCTGCTTCGGCGGCATGTCCATTGCCGCCGGGCTGTGCAGCCATCTGCTGGTAACCCGCGAAGCACGCCTGGGCCTCAATGGCCCACAGGTGATCGAGCAGGAAGCGGGGATCGGTGAGTACGACTCGCGTGACCGGCCTTTCATCTGGAGCCTGACCGGTGGCGAGCAGCGCCACGCCAGCGGCTTGGCGGACGGCTACGTCGCCGATGACGTCGAGGCTGTTCGCAGCCAGTTGCTGGCGTTGCTGGACGCACCTTCTGCGCAGCGTGCCAGCCGCCATCAGTGGTTTCTTGAGCGCCTGGCGCAACTGGGTGATGACTGCCCGCAACTCGATGCCGCCGCCGTGCGTGCCCTGTATCAAGGAGATGCCTGATGAACCGTGCCCAGAACTGGTTGCAGGGCCTTGCCAGCGGCGAGTCGCTGCCAGGCTTCCCCGCCTCGGTGCAGGTGGTCGATGGCGAGCTGGACAATCGCCTGGCGCGCTTTATCGCCGTGGTGCCCGATGCGCGCAATCCCTTTGTACGCGCCCGTAGCGGCGAGGTTGGCCTGCTTGAAGGCTGGGGCCTGGCCAAGGCGGTCGCCGAGGCGGTGGAGGCCGACCGCGACAGTGAGAAGCGCGTGCTGGTTGCGCTGATCGATGTACCCAGCCAGGCCTACGGGCGGCGTGAGGAAGCGCTGGGCATCCACCAGGCCCTGGCCGGTGCGGTGGAAGCGTATGCCCAGGCGCGCCTGGCCGGGCATCCGGTGATCGGGCTGCTGGTGGGCAAGGCGATGTCCGGGGCGTTTCTTGCCCACGGCTACCAGGCGCAGCGCCTGATCGCGCTGGATGACAGTGGCGTCATGGTGCATGCGATGGGCAAGGCGGCAGCGGCGCGTATCACCCTGCGCAGTGTCGAGGACCTGGAAGCCTTGGCCGCCGAAGTGCCACCGATGGCCTACGACCTGAAAAGCTACGCCTCACTGGGGCTGCTGCACACGCGTCTTGCCGTGGATAACGCGCAGGCGCCGACCGCCCGGGATCTGGTACAGGTCCGTGCCTGCCTGATCGATGCCGTGCGCGACATTGGCGATACCACCGACCTGCGTAGTCGCCTGAACGGCGAGCATCGCAGCGCCTCCCGCGAGGTGCGTCAGCGCCTGCGCAGCCAATGGCAGGAGGCCTGAGATGTACGCCCCGCGCCCACATGACCTGCTCTGGGGCATGACTCCGGCCATGCTGCCTGCCGATGCGCCTGCCTGGGTGCACTCGGTGCTGGCAGCCGGCGAGCCGGTGGTAGTGCGCCGGGCGCTGGTGGCACCGGACCAGGTGGCGGTCGGGGTACGCGGGAGAGGGCGCGAGCAGCGTTTTGCCTGGCAGATGCGCCTGCTGGACATCGAGCGCTGGGTCAGCCCCGAAGCGCTGCGCTGGGAGGGCGAGTTGTCGTCGCCAGCCTTGCGTGCGTTATCGCAGGTCAGCGCTTGGTTGAACGATCGCGAGTGGCTGTGGGGACCTACCGGCAGCACGGGTTTCCAGCTCGCGACGGGAATCGAGGTGCTGCACGCTGGCAGCGATCTTGATCTGCTGCTGCGTGCCCCTGTGTCGATACCTCGTGAGCAGGCCGCTCGACTGCTGAAACAGTTGGAAGGCGCGGCCTGTCGCGTCGATGCGCAACTGGAAACGCCCGAGGGGGCGGTTGCCTTGCGCGAATGGGCCAGCGGGGCGCGTCGGGTGCTGCTCAAGTCGGCGGCTGGCGTGCGTCTGGTGAGTGATCCGTGGCAACTGCAGGAGGATGCGGCATGAGCAGCCTGTTCGCGTTCCCGGGGCAGGGCGCCCAGCAGGTGGGGATGCTTCATTGCCTGCCGGAGGGCAGTTCGGATCTGCTCGAAGCGGCCAGCGAGGCGCTGGGCGAGCAGGTGCTCACGCTCGACAGCGCCGAGGCGTTGCGCCATACCCGCGCCGTGCAGCTGTGCCTGCTGTTGACCGGCGTGGCATGGGCGCGCTGGCTGATGCGACGCAGCCCGGCACCGGAGTATGTGGCCGGGTTGTCGATCGGTGCCTATGCCGCGGCGGTCACCGCCGATGCGCTGGCACTGGAGGACGCCGTACGCCTGGTGTCGCTGCGCGGCGGGCTGATGCAGCAGGCTTATCCGACAGGCTACGGCATGACGGCCTTGAGCGGCCTGGACCTGCCCAGTGTCGAGCGTTTGCTGGAAGCGGTCGGGGGTGAGGTGTACCTCGCCAACCTCAACAGCGACAACCAGATCGTCATCGCCGGCAGCGATGCCGCGATGACAGCGGTCGCCGCGCGCGCGCGCAGCCTGGGGCAGGGCGTGGCCCGGCGCCTGGCGGTCAGTGTGCCGTCGCATTGCCCTCTGTTGGCGGCGCCTGCGGCTACCCTGGCCGCAGCGTTCTGCGAGGTCGAATTGCGTCGCCCACGCATCACCTACCTCAGCGGCAGCACGGCACGACCGATTTTCGATCCGGCACGCCTGCGCGACGACCTGGCCGGCAACATGGCCCGCATCGTCGACTGGCGCGCGACCCTGCGCGGCGCCTGGGAGCGCGGTGTGCGCCTGCACCTCGAATTGCCGCCGGGCAGCGTACTCACGGGTCTTGCCAGGCGAGTCTTCGAGCCTGGAAAGGTGCTGAGCGTGGAGTCCACCCGTGCCGACAGCATCGATGCACTGTTGCGTCAGGAGGTGGCCGACAACCGATGACCGCGCTGTAGCTCGAAGGACAACAACAAACAACTTCGATACAACCTGAGGACAACAACAATGATCATCTATGGTGTGGCTCTGCTGGCGGTGTGCACGCTGGCCGGCGTTATCGTCGGCGACTTCCTGGGCGTGCTGCTGGGCGTCAAATCCAATGTGGGCGGGGTCGGCATCGCCATGATCCTGCTGATCTGTGCGCGGCTGTACATGCACCGCAAGGGTGGCATGAGCAAAGAGTGCGAGTTCGGTGTCGGTTTCTGGGGCGCGATGTACATCCCGGTGGTGGTGGCCATGGCGGCCCAGCAGAATGTGGTCACTGCCCTGCACGGCGGGCCTGTGGCCGTGGTGGCCGCGGTCGGTGCGGTGCTGGTGTGCGGCGCGACCATCGCGCTGATCAGCCGCAGTCACCGCGGCGAGCCGCTGCCGGCGCTCGATGCGACACCGCCAGCCTCGGTGCAGCCTGCACCTGCGGGAGGTCGTTGATATGTGGCCACTCATTGAGAAAGCCCTGGAACACAATGACCTGATCACCGCTTTCGCCGTCGTCGGTGCGGTGATGTGGGTATCGGTGATGCTCTCCAAGTACCTCACCTTCGGCCGTGTGCACGGCTCGGCCGTCGCCATCGTCATCGGCCTGGTGCTGGCCTGGATCGGCGGCAACCTGACCGGCGGCCAGAAAGGCCTGGCGGACGTGACGCTGTTTTCCGGGATCGGGCTGATGGGGGGAGCGATGCTGCGCGATTTCGCTATCGTCGCCACCGCCTTCGAAGTGCAGGCCACCGAAGCGCGCAAGGCCGGGATGATTGGCGCGGTGGCGCTGTTGCTGGGAACTGTGCTGCCGTTCATCGTCGGCGCGGCGGTGGCCTGGGCCTTTGGTTATCGCGATGCGGTCAGTATCACCACCATCGGCGCGGGCGCGGTGACCTATATCGTCGGACCGGTGACCGGGGCGGCGCTGGGGGCAAGCTCCGATGTGATGGCCTTGTCGATTGCAACAGGCCTGATCAAGGCGATCCTGGTGATGGTGTTCACGCCAGTGTCGGCACGTATGCTGGCCCTGGACAACCCGCGCTCGGCGATGGTGTTCGGCGGCCTGGCCGGGACCGTTTCCGGTGTGACGGCCGGGCTGGCTGCAACGGATCGGCGCTTGGTGCCTTATGGTGCGCTGACCGCCACTTTCCATACCGGGCTGGGGTGCCTGATGGGGCCGTCGATCCTGTATTTCTGTGTACGCGGCCTGGTGGGATGAGGAGGACAGTCGGCCTGGGCTGTCACCCTTCGCGACTGTACATCCGGCATTCAGCCAGTAGCGCCAGCAGGTTCGGCTCGCGCTCGCGGGCCTTGAGAAACACCGCACCGATGTGCTGCTGCAACCGGTAGCGCGGTTGCAGCGCGATCAAGCGCACGCGGTTCTCGTACACCGCGGCGATACGTCCCGGCAGCAGCGCATAGCCCACCCCGGAACTGACCATGCTCAGCAGGGTGAAGATATCGTTGACCTGCATCGCCACTTTCGGTTCGAAGCCGGCCTGCTCGAACACCCGCGCGCCGTCACGGTGGGTGGCGAAACCCTGGGTAAGGGTGATGAAGGTGGAGTCGGCCAGGTCCGCCAGGTCGACTTCGGCCTGCTCGGCGAACGGCGAATCGGTCGGCACGGCCAGGAAGATATCGTCGGAAAACAGCGCCAGGTGTTCGCAGGCCGGATCGTTGATGCTGTCGTCGAGCGAGACCAGGATGGCGTCCAGTTCATGGTTCTTGAGACGGTGCAGCAAGTCGACGTTCGAGCCGAGCGTGAGGTCGATGTTCAGCTCGCTGCGGCGCAGCTTCAGGCCCATAACCAGCTTGGGCACGGTCTTGACCGTGAGCGAGTACAGCGCCCCGAGGCGAAAGCGTTCGGCATAGAAACCTGCGGCCTCGCGGGTCTGGCGCACCATCTGCTCGGCGTCCTGCAGCAGTTGTCGGGCCTTTTTCTCCAGCACATAGGCGCTTTCCAGCGGGATCAGCTGGCGGCCTTCGTGCTTGAACAGCGGGCAGCGAAGGGCGTTTTCCAGCGAGTGGATCGCCCGGTGCACGCTGACCGCGCTGGTCGACAGTTCGCTGGCGGCACGGCCCAGGTTGCCGCTGCGCATGAAGGCGAGAAAGGTCTCGAGCTTCTTCAGGGTCAGTTCTTCGTCGATCAGCATGCACAGGCGCTCGCGGGCGGTCGGAGCGTCGATGATGCCACAGCACGGCGCGGCCCAGGCAGCCTTGCACAGGGGCGCGTCGCCGTCGGTGTCCACCGGCAGGCGCAGGGCTGGGTGTTGCGGGGGAACTTTGCCGGGCCAGACGATTCCACCGAATGCCGGACCTTCTGCAGCGGCTGCACGCTGCCTCCGGTATCGCCAGCCCGACCGACTGAACCATCGTCTTCGATGGACGACCCTGGAGGTATGCATGGCCCGACATATCATTCACTTCACCGGCCCGATCAATTCCTCGACCTGTGGCAACCTGATCAGTACCTG
The DNA here is from genome assembly GCF_001636055.1 of Pseudomonas putida. NCBI lineage: Bacteria > Pseudomonadati > Pseudomonadota > Gammaproteobacteria > Pseudomonadales > Pseudomonadaceae > Pseudomonas > Pseudomonas putida. The sequence goes on from NZ_CP011789.1 coordinate 3,169,528, forward strand.
CTCACGTGCCGTGCAGCAGGGCGCCGAGGTGTTGCAGATCAACATCGCCACCATGGGCGGCGAGTGCAGCTATGGCTTCACGCTGTACAACTTCCTGCTTGGCCAGCCGGTGCCGGTGCACACCCATAACCTCGGCACCGTCGAGTCGATGGGCAATATCCTGTTTCTTGCCGGCAGCCATCGTACGGCTTGCCAGTACAGCAAGTTCCTCTTTCACCCGTTCCACTGGACCCTGCACGGCTCGGTGGACCACTCGCGCATGGCCGAGTACGCCATGAGCCTGGACTACGACCTGCGTCTGTATGCCGAGATCGTCGCCGAACGTACGCAAGGCTCGGCCGAGGACCTGGATGTGGTGCGCTACCTGATGGCCTATCCACGCATCCTGGGGCCACGTGAGGCCCTGTCCAGCGGAATGATCCATGCGATCGATGAACTGCCGGTCGCGGCCGATGTGGTGCAGTGGAGCGTGCATGCCTGAAGCCTGCGCTGGAGGGCGGCCAAGAGGTTGGTGCGCAAGCGTTCGCTATCGCCGCCTTTTAGCGCCGCCGGTCAGTCCGTCTGCAATGTGATGGAGCAGATGGTCGCACATCCGCTCGGAACTCTTGTGGGGCGCGTATTCGTGCCTTACGCCACAGACCCGTAAAGGAGAAATGACATGGCACACGACCAGGATCGCCCAAGCCAACGTGGTGGCACCAAGGAAACCAACCCTGGCAACTTCGCCAACGACCGCGAGCGGGCTTCCCGTGCAGGCCAGAAGGGCGGCAAGAATTCGGGGGGCAACTTCGCCAATGATCGAGCTCGTGCTTCCGAAGCCGGGCGCCGGGGTGGCCAGAACAGCCACGGCGGTGGTCGCAGTCAATGAGCAAGCGGCTGCTCAGCTGCAGACGGTGCAGCCTTGGCAGGGTTTTTCAGCGGGTTCGATAATCTTTTGAATCTTCACGGAAAACCCTGATCAATCAGTAGTCATCCATGGAGAAGAGGAGGCCCGTGATGCCAGCCCCACAGTTGTACATCATCGAATACACGCTGCACGACGAGGCGCGCAGCTTCATCATTCGATCGGAGCGAATGGACAATGCCGAGGCTTGGCATTGGGCCAGTTGTGATGCAGGGGTCGGGATCATTCCGAAGTTCGGACGAGAGAAGATCAAGAAGGTGAGTCGACCCATGGCCGAGCGTTATGGGGTGACCGGGGTGAGTTGGCGGTTGTCCGGGAGCAAGCCTGCACCTGCTCAAGGCGAACGCAAACCCGATCACGCAGCGGGATAACGGCTTCGCAGCTGAACCTGCTTTCACAGAGCTAGCGCCTGCAGGCGCGGTCAAGTCCGCGCCTGCATAGCTCCGGTATCAAGCCCGGCGCAACGCGGGGTAGTCCGTATAGCCTTCGGCGCCATTGGCGTAATCGAACTGTGCGCGGTGCTCGTTCAAAGGCGCTTGCTGCTGCAGGCGTTCCACCAGGTCCGGGTTGGCGATATAGCTGCGCCCGAAGGCCACCGCATCGATCAGCCCACGCGCAATCAGCGCCTCGGCTTTTTCCGGGGTGTAGCCGCCAGCCGCTACGATCACCCCCGGATACACGGCGCGAATCGCCTCGCGGAATTCGTCACGCAGCGGCTTGCCACCGGCCCAATCCGGCTCCGAAAGATGCAGGTAAGCCAGGTTGCGCTTGGCCAGTTCTTCGATCAGGTACAGCGCTGCGGCTTCCTGATCCTCACCGTTGTCGACCCCATTGAACGGCCCCAGCGGGAAGATGCGGATCGCCACGCGGTCGGCGCTCCAGGCGGCGATGGCGGCGTCCACCGCTTCCAGCACGATCCGTGCGCGATTCTCGACGCTGCCGCCGTAGCGGTCTTCACGCACGTTGGCGCTGGGCGAGAGGAACTGGTGCAGCAGGTAACCATGGGCGGCGTGCAGTTCGATCAGGTCGAAGCCTGCGTGCTGCGCATTGTGGGCGGCCTGGCCGAAGTCAGCGACGATGTCGGCGATTTCGGCTTCGCTCAACGCCCGCGGCGCGGAGGTTTCGACGCGAATGACATTGCCCTGTGCGTCGCGCAGCGAGGTGCGGGCATCAGCGGGCAATGCCGAGGGCGCGACCGGCGCGGCCTGGCCGGGCTGTAGCGAGGTGTGGGAAATACGTCCGGTATGCCAGACCTGTACCGCGCTGTGCCCACCTGCTGCGTGGATGCGTTCGTTGATCAGGCGCCAACCGGCGATCTGCTCGTCGGTGTGGATACCGGGTGATCCCGAATAGCCTTTGGCCTGGAAGGAAATCTGTGTCGCTTCGCTGATGATCAACCCGGCACTGGCACGCTGGCTGTAGTACTCGGCCATCAGCGGCGTGGGTACATCGCCCGGTTCCAGGCTGCGCAGGCGTGTCAGGGGCGCCATGAAGACGCGGTTTGGCAGGGTGAGGGGGCCGACTTGAACGGGGCGGAACAGGTGCTCGAGTGTCATTGAAGCCTCTGGGTGCAGTAAATACGATGGGCTGCACCATACCTGTCCCATTGGGGAAAGGGGGGACCGGTATCCCCGCTTATCGCTCCCCAATGGCCTGCAATAGAGCGTTTACGGCGTATCCAGTAGCAGAAAGTCGCCTATCCGGGAGGCTATCTGTAGTACCTGAGCCGCCGACGAGTGTCGACGGCGTCACGGGCGATCATCGATTTCGTTCGGGAGGAACGGCGGCGCACTTCAGCGCGCCAAGCGTCCGCTGACAAAGTGTGCGACGTCATTGAACCCCGGCGTCGAGGCATGCCCCGGTGTTACCAGCGAATCGATGAAGGCTTCGTCCTCGGCGGTGATGTTGACCTCCAGCGCTCCGGCGTAGGTTTCCCACTGCGCCTCGGTACGCGGCCCGACGATGGCCGAACTGACCAGTTGGTTGTTGAGCACCCAGGCGATGGCGAATTCGACGATACCTACGCCCTTGGCGTCGGTGTAGGCGTGGATCTTCTGGGCGATGGCCAGCGACTCCTGACGCCACTCCACCTCCATGATCCGCTTGTCCTGGCGCCCGGCGCGGCTGCCGGCGTCAGGGGTCGAGCCTGGCGCATACTTGCCGCTGAGCACGCCTCGGGCCAGGGGACTGAAGGGCACCACGCCCAGCCCGTGGTAGGCCGCGGCGGTCAGTTGCTCGGGCTCGGCCTGGCGGTTGACGATGTTGTACAGCGGCTGGCTCACCACAGGCTTGGGCACCCCGAGGCGTTCGGCCAGGTTGCAGATCTCGGCGATGCGCCAGCCGCGGAAGTTGGACACGCCCCAATAGCGGATCTTGCCTTGCTGCAGCAGATCACCGATGGCTCGCACGGTCTCTTCCAGCGGTACCTTGTGGTCTTCGCGGTGCAGGTAGTAGATGTCCAGGTAGTCGGTGTCCATGCGCGTCAGTGTTGCCTCCAGCGCATTGAACAGGTGCTTGCGTGACAGCCCGCTGCGGTTGGGCAGGCCGTCTGCCGGACCGTAGCCGGCCTTGGAGGCAACGATCCAGTCCTGGCGATGGCGTGCCACCGCCTCGCCGACGATCTCCTCGGAGCGCCCGGCGTTGTAGACATCGGCGGTGTCGATGAAGTTGATGCCCTGGTCCCAGGCGCGGTCGATGATGCGCAGCGAAGCCTCGGTATCGGTCTGTTCGCCGAACATCATGCTGCCCAGGGTCAGGGCTGAGACTTGCAGGCCGGAGCGGCCGAGAGGGCGGTAGCGCATGCTGGAGGTCCTTGCGTCGAAGAAGATGGTTGGACCGTTTTTACACACAAGCCCCGGGCTTTGAAAGGGCGGAGGATAGGGTTCGCCGCGATGTGCCGATGCCAGGGCAAAGAGAATTTCTGGCCGAGCGCAATCCTTGTGCTACTACTTGATATCGACACGCGCGATTGCAGATGGACGGTCGCAGAGGCAGGGAATTCGCCAGCGCTGATGTCTTGCCAGCCCCCGCTATAGCCGTCTTCCTGCTGCGTGTGAATGAATCCGAGCTGTTTCATCACCACAAGGAAGGCTACACATGACCGAAGTCACCCTGATCGAAACCGTGAGCGCCGATTCCCTGACCAAGCTGCTGCAGGATGCCGGCTGCCGGGTCAATCGTAGCGAGCAGAATGCCGTCGTGCAGCTGCTCAGCGCCAGCCAGGGCGTGGGTTACGCAGTACGGTTCGGCAATCGAGCCAAGGACCAGGAGGGCGAGTTCCTCGACTTTACCTTCAGTTGCGCGTTGCGCATCCAGGGCGAGCTGCCGGTCGGGCTGGCCGAGCGCTGGAACGCCAGCCGTCGTTTCGCCCGGCTGTCGGTGCAGGGCGAGTTCCTGGTGATGGAAAAGGACGTGGTGGTGGCCGATGGCGTCAGCGAGAAGCATCTGCTGGGTAGCCTGGTGCTGTGGGATCGTCTGCTGCAGGAGTTCATCGTCTACCTGCGCGACTACAGCCGCACTGTCGCCGACCAGACCGAACAGGTGGCTGGCGCGGCGACTGCTTCGTGACTTCCCGTACCTTCTGGGCCGGCGCGGGTGCGCTGGCCGTCGTTGCCGTGGCTGTCGCCCTTGTTCTACGTCCGGGGGAGGAGCCGATCGCCGCAGCGCACCCGGCGGCGACCGAGGTCAAAGGACCGGTGTTGGCCAGCCTGGGCGAACAGAGGGTCGGCAGCGACGAGCTGACGACGCTGCTGGCGCAGTTACCGGAGCCGACCCGCGAGCACCTGCGTGGCGATCGTCCGGCACTGGAGGCATGGATTCGCGCCCGCCTGGCAGAAAAGGCGCTGTATCGCCAGGCCGAAGCCAAGGGCTGGCCACAGCGTCCAGATGTCGAGGCGCAGACCCGTGCGGTGAGCGAACAGATCGTATTGCGCGACTACCTCGCTTCGGTCACGCAAGTGCCTGACGATTACCCGAACCAGGCAGAGCTTGAGCAGGCGTACCAAGCCAACAAGGACGAACTGCGCCTGCCGGTACGCTATCGCTTGAGCCAGATTTTCCTGCGGGTCGAAAATCCCAAGGACGACGAGGCAGTGGTCAAGCAGGCCCAGGCCCTGGCCAAGCAGGCACGCGACGGCAATTTCGCCACGCTCGCCCGCGAGCACTCCCAGGACACCGGCACTGCCGCCCAAGGCGGCGACAGCGGGCTGCAGGCGCTCGACCAGTTGCTACCTGAAGTGCGTGAGGTGGTGACGCGGCTCAAGGTCGACGGAGTGAGTGAACCGGTGCGCACGGCGGCGGGCCTGCACATCATCAAGTTGGTCGAACAGCAACCGGCGCGGGCGGCAACCCTGGAGGAGGTGACACCGCAACTGACCCAACTGCTCAGGGCACAACGCCAGGAGCAACTGGTGCGCAATTACGTCAACGGCATGTTCGATTCGGCGACCTTGAGTATCGACGGGGCGGCATTGAACCAGGTGCTGGAGGCCAGTCGCTGATGCTCTAGGTCTGTATGAAAAGTCTTGAGACGAAGGTCAGGCAAGGCGAAAACAGCCGAGGAACGGTCGGAGTCGCGCTCGACTTTACGGGTTGTAAATGAGCATTCCGACCGGGCTGGCGCACCAGGCTGTTTTCAACGCAGCATCACCGAGTATCAAGGCTTTTCGTACAGAGCCTAGGGGTGATCGTGCCGAATCTGCATTCGGTACGGTCACTCAACCTGCCTTGCGCAGGGTCAGGTTGATCCGTCGTTCCCCCATCCGCTCATGCTTGCCCGGCTTGATCGGCAGCACGCCATGGAAGCGCAGGCGATCCTCGCCACCCCATACCATGACATCGCCATGACTGAGCGGCACATGCTGCGGCCGGTCGCTGCGTTGCATGCCGCCGAGCAGAAAGACGGCGGGCAGCCCCAGCGAGATCGACACGATAGGCTGGCTGAAATCCTGCTCGTTGCGATCCTGGTGGAGGCTCAGGCGTGTACCGGGCAGGTAGTGGTTGACCAGGCACGCATCCGGCACGAACCCCTCGAAGCCAGCTTGGGAGGCGGCTCGCGCAGCCAGCGTCAACAGCACCTCGGGCAGCGCCGGCCAGGGCTTGCCGCTCAGCGGATCCAACGGGCTGTAGCGGTAGCCACGCGCGTCGCTGACCCAGCCCAGGCTGCCGCAATTGCTCAGCGCGACGGCCATGTGCAGCCCGCCGGGCGTCTGCATGTGTCGAAAGGGTGCCGCGCGCAACACTGGGCGCAGGGCATCGAGCAGGGCTTCGACCTCGGGCAGGGCAAAGCCTGGCAACAGCATGACCTGGCTGGCCAGCGATTGCGGCTGAGAACCGAAGAGGTCGAGGTCTGACTGGATCATGGCGGGCACTGGCGTGGGTAAGCCTGGATTGTATCGCTGTTGATTCGTCCAGCCCATGGCAAATGGTCGGAGGGCGCCCTGAGCGCAGATTTGGTCGGTCCCAGCAAGCGACCCTGTGCACCCGCGGATCGAAAAAGGAACCGCGGCGCCCGGGAGCGGGGTGCTACGGTCCAAGGGGGAGTGGCTATCGCTGGGTCACGGTCGCGCTGTTGCCGTTGCCGCAGATCCTCCTGCAAACGGGCCATGGTTTGGGGCGTCTGCACAGGGATCGTCTATGGCATGACCGAGAACAGCCCGTTGTCGTTGCAGGCCGGCCCGGAGGACGAACGGGGAAGAACTGGGTGGGGTGTCAGCCGCTCAGCGTAACCACTCCGGGCTGTTGAAGTTGCCGAGCCGTTCATCGTCGACGGCACATTCCAGCCCCTGCAGCGATTCACGCGACAAGGCGCGCTGCAGGCTCCGCTCACCGGCCTGCCAGGCCTGTTCAAACTGTGGCAACAGGCGCGTCGGCAATACGCTGAACATCGGCTGCCAATAGCCTCCCTGGCGCACCATCGCAGCGCTGTCATGGCGGGCAGCCAATCCGCGCAACCCATCGATCAGCGCCTGGTCGACCCGCGGTGAATCGCAGGCCAGCACCACCACCCACGGGTGTCTGGCCACCTTGAGCCCGGCGATGACCCCAGCCAGAGGCCCGGGATAATCCGCCTCGGCATCGCCCACGCATTGGTCGGCATAGGCGGCATAGGCGTCCTGGTTGCGGTTGCAGGAAATCACCAGGTCGTCGCTCAACCCCCGCACCACCCGGTGGATGTGTGCGATCAGTGGTTCGCCCCGCCATGGCACCAGGCCCTTGTCACGCCCGCCCATGCGTTGGCCACGGCCACCGGCGAGGATGAGGATGGAGCAGGGGGGCAGGGCGGCAGGCATGAAAAAGGGTCCCGGGCAGTCGATGCCCGGAACCCTCTCATTCAACGCCTGGCTTGTCCAGTCAGGCGTCGTGGGGTACTGCATGATCCGGTTCAGCGCGGCGCTTGCCGGCCAACCGCATCACCACCACGAAGAACACCGGTACGAACACCACCGCCAGTGTTGCGCTGAGCATCCCGCCGATCACGCCGGTGCCGATCGCCTGCTGGCTGGCTGAGCTTGCGCCGCGTGCGATGGCCAGCGGCACGACGCCGAGGATGAACGCCAACGATGTCATGACGATCGGGCGCAGGCGCAGGCGGGCGGCCTGCATCGCCGCATCCGCAGCGTCGACCCCCTGATCCACCAGGCTCTTGGCGAATTCGATGATCAGGATCGCGTTCTTTGCCGACAGGCCAATCAGGGTGATCAGGCCGACCTTGAAGAACACGTCGTTGGGCATGCCGCGCAGGGTTACCGCAAGCACGGCGCCGAGCACACCCAGCGGAACCACCAGCAACACTGCGGTAGGGATCGACCAACTCTCGTAGAGCGCTGCCAGGCACAGGAACACCACCAGCAGCGACAGGGCCAGTAGCAAGGGCGCCTGGCTACCCGAAAGACGCTCCTGCAACGACAGGCCGGTCCATTCCAGTGCGCTGCCGGTTGGCAGTCGATCGACCAGGCGCTGGATTTCCGCCATTGCCTCACCAGAGCTGTAGCCGCTTGCCGGTTCCCCGGAAATAGACACTGCCGGGTAGCCGTTGTAGCGGGTCAGTTGCACCGGGCCGCTGAGCCAGCGGGCCTGGACGAACGCCCCCAGTGGCACCATCTTGCCGCTGCTGTTGCGCACGTGGATCTTCAACAAGTCCTCGACCTGGCTGCGCTGGTCACCCTCGGCCTGCACCACCACGCGCTGCATGCGGCCCAGGTTGGGGAAGTCGTTGACATAGTTCGAGCCTACCGCGGTGTTGAGCACGGCGCCGATGTCGGCAAAGGAAACCCCGAGGGCGTTGGCCTGGCGTCGGTCGATTTCCAGTTGCACCTGCGGGCTTTCGGCCAACGATGCCTCGCGCACGTTGGCCAGCACCTTGCTCGTGCGTGCGTTGGCCAGCAGTTCGTCACGGGCGGCCATCAGCCCGGCATGACCCAGGCCGCCGCGATCCTGCAGGCGGAACTCGAAACCTGTGGACTCGCCCAGGCCATCGACTGGCGGCGGCAGCACGGCATAGGCCACGGCATCCTTGAGCGCGGCGAAGGCCATCGTGGCACGGTCGGCGATCGATTGTGCGCTGTCGTCGGCGCCGCGTTCTGACCAGTCCTTCAGCGTGGTGAACGCCAGCGCGGCGTTCTGCCCGCTGCCTGAGAAGCTGAAACCGAGAATCAGCGTGGTGTTACCCACCCCGGGTTCTGCGGCATTGTGCGCCTCGATCTGCGCCGCCACCTGCTCGGTACGCATGCGACTGGCGCCTGGCGGAAGCTGGATATCGGTGATGGTGTAGCCTTGGTCTTCGGTCGGCAGGAAAGCGCTGGGCAACTGGCTGAAGCCATAGGCCAGCACCGCCACCAGCAGCCCGTAGAGCAACAGGTAGCGCCCGCTACGTGCCAAGGCGTGGGCAACCCAGCGTTGGTAGCCATTGCTCATGCCCTCGAAGCGGCGGTTGAACCAGCCGAAGAAGCCTCTGCGTACGTGATGCTCACCCTTGGCCACTGGCTTGAGCAGCGTGGCGCACAGTGCCGGGGTGAGGCTCAGGGCGAGGAAGGCCGAGAACAGGATCGACACCGCCATCGACAACGAGAACTGCTGGTAGATGACGCCCACCGAGCCTTTCATGAAGGCCATCGGCAGGAACACCGCGACCAGCACCAGCGTGATGCCGACGATAGCCCCGCTGATCTGGCCCATGGCCTTGCGCGTCGCGGCCTTCGGCGACAGGCCTTCCTCGGCCATGATCCGTTCGACGTTCTCCACCACGACGATGGCGTCGTCCACCAGGATACCGATGGCCAGCACCATGCCAAACAGGGTCAGCACGTTGATCGAGAAACCCAACGCCAGCATCACCGCGAAGGTGCCCATCAGCGCCACCGGAACCACCAGCGTAGGGATCAGCGTGTAGCGGATGTTCTGCAGGAACAGGAACATCACCGCAAACACCAGCAGCATGGCTTCGAACAGCGTGCTGATGACCTGCTGGATCGAGACCTTGACGAACGGCGAGGTGTCGTAGGGGATGTCGTACTTCACGCCGGCCGGGAAGTAGCGTGCCAGCTCATCCATCTTCTGGCGTACCAGGGTCGCGGTTTCCATGGCGTTGGCCCCCGGCGACAGCTTGACGCTGAAGGCACTGGTGGGCTTGCCGTTCAGGCGTGTGCCGTACTGGTATTCCTGGGCACCGATCTCGACCCGCGCCACGTCACCCACGGTGACCACCGAGCCATCCGGGTTGGCCCGCAGCACGATGGCCGCGAACTCCTCTGGCGTGCTCAGTTGGCCCTTGACCACCACGTTGGCGGTGATTTCCTGGGTCGCACGGGCGGGCAGGTCTCCGATGCTGCCGGGTGCAACCTGGGCGTTCTGCGCGGCGATGGCGTCGGCGACGTCCTGGGGTGTGAGCTTGAAGCCGACCAGCTTCGCCGGGTCGATCCAGATGCGCATGGCCCGCTCCGAACCATACAACTGTGCCTTGCCGACGCCTTTGAGCCGGCGAATCTCGTTCATCACGTTGCGCGCCAACAGGTCGCTGAGGGCAATCTCGTCGTAGCTGCCGTCCTCGGAGGTGAGGGTGCCCAGCAGCAGGAAGCCGGTGGAGACTTTTTCCACCTGCAGGCCTTGCTGCGTGACGGGCCGCGGCAGGCGCGACTCGACCACCTTGAGGCGGTTCTGTACATCGACCTGGGCCAGGTCAGGGATGGTGCCCGGCTCGAAGGTGGCGGTGATGGTCGCGCTGCCCAGGCTGCTCTGGGACTCGAAGTACAGCAGGTTGTCCGCACCATTGAGCTCCTGCTCGATCACGCTGACCACGCTTTCGTCCATGGTCTGCGCCGAGGCACCGGGGTAGACGGCGTACACCTCCACTTGCGGCGGTGCGACATCGGGGTACTGCGCCACGGGCAATTGCGGGATGGCCAAGGCACCGGCGAGCAGGATGAACAACGCAACCACCCAGGCGAAGATCGGGCGGTCGATGAAGAATTGCGGCATGGATCAGGCCCTCACTGGCCGTTGCGCTGGACGATGGGATTGGCGGCCTTGTCGGCATCGACCCGGACCTGATCACCGACCTTGACGTGCTGCAGCCCCTCGATCACCACCCGTTCGCCGGGGGCCAGGCCTTCGCTGACGATCCAGCGGTCGCCCTGGGCATTGCCCAGTACCACCTGGCGTTCCTCGATGCGCTGCTGGGCGTCGACCACCAGGACCTTGGGCACGCCTGCGCTGTCACGCAGGATCGCCCGCTGCGGCACGCTGATGCCCTTGGGCTGCAGGGCCTGTTCGAGGCGCACACGCACGTAGCTGCCGGGCAACAGATCGAGGTCGGGGTTGGGAAATTCGCTGCGCAGGGTGATCTGGTTGGTGCTCGGGTCGACGCTGATATCGGAGAACAGCAGCTTGCCCGGCAGCGGATAGGCACTGCCGTCGTCCTGGATCAGGGTGGCGCGGGCCTGGTCCTGGCCGACCTGCTGCAGCTCGCCAGCGCGCATGGCGCGGCGCAGGGCGTTGAGGTCGCGGGTCGACTGGGTGACGTCGGCGTGGATCGGGTCCAGTTGCTGGATGACGGCCAACGCGGTGGTTTCGTTCTGTCCGACCAGCGCCCCTTCGGTGACCAGCGCGCGGCCAACCCGTCCGGAGATCGGTGCGGTGACCGTGGCATAGCCCAGGTTGAGTCGCGCGCGTTCGAGTGCGGCCCGGGCTTCGGCAACCTGGGCGTCCGCCTGGAGGAAGGCGGCACGGGCATTGTCATATTCCTGGCGGCTCACGGCCTTGTCGTCGACCAGATCGCGGTAGCGTTGTTCCTGCAGGCGCGCCTGGTACAAGGTGGCTTCGGCCTTGGCCAGCGCGGCGCGGGCACTGTCATGGTCCGCCTTGAACGGCGCCGGGTCGATGAGGAACAGCACATCGCCCTGCTTGACGTCGCTGCCCTCGCGATACACCCGCTTGAGCACCACGCCGGCAACCCGGGCGCGGACTTCGGCGGTGCGTGGCGCGAGAATCCGCCCGCTGAGTTCGGTGCTGATCGCCATGGCTTGCAACTGCACGGTTTCGACCCGCACCTGGGGGGCGGGTGCCTGCGCGTCCTGTTCGGGGGCGTCGTTGCAGCCGGTCAGGGCCAGTGTAAGCAAAGCGAGAATCGCCAAAGGGCGCTTGGAGAAGGGAATGGACATACGGATCTTCCGGATAGGATCGCCCCTATGCTAAGGCAGGCGCTCGCGCATGGGCTGTTAAGCTGTGTACGCCGTGTGTGAAAAAGTGTAAGGCTCGTGCCGTGTGGAGCGTAGGATTCTATATCCTGCGAGCAACTGACTGCACTGGCCCCATCGCCGGACAAGCCCGCTTCCACAGGTAGTCGCAGCCTCTGTAGGCGCGGGCTTGTCCGGCAATGACGACGGTAAGGTCTCAAGCCTATCTGTTCATGACGACCCACATGCCAAACATCCTTCTGGTCGAAGACGACAGCGCGCTGTCCGAACTGATTGCCAGCTACCTGCAGCGCAACGACTTCCACGTCCGGGTCATCGCCCGTGGCGATCATGTGCTCGACGAGTTTCGTCGTCAGCGCCCCGACCTGGTGGTGCTCGATCTGATGCTGCCCGGCCTTGACGGCCTGCAGGTGTGCCGCCTGCTGCGCCAGGAGTCGCAAAGCCTGCCGATCCTGATGCTGACCGCCCGTGACGACAGCCATGACCAGGTGCTGGGCCTGGAAATGGGCGCCGACGACTACGTCACCAAGCCATGCGAGCCCCGCGTACTGCTGGCCCGGGTCCGCACCTTGCTGCGCCGCAGCAATGTCAACGAACCACGGCTCGATAGCGAGCTGATCCAGGTCGGTGGCCTGAGCATCAATCTGGCCGAGCGCAGCGTGAGCTGGCGCGGCTGCGAGGTGGAGCTGTCCAGTGGCGAATACAACCTGCTGGTGGTGCTGGCACGCAATGCCGGTGAAGTGCTCAGCCGCGACCGCATCCTCCAGCAACTGCGCGGCATCGAGTTCAACGGTACCGACCGTTCGGTAGACGTGGCCATCTCCAAGCTGCGGCGCAAATTCGACGACAATGCCGGCGAAGCCCGCAAGATCAAGACCGTGTGGGGCAAGGGCTATCTGTTCAGCCGGGTCGAGTGGGAGTACTGAGGCGCCATGCTCAAGATCCTGGTGCGCCTGTACCTGGTGATCATCGTCGCCTATGCCGGTGCCTTGCTGCTGATCCCCGACGCTATCGTCGGGGCGTTCCACGAACGCTTCATGGCGTACAACCTCGATCAGGCCAAGGGCGTGCAGTCGTTGATCGTCCGCCAGTTCCACCAGGCCCCTCGCGAGCAATGGCCTTCGGTGGAGCAGGACCTGGCCTCGGCCTTTGCGCCCCTGCAGGTGCAACTGCTGCGCATGGACGCCGCCGACCTTGCGCCGCAGGAGCGGGCGAGGCTGGAGCACGGGCTGTATGCAGTGCGCATCGCCGACTGGGGCTATTACGAAACCGTGCTGGCGCCGCTGGACAAGGACTGGCTGGTGCGCCTGCACTCGCCGCCGGATCCGCTCGACATCAACGTGTTGTCGTGGGGCGTCACGGTACTGATCGGTGCCGCCATGCTGGGTTGCCTGCTGCTGTGGGTCTGGCCGCACTGGCGCGACCTGGAACGGCTCAAGGAAACCGCGCGGCGCCTGGGGCGCGGGGAGATGGCGGAGCGTACGCAGATCTCGCCGCGCTCGAACATCGGCGAGCTGGCCGGGGTGTTCGACACCATGGCAGGCGACCTGGAGCGCCAGGTCAACCAGCAACGCGAGCTGCTCAATGCGGTCTCGCATGAGCTGCGTACCCCCCTGACGCGCCTGGACTTCGGCCTGGTGCTGCTGTTCGATGAAGTGCCGCCGGCCAGCCGCAAGCGTTTGTTGGAACTGGTGGGGCATGTGCGGGAGCTGGACGAGCTGGTGCTTGAGCTGCTGTCGTACAGCCGCCTGGAAAACGCCGACCAGGTGCGCGAACGGGTCGAGGTGTCGTTGCTGGAGCTGGTCGACAGCGTGCTGGGCAGCTTTGCCGAAGAACTCGATGGTCGCGGGATCAGATGGGAGGTGCGCGCTGACGACAGGCTGCCACGTTTCGTCCTCGATCCTCGCTTGACCGCGCGGGCGGTGCAGAACCTGGTGCGCAATGCCATGCGCTATTGCGATGAAAGCCTGCTGCTGCGACTCAAGCTCGAGGCGGATGGCGCTTGCCTGCTGACGGTAGAGGATGACGGGATCGGTATCCCGCCTGAGGAGCGCGAGCGGATCTTCCAGCCGTTCTACCGCCTGGACCGCAGTCGGGACCGCAGTACCGGTGGTTTTGGCTTGGGGCTTGCGATCAGCCGCAGGGCGATCGAAGGGCAGGGCGGGACGCTGACCGTGGCGCAGTCGTCATTGGGTGGGGCGCAGTTCAGGATTCGCCTGCCGGCGGGATGATCAAAGGTACGGGATCGTCTCGCGACCGGCCGTAACCAGCGGAACCGCTCTCACCGCAATTCCACCGCCGCCTCACGGGCACCGCATTGCACGGTGCCTCGATGAGGCTTGCCGCTTTAGATCACCACACCCTGGCTACGCAGGTAGTCGTCATAGGTGCCGCTGAAGTCGACCACGCCATCGGCCGACAGCTCGATGATCCGCGTGGCCAGCGACGACACGAACTCACGGTCATGGCTGACGAACAGCAGGGTGCCCGGATAGTTCTCCAGCGCCAGGTTCAGCGCTTCGATCGATTCCATGTCCAGGTGGTTGGTCGGTTCGTCCATTACCAGCACGTTGGGCTTTTGCAGGGTCAGCTTGCCGAACAGCATGCGGCCCTGTTCACCCCCGGAAATCACCTTCACCGACTTGAGGATCTCGTCGTTGGAGAACAGCATGCGCCCCAGCGTGCCGCGAATCACCTGCTCGCCGCTGGTCCACTGGCCCATCCAGTCGAACAGGGTGACGTCGTCTTCGAAGTCGTGGGCGTGGTCCTGGGCGTAGTAACCGACCTCGGCGCTGTCGGTCCACTTGACCGAGCCTGCATCGGGCTGCAGCTCGCCGACCAGGGTGCGCAGCAAGGTGGTCTTGCCGATGCCGTTGGGGCCGATGATCGCTACGCGCTCGCCGGCTTCGACGGTAATGTCGAAGTTCTTGAACAGCACCTTGTCGTCGAAGGCCTTGGCCATCTTTTCCACGACCACGGCCTGGCGGTGCAGCTTCTTGGTCTGCTCGAAGCGGATGAACGGGCTGACCCGGCTCGACGGCTTGACCTCGGCCAGCTGGATCTTGTCGATCTGCTTGGCGCGCGAAGTGGCCTGCTTGGCCTTGGAGGCGTTGGCCGAGAAGCGGCTGACGAAGGTCTGCAGCTCGGCGATCTGGGCTTTCTTCTTGGCATTGTCCGACAGCAACTGCTCGCGCGCCTGGGTGGCGGCGGTCATGTACTCGTCATAGTTGCCCGGGAACAGGCGCAGCTCGCCGTAGTCCAGGTCGGCCATGTGGGTGCAGACGCTGTTGAGGAAGTGACGGTCGTGGGAAATGATCACCATGGTGCTGTTGCGTGCGGTGAGTACGTTTTCCAGCCAGCGGATGGTGTTGATGTCCAGGTGGTTGGTCGGTTCGTCGAGCAACAGCACGTCCGGATCGGAGAACAGCGCCTGTGCCAGCAGCACCCGCAGTTTCCAGCCTGGCGCCACTTCGCTCATCGGCCCGAAGTGTTGCTCCAGCGGAATGCCCAGGCCCAGCAGCAGCTCGCCGGCGCGCGATTCGGCGGTGTAGCCGTCCATCTCGGCGAATTCGGTTTCAAGCTCGGCGACGGCCATGCCGTCTTCTTCGGTCATTTCCGGCAGCGAGTAGATGCGGTCGCGTTCGGCCTTGACCTTCCACAGTTGGCCGTGGCCCATGATCACCGTGTCGATGACGCTGAACTGCTCGTAGGCGAACTGGTCCTGGCGCAGCTTGCCCAGGCGGGTGTTGGGCTCGAGCATGACCTGGCCGGCGGACGGCTCCAGGTCGCCACCGAGGATCTTCATGAAGGTCGACTTGCCGCAGCCGTTGGCCCCGATCAGGCCGTAGCGGTTGCCGTTGTTGAATTTGACCGAGACGTTCTCGAAGAGCGGCTTGGAGCCGAACTGCATCGTGATATTGGCTGTAGAAATCAAGTACTTGTCCTGCGGGAGTTCCAGAGGTGTATGTATGGCCTTTCGTCATGCCTGAACGCTTGTAGAGCGGCTTGACGCTAGGCGGCAGCTTTCCCGCTCACCCGAGGCCTGGGAGGAGCGGCAGTCCATTCGAGTGGTGTCGCGGGCGACATGCAAGTGCCGGGGCCGGTGGCAGCGATGCCGGTATCAGGCTCGCGCAAGGCGTACTGGCAATGTTCACGGAGGCTCAGCGCTTCGTGCGCTGATTCGAGGGCGCGGATTGTATCACCTGGTTGATCAATCTACAGCCCACTTTGCCGGGGGAGCGGATAAATAGCCTGCCAGTGCGGGGAGAGCGGGGCGCCATCCCGAGACTTGCGAAAGGGCGCCTGCAGTGACGATCACGCCATCCAGGACGCCTTGCCGCAGTTCGACGCCCACTCGCTGGAGTATCGGCTGTAGCCATCAATATTTGAAGTTTTCAGCCCTTTTTTAACCGTCCGAGGAGATGGACTAGAACCCGACAGACCCTAGTTAGCTTCTTTCACCGCACTGAGAAACGCACGCGTACGCTCCTGTTGCGGATGCTCGAAGACCTGCGTTGGTGTGCCCTGTTCGTGGATCTGCCCCTTGTAGAAGAAGCACACGCGATCAGCGAACTCCCGGGCGAAGCCCATCTGGTGAGTGACCATCAGCATCGTCAGGTTGTGCTCGGCGCCGAGCTTGCGGATCACGTTGAGCACTTCACCGCACAGCTCAGGATCGAGCGCTGAAGTCACTTCGTCGAACAGCATGACCTTCGGCCGCATCGCCAAAGCCCGCGCAATCGCCACCCGCTGCTGCTGTCCACCGGACAACTGCGAAGGGTAGTGCCCCAGCTTGCTGCCCAGCCCCACCAGCTCCAGCAGATCCGCTGCTCGCTCACGGGCTTCGGCAGGCTTCATGCCCAGCACCTGCACCGGCGCCTCGATGACGTTCTGCAACGCGGTCATGTGCGGGAACAGGTTGAAACTCTGGAACACCATGCCGATCTTGCCGCGCACGCGACGGATATGCCGGTCATTGGCTGGCACCAACACGCCATTGCGGTTGGGCATGTGGGTCAGCAGGTCGTCTTCGATGCGGATCACCCCGTCGTCGATGCCTTCCAGGGTCATCAGCACCCGCAACAACGTGGATTTTCCCGAGCCGCTGGGGCCGATGATCGCGACTTTCTCGCCCGGCGTGACATCCAGGTTCAAGTGGTCGAGCACCGTGAAGCTGCCATAACTCTTGGTGACATCCTGGAAGCTGACGATCGGCTGGACTGCCTTCGGTTGATGCATGGCCGTGGCCTCCTGCAAATGCAGCGGTGTCAGATTGCCGCGCCGGGAAAGGTCATGGGAAGTCGAGAGTGGAGAAGTCATTAGCGTAGCTCCAGGCGCAGTTCGAGGCGCCGTACCAGATAAGCCAGGGCGATGCTCAGGGCGAGGAAAAACAGGCCGACCATGGTGATCGGTTCCAGGTATCGGAAGTTCTCGGAGCCGATGTTCTTGGCCTGCTGCATGATTTCCACCACGGTAATGGCCGACAGCACCGGTGTGTCCTTGAGCATCGCCACCAGATAGTTGCCCAGTGGCGGCAGAATCGGCCGAAGGGCCTGGGGCAGGATGATGTTGCGGTAGGCGCTGTACGGCGCGATGTTCAGCGCGGTGACGGCTTCCCATTGCGCCCGTGGCACCGCGTCCAGCCCACCGCGGTAGACCTCTGCGATGTAGCAGGCGTAATGCACGCCGATGCCGGTGATCCCCACTTGCATGGCGGTCATGCTCACCCCGTAGTTGGGCAGTACGTAGTAGAGGAAATACACCTGGATCAGCAGCGGCGTGCTGCGGATGAACTCGATCGTCCCGGCGATCGGCCACGACAGCCAGTACAGGCGGCTGCGCCGGCCGATGGCGAGGAACAGCCCCAGCACGATGGCGATGAGGAAGCCGATCAGGGTAATGCCCACGGTGTTGAGCGAGGCGCGCAGCAGATCGGGCAGGATCTGCCAGGCATACGTCCAGTCGAACAGATTCATGACAGGCCTCCACGCATCCGGCCACGTGCCAGGCGACGCTCAATTGCGCGCATGCCGAGGTTGATCGCCTGGGCGAGGATGAAATACATCACCAGTGCCAGGCTGAAAATTTCCAGGGTCTGGAAGGTAGCCTGATCCAGTTGCCGAGCGCGGAAGCTCAGGTCGGACAGGGTAATCAGCGACACCAGCGAGGTGTTTTTCAGCAGCTCGATCAGCAGGTTGGTGCCGGGGGGAATCGCGGCCAGCAGCGCCTGGGGCAGAATGATCCGGCGAAAGCGCTTGTAGGCACTGAAGTTCAACGCGGTCGCCGCTTCGTATTGACCCTTGGCCACGGAGCTGATCGCACCGCGCATCACCTCCGCACCGTAAGCGCCGATGTGCAGGCCAAGCCCGACAATCGCCACGGCGTAGGGGCTCAGCTCCAGGTTGAACGGCGGCAGCGGCAACACGAAAAACAGCCAGAACAGTTGCACCAGCAACGAAGTACCGCGAAACACTTCGATGTAGGTGACCGAAAACCAGCTCACCAGCCGCCACGGCGACATGCGCCCGAGTGCCGCAAGAATGGCCGCGACGATCGCGAGCAGCGAACCGAAGAACGTCACCTGGATAGTGACCCAGGCGCCCTGTATCAATAGCGGAAGTAACTCACCCATGGTTCAGCATCCCGATTAAGCAGGGAAATAGGCATCGCGCCATGCCAGCGCCATGCCTGTTTCGACTATTGAGCGCAGAGCTCTGCAGCCGTTTTGCTTGTCACGTTGGATTTGTCGAAACCGAACGGCGCGACCGCCTTGAGGTGCTCTTCGGAGCCCAGCCACTTTTTCAGTTCGGCGTTGACCGCATCGCGCAGGTCCTTGTCTTCCGGGCGGAAGGCGAGGGCGCCGTAGCCGGTGTGTGACGGATCGTCCTTGAACTCGGTGACCGCTTCGACCTTCTCACCGCCCTTGGCGGCCAGGCCCTTCATGGTCAGCTGAGTGCCCACGGCGGCATCGGCGCGGCCGGCGCGCACGGCTTGCAACTGGGCGGTGGTGTCCGGTACCTGGAGGATCTGGGCCTCTTTCACGCCGGAATCCCGGGCATATTTCAGGTTAACGGTACCGGCCATGATCGCCAGTTTCACCTCCGGATTCTTCACGATGTCTTCATAGCTGTGCAGATTCTTCGGGTTGCCTTTGGCGGTCAGAAGCGCATCGGGCAGCTGGTATTGCGGGTCGGTGAAAATCACCTGTTTGCAGCGTTCCGGGGTGATGTACATACCGGCGGCAATCACATCGAAACGCCCGGCACGCAGGCCCGGGATCAGGGAGCCCCATTCGGTCAACACGCCGTCGACCTGCTTGATGCCCATCTTGGCGAAGATGGCCTTGGCAATTTCCGGCGATTCACCGGTGACCCGGCCGTCTGTTTCGGTGAAGGCGAACGGGGTTTCGTTGGCGTAGCCGATCCGGATTTTGCTGTTTTTGGTGATGGTTTCCAGCGTCGTGGCGGCGTGGGCGCCGGCGGCGAGGCCGAACATTGCGCACGCCACGAACAGGTGGCGTAAACCATTGGGCTTGCGGGGAAAGGAATTGCTCATCGATAAAATCTCCTGTTTCTTGTGGACCCGTCGATGACGGCTCTGTGTTAGGAGGCAGTGTGACAAGAGCAAAGCGCACGAAAGCTGATACCAGGGCTTGGGCACTGCAGCCGTACAGATCGATTGGTTTTATTTTTCGGGCTTGCCGAGAAGTCCGGGCATCGACCTTGGAACGAGCATACAAAAGCCCTACACGACATTGCATTGCACTAGGACAATTGCTTTGCACGGATTCTCGCGGGATGCTGTCGACACTGGGGAACACGCGGGTTCTACGCCGATGGACAAGTGGAAAGCAGCACTGGAAATCGCCCGCAGCGGCGAGTCGAAATACAAGATTCTGGTTCAGGCGATTGCCGACGACATCGAACAGGGCTTGTTGGCCAACGATCAACGCCTGCCTGCGCAGCGCAGTGTGGCCGATGCCATGGGCATCAGCGTGCAGACCGTGACCAATGCCTACAAGGAGCTTGAGCGCCAGGGCCTGGTGCGTTGTGAAGTAGGGCGCGGCAGCTTCGTTTCGCGGCGCATGAGCGACCGGGTCGCGACTTACATTCTCGACAGCCCCGAGCGAGCGCTGGTGGATTTTTCCATCGCACGCATCCTCCATACCCGCGAGCACGACCAGGTCTGGCGCGATACCTGCCGGGAGCTCAGCACCGAGGAAGATCAGCCGTGGATTCACGCCTTTCGCCCCATCGCCGGGTTCGAATCCCACCGCGAGGCGGCCATGCAATGGATCGGCCGCCTGGGCCTGCGGGTTGAACGTGACGACATCCTGATCACCAACGGGGCGGCCCATGCGATCTTCCTCGCCCTGGCTTCTCTGGCCGGGCCCGACGATGTGGTGTTGTGCGAAGGCAGAACCGATCACGGCGTCATCGGCAATTCCCAAGTGCTGGGGTTCACCCTCAAGGGGCTCGAAATGGACCGCCACGGCATCGATCCCGAGCACTTCGAAGACATGTGCAGCAATGAGCGCATCACTGCGCTGGTGTGCACGCCGAACCTGAACAACCCCACCACCACGCTGATGCCGGACAGTCGCCGCCGGGAGATCGCCGAGATTGCCCGGCGCTTCGGCGTGCACATCATCGAGGACGATGTGTACGGCCCGTTGCTCGAAGAGCGCCACGCTCCGCCGATCAGTCATTACCTGCCGGAGCTGTCCTTCTACTGCACCAGCATGACCAAGTCGGTGCTGACCGGTTTGCGCGTGGGTTATCTGGTGATGCCCAAGCGCCTGGCACTGCGTACCGAAAGCATCCTGCGGGTCAACAGCTGGATGGGCACGCCGATGGTCTCGGAGATTGCCACGCGCTGGATTCGCGATGGTCGCGCCGACACGCTGCTGCGCTTGCAGCGCCAGTTGCTCTCGGTGCGCCAGGCGATGGTCAGCGAATACCTGGGGGAGTTCGTGCTGGGCCAACATCCCCATGCCTTGAATGCCTGGGTTGGTATCCCGCCGCATTGGGAGGTCGACAGCCTCGTGCGGGCCCTGCGCCATCGGCATATTGCCGTCACGCCGCCTGACCCGTTCACCGTGCGTGGCACACCCAGGGCACGGGCGGTGAGGGTGTGTGTTGGCGCCGAATGCAGCGACGAGGACGCGCGCGAAGCCTTGATCAACATGCGTGAAATCTTTGGTCAGTACCCACGTATCCATGACTTTTGAGCGGGAAAACAGACGCCGAAAAAAGTTGTCCTGAATTGACCTAGTACATTCAGCGCGACAATCCTGGCCTCTTAGACTGCGCCCAATATCTTATCGGGACGCGGTCATGCCAACGCCACAGCTCAACGATATCTACCTCGCCCGCCAGCGTATCGAAGCGCTGGTGCGACGCACGCCCATGGAGCATTCGCCCAGCCTGTCTCGGCTGGTGGGCGTGCCGGTCTACCTCAAGCTCGAGTCCCAGCAGATCACCGGCAGCTTCAAGTTGCGCGGTGCGAGCAATGCCGTGGCGCAACTCAGTGCTGAAGAAAAACAACGAGGTGTTGTGGCGGCGTCGACCGGTAATCACGGTCGCGCATTGGCTTACGCGGCTTCCCGCCAGGGCGTGAAGGCGACGATCTGCCTGTCGCAACGGGTACCGGCAAACAAGGTGCGGGCGATTCGCGATCTTGGGGCCCACGTATGCATCGTCGGCAACTCCCAGGATGATGCCCAGCGCGAAGCCGAGCGCCTTGCCGCCGAGCAGGGTGCGATCCTGCTGCCGCCGTTCGATCATCCGGCGATCATCGCCGGCCAGGGCACGTTGGGGCTGGAGATCCTCGAGCAGCGACCGGACGTCGCCCAGGTCCTGGTGCCGTTGTCCGGCGGTGGTCTGTTCGCCGGCGTGGCGCTGGCGCTGAAAACCGCCAACCCGCAGATCGTCACCCACGGCATCAGCATGCAGCGTGGCGCGGCGATGCACGCCAGCCTGGCAGCCGGCCATCCGCTGGAAGTCGAAGAGCTGCCGACGCTGGCCGATTCCCTCGGCGGCGGTATCGGTCTGGACAACCAATACACCTTCAGCATGACCCGCGACACCTGCGATCACCTGCATTTGCTCAGCGAAACCTCCATCGCCAACGCTATCCGCCACGCCTATCGCGAAGAGCGCCAGGTGCTGGAAGGCGCGGCTGCTGTGGGAATCGCCGCGCTGCTCGAAGGCCTGATCGAGCCTCGTGGCCCTGTGGTGGTGGTGATCAGCGGACGTAACGTCGACACCGATCAGCATCTGCGGGTACTTGCCGGAGCCGAGGCATGAAACCGAACAATAACGACGTCATGGGAGCGCCCGTTGATGAGTGAAATCACCCTGTTGAGCGAAGCCGATCTGCGCGCCTGTGTGGCGCTTGATCTGCCCAGTATCGAAGCCGTCGAGCAGGCCTTCGTGCTGCTGGCCACCGCCGCCGTGGAGATGCCACCGATCCTGCGTCTGGACATCCCCGAGCACAACGGCGAAGTGGACGTGAAGACCGCCTACCTGCCGGGGCTGGAGCGCTTTGCGATCAAGGTCAGCCCGGGCTTTTTCGACAACCCGAAACTCGGTCTGCCCAGCCTCAACGGCATGATGATGTTGTTGTCGGCGCGCACCGGTCTGCTGGATGCCTTGTTGCTGGATAACGGTTACCTGACGGCGGTACGTACGGCCGCTGCCGGGGCGGTGGCGGCGCGGGCATTGTCGCGATCGGACAGCCGCAGCGTGGCGCTGATCGGCGCTGGCGAGCAAGCTGCGTTGCAGTTGCAGGCCCTGCGCCTGGTGCGCCCCATCGACAACGTGCGGGTGTGGGCGCGGGACTTGGCCAAGGCGCAGGCCTTCAGCGTGGAATTGACCCGTGACACCGGTCTGGCGGTCAAGCCCTGCGCCACCCTCGACGAAGCCATGGTCGAGGTGGATATCGCCATCACCTGCACGCCAAGTCGCGAGCCGTTGATCGATGTGCGCCATCTGCATCCCGGTCTGCACATCACCGCCATGGGCTCGGATGCCGAGCACAAGAACGAAATCTCCCCACAGGCGCTGGCACAGGTCGACCGCTACGTGGCCGATCGACTGAGCCAGACCCGCATCCTCGGCGAGTTGCATCACGCCCTCGCGGCGGGCGTCGTCAGCGACGAATCGAACTTCGCCGAATTGGGCCAGGTGCTGGCCGGTCAACGCCCCGGTCGCACGGACGCCTCGCAGGTCACCCTGTGCGACCTCACCGGTACCGGCGCCCAGGATACCGCCATGGCCAATCTCGCGTTCGAGCGAGCGCGCTCGGCGGGCAAGGGCGTCCAGTTCGGCAGCTAAGGGTTTTTGTCCGCGCGTCATTTACCCCGCTTCATCTACAAGAGGGCAGGTGCATGTCTCAGATAGTCGTCAATCTCCCGTTCAGCCGGGAGGAATACGCCCAGCGGCTGGCCAAGGTGCGAATGGCCATGCAGGCCCAGGGCATCGAGCTGTTGCTCGTCACCGATCCGTCGAACATGGCGTGGCTGACCGGCTACGACGGTTGGTCGTTTTATGTTCACCAGTGCGTGCTGCTGGCGATGGATGGCGAGCCGGTCTGGTTCGGCCGCGGCCAGGACGCCAACGGCGCCAGGCGCACGGTGTTCATGCAGCAGGACAACATCGTCGGTTACCCGGACATCTACGTGCAGTCCCGGGAGCGGCATCCCATGGACTACCTGTCGCGGGAAGTGATCGCTGCCCGTGGTTGGGACGCGCTGACCATCGGCGTCGAAATGGATAACTACTATTTCAGCGCCGCAGCCTTCCTGTCGTTGCAGAAACATCTGCCCAAGGCCCGGCTGATCGATGCGGCCGGGTTGGTGAACTGGCAGCGGGCAGTCAAGTCGCCGCAGGAAATCGCCTACATGCGCATTGCCGCACGCATCGTGGAAAACATGCACGGGCGGATCCTTGAACGGATCGAACCGGGCCTGCGCAAGAACGAATTGGTGGCCGAAATCTACAGCAGCGGCATCCAGGGTGCCGATGGCCATGGCGGTGATTACCCAGCCATCGTGCCCTTGTTGCCGACCGGTGCCGACGCCAGTGCGCCGCACCTGACCTGGGATGATTCGCCGTTCGAAAAGGGCGCGGGGACCTTCTTCGAGATTGCCGGTTGCTACAAGCGTTACCACTGCCCGCTGTCGCGCACGGTATTCCTGGGCAAGCCGCCGCAGCATTTCCTCGAGGGCGAGAAAGCCGTGGTCGAAGGCATCGCCGCCGGCCTGGAAGCGGCCAAGCCGGGCAACACCACCGGTGACATCGCCGTAGCGTTCTTCAAGGTGCTGGAGAAATTCGGCATCCACAAGGACAGCCGTTGTGGCTACCCGATCGGTATCAGTTATCCGCCGGATTGGGGCGAGCGCACCATGAGCCTGCGTCCTGGCGACACCAGCGTGTTGCAACCGGGCATGACCTTCCACTTCATGCCGGGCCTGTGGATGGACGATTGGGGCCTGGAAATCACCGAAAGTATTCTGATCACCGACACGGGGGTCGAAACCCTGTGCAACGTGCCACGCCAACTGTTCGTGAAGGATTGAGCCAATGAGCGATCTGCCTGCCAACCCGATCAGCGCCACGGTGGATTTGTGCCGTGAAGGCGTGCAGCACGGGTATCTCAAGTTGCCGTATTCGCGGGATGATTCGGCCTGGGGCGCGGTCATGATTCCGATCACGGTGATCGCGCGGGGGGAGGGGCCGACGGCCCTGCTCACCGGTGGCAACCACGGTGACGAATACGAAGGTCCGGTGGCCCTGAGCAAGCTGGCTCAGGGCCTGGCGGCCGCCGAGGTCAGCGGGCGGGTCATCATCATTCCGTTCATGAACACCCCGGCGTTCCGTGCCGGGCGACGCACGTCGCCCATCGACAGGGGCAACCTCAACCGCAGTTTTCCCGGCAGGCCGGACGGCACGGTGACCGAGAAGATCGCCGACTATTTCACCCGCACTTTGCTGCCTCTGGCGGACTTCGTGCTGGACATTCACTCCGGCGGGCGCACCCTGGATTTCCTGCCATTCGCCGCCTGCCATGTGCTGCCGGACAAACACCAGCAGGCGCGATGTGAGGCGGGCATGCGCGCGTTCAATGCGCCATACAGCATGCGGATGCTGGAGCTGGATGCCGGGGCGATGTACGACACGGCTGCCGAGTCTCAGGGCAAGGTCTTCGTCACCACGGAACTGGGCGGTGGCGGTTCCTCCACCGCGCGCAGTGTGGCGATTGCCGAGCGCGGCGTGCGTAACGTGCTGGTGCATGCGGGGATTCTTCAGGGCGAGGTGCAGAGGGGGCCGTCGGTCATGCTCGACATGCCGGACGGTGATTGCTTCATCGCCAGCGAACATGACGGCCTGCTGGAAATGTGTCGCGACCTGGGCGACAGCGTGGACAAGGGCGAAGTCATCGCCCGGGTCCACGACGCTACCCGCAGCGGCGTGGCCCCGGTGGAGTATCGTGCTGCACGCAGCGGCCTGCTGGCGGCGCGGCATTTTCCAGGGTTGGTGCAGTGTGGCGATACCCTTGCCGTGATCGCGGACATACTGGAGTAATACACTGCCACTGGGTTGATTTCCTCAGGGGTTTCCATTCATTCAGGAGCTTCTTGGCACATGCACAAACTCGATCGCTATGACCTGAAAATCCTGCGGATCCTCGCTGGCGACGGGCGTATCACCAAGTCGAGCCTGGCCGAGGCGATCAACCTGTCGGTTACCCCGGCCTGGGAGCGCGTGCGCAAGCTCGAAACCCTCGGCCTGATCAAGGGCTACCGCGCGCAGATCGATTGGGGCGCGGTGTTCAAGAGCCAGCAAGTGCTGGTGGAAATCACCCTGGCCCGACACACCGCGCAGGACATGCGGCGCTTCGAACAGCGGATGAACGACGCGCCGGAAGTGGTGTTCTGTTACGCCACCGGTGGCGGGGTGGATTACATGGCGATGATCCAGGCGCCGGACATTGATCACTACCAGCGATTCATCGATCAGTTGCTGCTCGATGACCTGGGGATCGAGCGGTACTTCACCTACATCGTCACCAAGACCATCAAGACGGCCGGCGCCTTGCCTGCGGAGTTGTCTCAGGACTACTGAAACCTGCAACACCCCCGATCAAACTGTGCGAGCGAGCCTGCAGGGTGGGGGGGTAGCCTCGCCGCAAAAACTTCCGAATGACCCCGCTCAATCAGAAAAAACCACCTGCATACCCCCCTGCAAACCGCAATTCCCCGACGCCTCGCTGCCCTAGCATGAACTCCACGCACACGGTTCGGAGTGAATGCCATGACCTACAAACATCCCCTGCTGTTCAAAGCCCTCTGCTACGTCGATGGCCATTGGTTGCACAGCGACAGTGGCAACAGCATCGCCGTGCACAACCCGGCTGATCAGAAACTGATCGGCCATGTGCCGATGCTCGATCAACCGCAGATCGTCGCCGCCGTGGATGCCGCGCACCGGGCATTTGCCGATTGGCGTGAGCAGAGCCTGGAGACTCGCGGGACGATTCTTCGGCGCTGGGCGGCGTTGATCCTGGAACATCAGGAAGACCTGGCGCGGATTCTCAGCCTGGAGCAGGGCAAGTCCCTGGCCGAATCCCGGGGTGAAATCGCCTACGCCGCGAGCTTCATTCCGTGGTTCGCCGAAGAAGCCCGGCGCCTCTATGGACAGAACATTCCCAGCCACATTCCCGGCGCTCATCTGGGTACGGTCAAGGAGCCGGTCGGCGTTTGTGCACTGCTGACACCGTGGAATTTCCCCTCGGCCATGATCACCCGCAAAGCCGCTGCCGCATTGGCCGCCGGTTGCACCGTGGTCGTCAAGCCGGCCCACGAAACCCCTTACTCGGCATTCGCCCTGGCGCAACTCGCGGAAGAGGCCGGGTTCCCCGCCGGGGTCTTCAACGTGGTGCTGGGTGAACCACAGATGGCCATGCAAACCCTGGTGCAGGACACCCGCGTGCGCTCGGTGAGCTTCACCGGTTCCACCCGCGTCGGCAAGTTGGTCCTGCAAGCGGCTGCTCATGACGTGAAGAAAGTCTCGCTGGAACTGGGGGGCAACGCGCCATTCATTGTCTGCGCCGATGCCGATCTGCAACGGGCGGTGAAAGTCGCGGTGGCCGCCAAGTTCCAGACTTCCGGCCAGGATTGCTGCGCCGCCAACCGGATCATGGTCGAGCGTTCGGTCTATCCGGCGTTTCTCGAGCGCTTTGCCGAGGCCGTGCGTGAGCTACGGGTCGGTCCGGCGATGATCGGCGAGCGGGAACAACAGGTGGAGGTGGGTCCGTTGATGCACCAGGCCGCCTTCGATGTGACTGCCGAGCGCGTGGCCGATGCGTTGCAACAGGGTGCGCAACGGCTGGTGGGCGGCGAAGCCCATGCCCTCGGCGGCTTGTTCTACCAGCCCACGGTGCTGGCCGACGTCACGCCGCAAATGCGCATTTACCGTGAAGAGAACTTCGCGCCGATTGCCGGGGTGATGCCGTTCGACACCCTCGACCAGGCCATCGAGATGGCCAACGACACCGAGTACGGTCTGGCGGCCTACGTTTGCTCGAATCGCCTGGATCTGATCTACCCGCTGATCCGTCGACTCGACCACGCCATGGTCGGGGTCAACGGCGTCAAGTTCACCGGCCATCCGATCCCGTTCGGTGGCATGAAAGCCTCGGGGCTGGGCCGTGAAGGCGGCACCGAGGGCTTCGAAGCCTTTGTCGAAACCAAATACTTTTGCTTGCACCATCAAGGCCAGTTCTAAGGCCCGTTCCCAGGAGATCGCCATGAATCAAGAATTCGACCCGTTGTTCGAACAAGACCGTGCCCACTTCATGCACCCCTCCACCCACGCCCACGACCATGCCAGCGGTGCGCTCAAGGGGCGCATCATCACGGGCGCTTCGGGCATCCGCATCCGCGACCACGAAGGGCGCGAATTGATCGACGCCTTTGCCGGCCTGTATTGCGTCAACATCGGCTACGGCCGCACCGAAGTGGCGGACGCCATCTACAAGCAGGCCAAGGAGTTGGCGTACTACCACACCTACGTGGGCCACTCGACCGAGGCGATCATCGAACTGTCGAGCCGCATCATCGACTGGGCGCCGGAAGGGATGAAAAAGGTCTATTACGGCCTCTCCGGTTCCGACGCCAACGAAACCCAGATCAAACTGGTGCGTTACTACAACAACGTGCGAGGTCGGCCGCTGAAGAAGAAAATCATCTCTCGTGACCGTGGTTATCATGGCTCGGGCATCATGACCGGCAGCCTGACCGGCCTGCCGAGCTTCCATCAGCATTTCGACCTGCCGGCCGAGGGCATCAAGCACACCGTGTGCCCACACTGGTACCGCAAGGCACCCACCGGCATGGATGAAACGGCCTTTGTGCGTTACTGCGCCGACGAGCTGGAAAAGATGATTCTGGCCGAAGGCCCGGACACCGTGGCCGCGTTCATCGGCGAGCCATTGATGGGCACCGGTGGCATCATCGTTCCTCCGGCAGGCTACTGGGCGGCGATTCAGGCGGTGCTGAACAAATACGACGTGCTGCTGATCGCCGACGAAGTGGTCTGCGCCTTCGGTCGCCTGGGGGCGAAGATGGGCAGCCAGCGTTATGGCATGCGTCCGGACCTGATCACCACGGCCAAAGGCCTGACCAGCGCCTATGCGCCGCTTTCGGCGGTGATCGTCGGCGAAAAAGTCTGGGATGTGATCGAGAAAGCCTCCGAGTCCCACGGCCCGATGGGGCATGGCTGGACCTACTCCGGGCATCCGATTTGTGCGGCGGCGGCCCTGGCCAACCTCGACATCCTGGAGCGGGAAAACCTCACGGCCAACGCCGACAAGGTGGGTGCCTATCTCAACCGGCGGATGCGCGAAACCCTGGAAGGTCATCCGTTGGTGGGTGAAGTGCGCGGCGACGGCATGCTCGTGGCCGTCGAATTCATGGCCGACCGTGAGCAGCGCACGCCCTTCGATGCGGCCTTGAAGGTCGGCCCGAAAG
Organism: Pseudomonas putida; assembly: GCF_001636055.1. NCBI lineage: Bacteria > Pseudomonadati > Pseudomonadota > Gammaproteobacteria > Pseudomonadales > Pseudomonadaceae > Pseudomonas > Pseudomonas putida. Next base: position 3,198,155 of record NZ_CP011789.1, read on the forward strand.
TCTCGGCAGCCTGCCTTGAGCACGGCATGATCGCCCGGGCTATGCCCCATGGCGACATCCTCGGCTTCGCCCCGCCATTGATTCTCACCGAGGCTGAAGCGGACTTGATTGTGAACATCACCAAGGGTGCCGTTGATCAAGTGGCCAATGAGCTGTTGGGCTGAATCCTAGGGTGAACATACAAACCCGCCCATTCAGTGATGGGCGGGTTTTTTTCGCGCGTCGAGATAAGGGGGCGGGGAGATGATGTGGGTGCTATAGGTTTCGACGAGATTCACAATTTTGTGCGCTTCCTGCTGGAAGGACCTGCTTTTAGTAGCGTCTTGCTCAATGGGACGAAACATACACCGGTGAGCCAGTGGGGGCGGGCAGTGCATAGGTTGCCTTCATCCAGTCGATCTCGGCCTGGGGCGTACGGCCGAAGAAGCGCTTGAACTCGCGGCTGAACTGCGAGGGGCTCTCGTAGCCGACGCTGAAGGCGGCTGCCGATGCGCTCAAGGCATCGTGCAACATCAGCAGACGTGCCTGGTGCAGGCGGGCCGACTTCAGGTACTGCATGGGCGAAGTGTTGGTCACGCTACGAAAGTGCCGATGGAAACTGGGCACGCTCATGCTGGCCTCGCGGGCCAACGACTCTACGTCCAGATGCTCCCGGTAGCGGCTGTGAATGGTGCGCAGGGCGCGGGTCACCTTGGCGAAATGGCCGTGCCTACCCAACGCCGCCCGCAGCGAGCCGCCCTGTGCGCCAGAGAGGATGCGGTAGTAGATTTCACGCACCAGCGCCGGGCCGAGGATCTGTGCGTCGCTGGGGACGGTCATGGCTTCAAGAAAGCGCAGAGTCGTGGCCTGCAGGGCATCGTCCATGGGAGAGGCGTACATGCCCTGCGGCGGTTCGCTGCTGCTGCCCAGCAGTTCATCCACTTGCAGGGTCAGCTCGCTGGCCAGCTGCAGGTCCAGGCGTATGTAGATGGCCAGCATCGGCTCGCGTTCGCTGGCATCGGTTTCCATGGTGAAGGGCACGGGAACAGACACCACCAGGTAGTGCCGAGCGTCGTACACATATACCTGGTCACCCAGGTAGCCGCGCTTGCAGCCTTGGCAGAGGATGACGATGCCGGGCTCGTAGAGCACCGGCACATGGCTCAGCGGCCGGTTCGAGCGCAGGAAGCGCACGTCTTGCAGCGCGCTGAGGTTATAGCCTTCCACCGGCGCGAGCTGCGTGAGCAACTGCACCATGCGCGCGCTGCGGGTGTCGGTCCGTGTCACTGCCCGGTCCTCTGCCTGGCGCTCAACCATCGGTCGAGCAGGTCAGGTCTTGCCATTGATCGATCTCCTTGCTCATGCGCTGCAGCTTGTCGCGCACCAGGCCCAGTGCGTCGCTGCCCAGCAACAGGTGGTCGGGCGGGCTGGGGCTGGCGATGACCTGCAGGATCGCCTGGGCGGCCTTGCGCGGATCGCCCAACTGCTTGCCGCTCTTGTCCTGGCGCGCCTTGCGAATCGGGTCGAAGCTCTGGTCATAGTCGGCGATGCTGCGCGGCGAACGCTGCATGGAGCGACCGGCCCAGTCGGTACGGAACGAGCCCGGCGCCACTGCGGTAACGGCGATGCCAAACGGGCGAAGTTCCTGGCTCAGGGTATCGGAAATGCCTTCCAGAGCGAACTTGCTGGAGCAATAGTAGGCGATGCCCGGCATCGTGATGGTGCCGCCCATGGAGGTGATGTTGATGATGTGCCCGGCCCGGCGCTCGCGAAAATACGGCACGAAGGCCTTGGTGATGGCCACGGCGCCAAACACGTTGACCTCGAACTGGCGGCGCATCTCCTCCAGTGGCGATTCCTCGAAGATGCCTTCGTGGTCGTAGCCTGCGTTGTTCACCAACACATCGATGGGGCCGTGAAGCGCCTGCACCTGTGCAACCACCGCGTCTATGCGGGCGAAGTCGGTGACATCGAGGATCACCGCGTGGGCGCGTTCGCTGTCCAGGGTCTGAAATGCCGTCAGCGCGCTGTCGCTGCGCACAGTGCCGATGACGCGATGGCCGGCAGCGAGCGCCGCCTGGGCCAAGGCACTGCCAAAACCACTGCTGACGCCGGTAATAAAGAGAGTCTTGCTGTCACTCATGATCGCGATCCTGTGTGTGGAGTACGCGAGCATGCTAGGTGGATTGGCTGATCGTCCCTATGCCGGGGGCTCTTGAAACCTTGCCCATTTCTATCAGAAGCGAGCGTGGTCATCCCGTGAGGGATGCTGCAGGCAAAGAAAAGCCCGCTGGGGAGGGCGGGCGAAGTATTTCACGGATGTGGCTTTACCTTGCCAAGCCCCAGGTGAAAATCTCGTGAAGATAATGTCGAAAAGAGCTTCAGGTCATGAACACTCAGAAACCGGGGGCGATCTGCCCTTTGTAGCGGGTCAGGATGAATTGACGCACTTCAGGGGAGTTCAGCGCCTTGGCCAGTTTCTGGATGCCGGGATCCTGCAGATTGTCCGGACGCGCCACGAGGTATTCCACGTACAGATCCTTGCCTTTTTCGACGATCAGCGCGCTGCTGGTATCGATACCTGCCTCCAGCGCGTAGTTGGCGAACACGAATGCCAGGTCCACCTGTTTCACCGAGCGCGCCAGCATTGCCCCTTCCAGCTCACGGATCTTCAACTTGTGCGGGTTGGCGACGATGTCGCGCTGGGTCGACTGTGGGTTGCTGGGGGCCTTGAGTTCAATCAGCCCGGCCTCGGCCAGCAGTACCAGGGCACGACCGGTGTTCACCGGGTCATTGGGAATGGCCACGCTGGCACCGTCCGGCAGCTCCGCGAGGCTCTTGTACTTGGCCGAATAAGCACCGAACGGCTCGATGTGCACACCGACCACCGGGACCAGGTCGGTGTGTCGAGTCTTGTTGAAGTCGGCGAGGAAGGGACGGTACTGGTAGTAGTTGGCGTCCAGGTTCTTCTGCGCAAGCTGCAGGTTGGGCTGGATGAAGTCATTGAACACCTTGATGTCCAGGTCGACACCTTCCTTGGCCAGTACCGGTTTTACGAACTCGAGGATCTCGGCGTGGGGAACGGGGGTGGCACCGACGACCAGGTGCTCGTTGGCCTGCACGTTGAGGGCGATGACCGCAGCCAGGGTGGCGAGGATTTTTTTCATGGGAATGCTCCGAAAAAGGTCGGGAATCAGCGTCGGGTGAAATGTCTGACGAGGCGATCGCCACTCATCTGCAACGCCTGCACCAGCAGGATCAACAGCAGTACGGTGACGACCATCACATCGGTCTGGAAGCGTTGGTAACCAAAACGGATGGCCAGGTCGCCCAGGCCGCCGCCACCGATCACACCGGCCATTGCCGTGTAGTCGACCAGCACGATGGCGGTGACGGTGACGGCAGCGATCAGCCCGGTACGGGCTTCGGGCAGCAAGGTGTGGCGGATGATCTGCCAGGTGCTGCCACCCATGGCCTGGGTGGCCTCGACCACGCCACGGTCGACTTCGCGCAGGGCGGTCTCCACCAGGCGCGCGAAGAACGGCGTACAGCCCACCACCAGTGGTGGAATGGTGCCGCGCACACCGAGTGAGGTGCCGACAACCAAGGTGGTCAGGGGTATCAGCACGATCAGCAGAATGATGAATGGCAACGAGCGCAGCACGTTGACCACGGCCGACATGGCCCGATAGGCCGGCGCATTGGCCAGCAGCTGGCGTTGTCCGGTGAGAAACAGCAGCACCCCCAACGGCAGCCCCAGCGCTACGGTGAAGCCCAGCGCGGCGCCGAGCATGCTCAGGGTCTCGAGGCAGGCGAGGCCGATTTCACTCCAGTCCAGGTTGGCCAACAGTGCATTCATCGCCCACGCTCCTGGCGCAACGCAGCCACCGGATGGGGCGCACGCAGGCGATCACCTTGGCCGAACAGCTTGTTGCGCAGGCTGCCTTCGGCGTACTCGCGCTTGAACAGGCCGCGAGCCTGCAGTTCCGGAACCAACAGATCGACCACGGCAACGAAGGTTTCCGGCACGACCACGCTGGACAGGTTGAAGCCGTCCACGTCGGTCTCTTCGACCCAGGCCTGCAACTGATCGGCGACGGTCGAGGGCGATCCGACCAGCAGCGGGCCGTCGCCACCCAGGCAGCAGTATTCGGCGATCTCGGCAACGGTCCAGGTCCGCGTCGGGTCGGCGCGGGTGAAGCCCTCGACCACCGACTGGATGGCTTCGCTGGGCACCTCGCGAAGAATCTGGTCGGGGCTGTAGGCAGCGAAATCGATGCCGGTCCAGCCCGACATCAGCGAGAGCGAGCCGCTGGCACTGGCGTACTCGCGGTACTCGCGCAGACGGGCCTGCGCGGCCTCGTCGGTTTCAGCGACGATCACCGTGAGCTGTTCGAGGATCAGGATGTCGGAGCCCTTGCGCCCGGCGGCGACCGCGGCGGCACGTAGATCGCTCACCTGCTTCTTCAGCACGGTCTTGCTCGGTGCGGCAACGAACACGCATTCGGCGTTGGCTGCGGCAAAGGCCCGTCCTCGGCTGGATGCCCCTGCCTGGTAGAGCACCGGCGTGCGCTGTGGCGACGGGGCGCTGAGGTGGAAACCCGGGACCTTGAAGTAGGTGCCGTCATGCTCGATGCCGTGGACTCTGCTCGGGTCGGTGTAGACACCGCTGGTACGATCGGCGCGCACGGCATCCTCTTCCCAGCTGGTTTCCCAAAGCTTGTAGCAGACCTGCAGGTATTCCTCGGCCAGCGCGTAGCGCTGGTCATGGCTCAGTTGTTCGGGCTGGCCAAGGTTGCGTGCCCCGCTGGACAGGTAGGAGGTCACGATATTCCAGCCGGCACGGCCCTGGGTCAGGTGATCGAGGGTGCTCATGCGCCGGGCGAAGGGAAAGGGATGCTCGAACGACACCGAGGCGGTGACGCCAAACCCCAGGTGGCGGGTTGCTGCGGCCATCGCCGGTACCAATTGCAGCGGGTCGTTCAACGGTACCTGGGCGCCGCTGCGCAGCGCTTCGTCGGCATTGCCGCCGTAGACGTCATAGACACCCAGCACATCGGCGAGGAACAGGCCGTCGATAAAGCCGCGCTCGAGGGTCTGGGCCAGTTCGATCCAGTAGTGGATATCGGTGTAACGCGTCGCCTGGTCGCGCGGATGGCGCCACAGCCCAGGCGACAGATGCCCGACCGTGTTCATGGCGAAGGCATTGAGACGGATCTGCTTGGTCATGGTGCGGCCTCAGTTCCAGTCGTGGCGCGTGGGACGGATACCGTTCAGGGCCCAGTTGCCGACCAAGTGGTACTTCCAGCGCACGGGATCGTGCAGGGTATGCACCCGGGCATTGCGCCAGTGCCGGTCAAAGTTGTGCTGCAGCAACGAGGAGCGGGTCCCGCCCAGTTCGAACAGGCGATTGCTGGCCTCGATCGACACCTCCGTGGTCAGCACCTTGGCCTTGGCCACCGCCACCGAGGCAGCGGCGACGTTGTCTTCGTTCGGCGCAGGCTTGGCGGCATCCAGCACCTTGCCGGCGCGTTCGAGCAGGGCCTCGGCGGCCTCCTGGCGGATCTCCAGGGAGCCGATCTGAATGATGGTGAGCGGATCCTCGCTGGCCTTTTCAACACCGGCATCGATCCACGGACGGGCATGGTCGCGTACGAAGGCAATGGTGTCGTCCAGCGCCGCGCGGCCGATACCGGCGTCAATCGCCGCAGTGGTCAGTTGGGCGAAGGGCCCGGCGAGGGTAGGGTGCTCGTAGGAGCGGTAGCTGGGGAACAGGTTGAATGCGGGCACGCGCAATCCGTCCAGCAGCACGGTGCCGCTGGAGGTGGTGCGCTGGCCCATGCTGTTCCAGTCGTCGACGACCACCAGCCCAGGAGTGCCACGTGGCACAAAGGCCAATTGCGCCCGGTCCAGTTCGTCCAGGGCCAGGACGCCGATCCAGTGGGCATAGAGCGAGCCGGTGCAGTAGCCCTTGCGGCCGTCGATGCGGTAGCCGTCGGCTTCGGCAACCAGGCGGGTCCGGATGTCCTGGACGGTCTTGCCACCGGTTTCCGACAGTGCATTGGCAAAACGATGGCCTTTGAGCACCAAGTCGAAGAAGAAGCGCCGCTGCTCTTCGGTGCCTTGCAGGCGGATGTCTTCTAGCAGGCAGTAGTGGTTTTGTGGAATCTGGCCAAGCGAAGGGTCGGCGGCCGAGACGATGGCGATCACCTGCGCCAGGGTGGCGAAGGACACTTCGGCACCTCCGTAGGCACGTGGCACGGTGATGCCCCACAGACCGCTGTTGGAATAGGCATCGACCACATCGGCAGGGACTTCTCGGCGTCGGTCACGCTCGGCAGCGCCTTCGCGCAGCAGCACGGCGATCTGGTGGGCAACGGCGATGGCTTCGGCATCGTCGCGGATGACATGGGCATCCGGCTGGCGGATGTCGTAGGAGGCTGAGACGGCAGGCGTGGACATGGGTTCCTCGGGAAACTGTGCGTGTACACAGCTCACCGGAGCAGAAACCGTGCCAGTGGATTTATTTCAATAAAATCAGTGGCTTGACTTTGTTTTTTACAGAAGGTGTCGCCCTTTGGGCAATCAACTGTTGGCCAGGTGTTGCTGGTCAGACAGTTGCCAGGGAAACATATCGCCGTGCATGCCGACCCGCGCTGCAGCTTCGCTTGCCTACAACATTCATCCCATCTGGCCTGTGTAAGGGTTATGTAAAAAACCGTTTAAGAATTGTGAACAACTGTATTCTGAAACGACCTACACCATTGGCCAGACCCATGAACCAACTTCCGTCGCAGTCAGAGGCTGCACGCGGGGCGTTCTCCAGCTTTGAGGCGTGTCGCAATACCCAGAAAGGCCCTGTGGTGATCCTGGCGTCAGGTGCGTCAGCGAAAGATTTTCCGCTCGAAGATTTTGCCAGCGTCCCGATCATCGCCATGAATGGCTCCATTTCGATGCTGGTGGGCACGGATGTGCGTCCGTTCTTCTACATTTGCACCGACAAGGATTTCTGCAACCAGCAACCCGAGCTTTTTGCCACGGCATTGCACAGCAGTCCGCGGCTGGCGCTGTGGCCGGAGCAGTTCGATCTGTTCGACCTGCCTGAGGACACCGAGCGCTACCCGCTGCTCAAGGCCCTGGACCCGACGTTCAGCGAATGGCTGGGGCGCGGCGATGGACGCTATGCGCGAAACCGCACGCTGTGGAGCAAGCGGGCGCGTTCGATCGGTTTCAGCAGGAACCTGTCGTACGGGTTCTTCGATGCCCGGACCGTGGCTTTTGTGGCCCTGCAACTGGCCTACCACCTGGGCTTCGATGACGTGCTACTGGTCGGCGTGGATCTGAACCAGTCGGCAGGGCGCTTTTATGAGACCAACGGCGGCAAGCGCTCGCCCTGCGGTCTCGACCAGCATTGGGAAAGCCGTATCCTCCCGTCACTGACCCTGATGGCGCATCAAGTGGTGGGTGAGCGTTTCCGCGTTCATAACCTCTCGACCCGCTCACGCATCCCCCCGGCATTGATCCCCAGGATCGACCTGCAGCAGGCCCGCACCCTCGCGGCGCGTGCGACGGCCGCGGCGTGAGCATTGCACGTCAAGAAAGCGGATGCAGCGCTAGCACGCGATCGGTAGAGTGCCGGGGTCGTCAGCCAGCATCAGGATCTGCCCATGTCGAGCGCTTTCACCCTCATGTCATCGCCAGTCGGCACCCTGACACTGGTCGCCCGTGGCGAGTGCCTGGCCGCCGTGCTATGGGAAGAGGAGCGTGCCAATCGGGTGCGCCTTGGCGAACTGCACCGTGATGACCAGGTGCCCGTACTGCGGGAAGCTGCCCGTCAGTTAGGCGAGTATTTCGCCGGCCAGCGCCAGCGCTTCGAGCTGCCGCTGGACTTCGATGGCACGGAATTCCAGCGCCAGGTCTGGGAGGCGCTGCTGACCATTCCTTTCGGCCAGACTCGCAGCTACAGCGATATCGCCCGACAGATCGGCAACCCCACGGCAGTGCGTGCGGTAGGGGCAGCCAATGGGCGCAACCCGATCTCGATCATCGCACCCTGCCATCGGGTGATCGGTGCCTCGGGCAGCCTGACAGGCTTTGCTGGCGGCTTGCCGGCAAAGCAGTATCTGCTGGCGCTCGAGGGCAGGCAGAGCCTGTCGCTGTTCTGAGCGCTCAGCTCAACCACCACGCCAACGCGCACAGCACCAGCGCGAGTACCGAGCCTGCGAACAGGCTGTAGTGCCGCTGCGCCCGTCGGGCATGGCGTTCGACCTCACGCAGGTATTGGCCGGGTGTCGGTGCATCCGGGCGATGGCGCAACCCTTCGGCGATGTCTGCCAGCCTGCCGCGAATCAGCAAGCCAACCAGGTAGTAGCAGGAGGCATAGCTGGCGAATGCCAGCAGCAGGTACTTCACGGGGATCCTTCCTTGGGTGATACAAAGGGAGAGGATACCCTCAGCCGCTCGCCGTTAACCAGCAAAACTCAGGACGCCGGCCGTGCAGCGAAACGCTGGCGGAACCAGTCATCGAGCATGGCCTTCTCGGCATACAGGCGATCGCTGCTGCCCACGCGGCCCGGGCGGCTCAGGTACATCTTGTCGCTGACGCGTTCCTCGGCCTTGCGCTCGGGCTGGCCGGGTTGAACGAGGGTGTAGCTCAGGTCGATGGTCGGCCAGGTGATTTCGCGCATGAAACGTACGTTGTAGGCCTGACTATTCCAGGGTTCGTAGCGGCCGGCCAGATCGATGTCGCGGATGTCGATGTGTACTCGCTGACCAGGCTGAAGGTAGCGCTGGCCAAGTTTTTCCAGGTGCCGGGTGAGTGCCTTCATCACTTCTGGGTCGGCGCCGCGCTCATAGCCGGGGCTGTTCAGGCTGGCATCGCGGAATTTTTCCGGGTGATCGAAGCTGACCTGGACCTGCGCGGGCGGGATGCCTTGTGCCATGCTGTCGTATGCCAGCACCATCAGTGCAGCGCAGGCGAGGGTAGAGCGCATGATGCATCTCCGCGTTAGGATCGTCGTTGTCGCGCCATTCTACGCCTGGTGCCGGCGACACAGCAGAGGAATGATGTAATGGCGCGTTTTCGGCAGCTAGCTGCCAACGACAAAGGGCGCGACTTGGCGATCGGCGATATCCACGGGCACTTCCAACGCCTGCAGGCCGCGCTCGAGCAGGCGGCATTCGATCCCGAGGTCGATCGGCTGTTCAGTGTCGGTGACCTGGTCGACCGGGGCCCGGCCAGCGAAGAGGCCCTGAACTGGTTGGCGCAACCCTGGTTTCATGCCGTGCAGGGCAATCATGAAGCATTGGCCATCAGCCACTATCGCGGTGGCCGTGTTGATCTGGACATGTACCGTGCGGCTGGCGGGGGCTGGTTTCTCGACTTGCCCAAGGCTGAGCAGGCGCGCTTCGTCGAGCAGTTCGAACGCCTGCCGGTCGCGCTCGAAGTAGAGACTGCCCACGGCTTGGTCGGCATGCTGCATGCAGACAGTCCGTTCGCCGACTGGGCTGAGCTGCGCGCCTGCCTGCAGACGAGGGACGACCCTGCCGTGCGCGAGGTCTGCCAATGGTCGCGCCGGCGCCTGAAGAGCGGCGATAGCCAACCCATCCAGGGGCTGCGTGCGCTGCTGGTCGGCCACACCCCGGTGCTCACGCACAAGGTATTGGGCAACGTATGGCACCTGGATACCGGTGGCTGGAGCAGCGGTTTTTTCAGCCTGCTGGATATCGGCACGCTGACGCTGATCAACCAGTGACACATCTGCGACCTTCCCAAAAACGACCACCCACACATTCGGGGTATGTCTGCAGCCAGCCAGACCTCCCATAGTGACCCCATCGGCTCAATCCGGAGCAGTCACACGATGGAGTTGCTATGCGCAAGGCACTGAAGGTGATTGGCGGTCTGCTGCTGGTGTCCTCGACGGCACTGGTGCAGGCAGCGGCAGAGGGGGACAGCAGCAACACGCTCAGGCTGTACAACTGGACTGACTACATCGGTGAAACCACCTTGGCCGACTTCGAAAAGGCCACCGGCATCAAAGTGGTTTACGACACCTTCGATGGCTATGAAACGGTCCAGACCAAACTGCTCACCGGCCGCTCCGGCTACGACCTGGTCATGCTCAATGCGTCGCTGGTGCCACCGCTGATCCAGGCCGGTGTGTTCCAGGCCCTGGACAAACAGCAACTGCCCAGTTGGCACAACCTCGACGAGCAGGTGGTCAGCAACCTGCAAGGTTACGACCCTGGCCTGAAGTACTCGGCGCCCTACACCTGGGGCAGCTCCGGCGTTACCTACAACGTCGACAAGATCAAGGCGCGCATGCCCGACGCACCGATCGGCTCGCTGGCCATGTTGTTCGACCCTGCCATTGTTTCGCGCTTCGCCGATTGCGGGGTGACTTTGATGGACGCCCCCACCGAAGTGATTCCACTGGCCCTGCAGTACCTGGGCAAGGATCCGCGCAGCGCCGCACCGGCAGATCTCAAGGCCGCCGAGCAGCTACTGCTGGGCATCCGCCCCTATATCCGCAAGTTCGACTCGGTCAACTACCTGACCAGCCTGCCCAACGGCGACGTGTGCCTGGCCTTGACCTGGTCGGGCGACTACGCCACCGCCCAGGCGCGTGCGGTGGAGGCGAAGAAGGCTATCAAGCTGGCGTTCTTCATTCCCAAGGAAGGCTCGCTGATCTGGTTCGACAACCTCTACATCCCCAAGGACGCGCCGCACGCCAGCAACGCCCATCGCTTCATCGAGTTCCTGCTGCAGCCACAGACCATGGCCAAGGTGACCAACTTCATCCACTACGCCAACAGCAATGCCGCGGCCACCGCCCTGGTAAAGGCCGATATCCGCCAGGACCCGGCGATCTACCCGGACGCCCAGACCCGCGAACGGCTGTTCGCGCAAAAGACCCAGACACCCAAGGACATGCGTGCGATCACGCGGGTCTGGAGCACGGTCAAGACCGGATTCTGAACATTTTCGAACGATCCTCGCCAAGGAGCTGCCCATGGCCACCTCAAACAACGCATTCGCTATCGTCCACGATCCATTGGTGGAAGCCGACAAGGCCCATTACATGCACGGTTACCATATGTTCGACGAGCATCGCGAACAGGGCGCGCTGAACATCACCGAAGGCGAAGGCGCCTATATCCGCGATACCCAAGGCAACCGCTTCCTCGATGCCGTTGGCGGCATGTGGTGCACCAACATTGGCCTGGGGCGCGAGGAAATGGCCTTGGCCATTGCCGACCAGGTGCGCAAGCTTGCCTATTCGAACCCGTTCTCGGACATGGCCAACGACGTGGCCATCGAGCTCTGCCGCAAGCTTGCGCAACTGGCACCGGGCGACCTGGACCATGTCTTCCTCACCACAGGCGGCTCGACTGCCGTGGACACCGCCTACCGACTGATCCAGTACTACCAGAACTGCCGCGGCAAGCCGGGCAAGAAACACATCATCGCCCGCTATAACGCCTACCACGGCTCGACCACCCTGACCATGCAGATCGGCAACAAGGCTGCCGACCGGGTACCTGAGTTCGACTATGCCCACGACCTGATCCACCACATCTCCAACCCCAACCCGTACCGCGCCCCGGACAACATGGACGAAGCCGAATTCCTCGACTTTCTGGTCGCCGAGTTCGAGGACAAGATTCTCTCCCTGGGGGCCGACAACGTCGCAGCCTTCTTCGCCGAACCTATCATGGGCTCGGGCGGGGTGATCATCCCGCCCGAGGGGTACTTCGCGCGCATGTGGCAGCTGTGCCAGACCTACGACATCCTGTTCGTCGCCGACGAAGTAGTGACCTCGTTCGGACGCCTGGGCACCTTCTTCGCCAGCGAAGAGCTGTTCGGTGTCACCCCGGATATCATCACCACGGCCAAGGGCCTGACGTCCGCCTACCTGCCACTGGGTGCGTGCATCTTCTCCGAGCGTATCTGGCAGGTGATCGCCGAGCCGGGCAAGGGGCGTTGCTTCACCCACGGGTTCACCTACAGCGGCCATCCAGTGTGCTGTACCGCGGCGCTGAAGAACATCGAGATCATCGAGCGGGAAAGCTTGCTGGAACACGTCAAGGATGTTGGCAGCTACCTGGAACAACGCCTGCAGAGCCTGCGCGATCTGCCGCTGGTAGGCGATGTGCGCTGCATGAAGCTGATGGCCTGCGTCGAATTCGTCGCCGACAAGGCGAGCAAGGCACTGTTCGACGATGTGATCAATATTGGTGAGCGCATCCACAGCAAGGCCCAGGCCAGGGGTTTGCTGGTGCGGCCGATCATGCACCTGAACGTGATGTCGCCGCCGCTGATCGTCACCCGCGCCCAGGTCGACGAGATCGTCGAAACCCTGCGCCAGTGCATCCTCGAAACCGCGCGCGAGCTTGCTGCGCAAGGGTTGTATCAAGGGCGATGAGCAGCCTGCAACGGGCTGTGCGTGGGCGTGCCCGGCAGGCTAGACTGCCGGGCATGACCCAGGCCTCTCCCGACACACCGCTCACCCTCACTCTCGGCGCGCTGCAACAGTGGCATGCGGCGTTGCAAGGTGCGTTGTCCCATAGCGAATCACCACAGGCCCTGCAGCATCTGGCCAAGGCGCTGGGCCAACTGGTGGCGGTGGAGTCGATGATGATCAGCGTCGAAAGCCAGGGGCAGGCGCCGCGGCTGTTGTACCAGCAGGGTATTCCCGATGCCCATCGCGACGCCGTGCTCAACCGCTACTTTGCGGCCGGCTACCTGCTCGATCCGTTCTGCCTGGCGGTGCAGAGCGGGCTGGCCGAAGGTTTCTATCACTTGCAGGACATCGCGCCGGACAACTTCTTCGACAGTGACTACTACAAGGCTTACTACCTGGGCACTGGCTGCAGCGAAGACAGCTATTACATCACCGACCTCAGCGATGGCCGCAAGCTTTCTCTGAGCCTGTTCCAGGGCTGCAGCGGCACACGGCTGAGCGCGCAACAGATCGACCTGTTGCGCGCGGTCGAACCCATGGTGCGCGAACTGCTGGGGCGCTATGCACGGTACAACCTCGAACCAGGTTCGGCGCCGCTGGAGCACGCAAGTCTGCAGGCTGCGTTCGACAGCTTCGGCTGCCAGGTGCTGACTGATCGCGAGCGTGAGGTTGCACACATGATCCTGCGTGGCCATTCGGTGAAGTCAACGGCACAGGACCTCGGCATTTCGCCGGAGACCGTACGCATGCACCGCAAGAATCTCTATCTGAAGCTGGGTATCAATTCGCAATCGGAGCTGTTCGCGCGCTTCATCGACTGGCTGCGCCAGGGCTAAGGCCAATCCGAGTACCTGGTTCCTGGGAGCTCCTACCCTCAACACATTTCGTACAGAGCCCAAGAATCTGCTGGGAAAAGCTACATTTATGGTATGTAATTACGGGCTACATACCACGGTACGAAATCTAGGAGCGAACATGGCCCGCGGCGGCATCGACAAGGCGGCAGTACAGCAGGCACGGCAGGCGCTGATCGCCCGGGGCGAGCATCCGAGTATTGATGCAGTACGTATCGAATTGGGTAACACCGGTTCGAAAACCACCATTCATCGCTACATGCGCGAGCTCGAAGCGCTGCAACCGCTGGCTGACAAGCGTTCACCGGCCCTCAGCGACACGCTGGGGCGTTTCGTTGGCCAACTGGCCGAGCAGTTGCGCGAGGAAGCAGAGGCCCGTATTCGCGACGCGCAGGCGGTGTTCGATGAACAGCGCGGCCAATTGCAGGTGCAGTTGCAACTTGCCCAGCAAGCACTCGCGGCTGCTCACCAGCAACAACAGATTCAGGTCAGCGCCCTTGCGGCCGAGTCGGAAAAGCTCGAGACAGCGCTGAGCACTCTGCAGGCCGAGCAACTGCGCAGCGCCAGCCTCAACCAGTCCCTGGGCGAACTGCGGCTCAGGCTGACCGACAAGGACGAGCAGTTGCAGCAGACGCAAGGGGAATTGCGTCAGTTGCAGCAGGACGCGATCGCCCGCCAGGAAGAACTGACACACCTGCACCGTGAGAATGAGCGCCTGCTGACCGAAAACCGACAGGCCAGCGCCCAGCACAAACAACTCGACGAACAATTGGAGCAGCGCGATGCCCAGGTTCAAGGGCTGCGCTCGATCCTGGCCCAGGCGCAGGGGGCGAGCGAGGAGGTACGTCGGCAGTTGGACAGCGAGCGTCAGGCGCTGGTGGGTCAGCGTGACATCTGCGCCGAACATATGCGCCTGATCGAGCGCCTGCAGGATCGTCTGACACTTAGCGAGGCGCGCTGTGCGCAGCTCGAGACCTTCCAGGCAAAGGGCGCGTAGATAAATCAAACTTCGCCAGACCCGCGCTTTCTTCTGTAGACACCGTTACGGAGAACGCACCATGAGCGAACAGAAACGTCCCCACCCTGCGCAAGGGCCTCACTCCTCCGACAAGGCGTCCAGCAAGCAGGACCTGGGTTTTGATCCGGACTCTCCTGACCTGGAGGATCCGCAAGTCGACCCGCAAGGTCCGGCAAAGCCACCTCGCGATCACGAAAAGAAAGGTAAGTAACCGAGTCATGATCCCTCGGGCGTGCGCACGCGGCAGCAAGTGCCGCGCCCGCAAGCCCGAGGGTTCAGCTGTCGAGCTGACGCGCCGCGTCTACGCCGGCACTGGACAACTTGATTGGATAACGCACGCTGATCTGGTGATCGGCATCGACATTGACGCTGCCATCATGGATCAAGCCGGCCTCCTGAAGCGTCTTGAGCATGCCGGCCACGGCCTTTTCGCCGCGGTAGTTGTCCAGTACTTCCTTACCCAGACCTTCAGGGTGGGCATGCAGTAGCCGAGTCAGTACTTCGGCGCGCAGAGCATCATTACTCATATCAAGCCTCTCTGATTACCTGTGGATCACTTGCCGTGCTTGGCCTGAAGCTGTTTGGCATGCTCCAGGTGCTTCTCGAGGGTGGGCAGGGTTTCGCTGGCGAAGGCCTTGAGCTCCGGCTTGTCGGACGATGCGGCTTCCTTCTTGAACAGCTCCACGGCTTTCTCGTGGGCATCGACCTGATTGTTGACATAGGACTTGTCGAACGACTCGTCGCGCCATTCCAGGATCATCTTCTTGACTTTGTCGGTGAGCGCAGCCTCGTCAGGCACGCTGATATCCAGCTTGCGGGCGATATCACCGAGCTTCTGGTTGGCCTGGGTGTGATCGGTGACCATCTGCTGGGCGAAGGTCTTGATCTCGGCGTCCTTGCTCTTTTCCAGCGCCAGGTTGCCGGTTACGACTTCAGCGATACCGGCTTCGGTCGCGGCCTCGACGAAATCGTCGGAGGAAGCGGCCATCACCTGCATCGAGGCAAGGCCCATGGCCATGCACAGACCGGCTCGCTTGAGGAACAGAGTATTCATGTGTCTCTCCTTGTCCGTGGTCGCGACATCGGTGTCGCAGACGGTTGAGCGTCGGTAAGCGGCGAAAGTTTGAAATTTCTCACCGGCGTCATGCTCGGCGGGAGGGGAAGGGGGTTGCAAGTAAATTGTTATAACGTAACATTTGCGTGAATCAGCTTGCCTCAGGAAACGCACCGTGATCCGCAGAAACCCTTCCGGCCACCTCCCGCAAATCGCCGAATCGGCCTACATCGACAAGACCGCGATCATCTGCGGCAAGGTCATCATCAAGGACAATGTGTTCGTCGGCCCCTACGCGGTCATTCGCGCCGACGAGGTGGACGGCACCGGTGACATGGAGCCGATCGTCATTGGTGCCAACTCCAACATTCAGGATGGCGTGGTCATCCACTCCAAATCCGGCGCGGCGGTGAGTATCGGTGAATACACCTCCATCGCCCACCGCTCCATCGTGCATGGCCCCTGCGTGATCGGCGATCGGGTGTTCATCGGTTTCAACAGCGTGCTGTTCAATTGCCGCGTGGGTGATGGCAGCGTCGTGCGTCACAACTCGGTGGTCGATGGTCGCGACCTGCCGGAGCGCTTTTACGTACCGCCCACCGAACATATCGGCCCGCACACCGATCTTGACCGTTACCCACCGGTCAGCGTGTCAGCCTCGGAGTTCTCCGAGGATGTCGCCCGCACCAACATCGACCTGGTGCAGGGCTACAAGGCCCTGCAGAACGAGTTCTGATCATGGCCGACTTGCTGATACGCAACGCACGGCTGGTCAACGAAGGGCGCGAGTTCGAGGCTGACCTGCTGGTCGCCCGCGGGCGCATCGACAAGATCGCCTCGAGCATCGAAGGCGTGCGCGCTAAAGTCGAGATCGATGCGCAAGGGCAATGGTTGCTGCCGGGAATGATCGATGACCAGGTGCACTTTCGTGAACCTGGGGCAGAGCACAAGGGGAACATTGCCAGTGAGTCGCGGGCTGCGGTGGCCGGCGGCATCACCAGTTTCATGGACATGCCCAACACCGACCCGCCAACCCTCACCACTGCGGCGCTGGCCGACAAGAAACGTCGCGCGGCGGCCAGCTCGCAGGCCAACTACGGCTTTCACTTCGGCGTCAGTCGCGACAACCTGGACACCATCGCCGCGCTCGACCCGAGTGAAGTCGCCGGGGTCAAGGTGTTCATGGGTGCGTCCACGGGCAATATGCTGGTGGACGACCCGCAGGTGCTCGAGCGGCTATTCATCTATTGCCCGACCATCCTGCTGGCCCACTGCGAACACACCCCGAGCATCCTGGCCAACGAGGCATTGTGGCGGGAGCGCCATGGCGAATTCATTCCTGCGGCCGCTCACCCGCTGATTCGCGATGCCGATGCCTGCTATCGCTCCTCGTCACTGGCTGTGGACATGGCCAGGCGTTTCGGCACGCGCCTGCATGTGCTGCATCTGACCACCGCGCGTGAAGTGGCGCTGTTCGCCCCAGGGCCCGTGAGCAACAAGCACATTACCGCCGAGATCTGCGTGCATCACCTGCTGTTCGATGACAGCGACTATGCGCAACTCGGCCATCTGATCAAATGCAACCCGGCCATCAAGACCCGTGCCGACCGCGATGCACTGCGCCAGGCGCTGGCCGGCGACGTGATCGACGTGATTGGCACCGATCATGCTCCGCACACGCTCGAGGAAAAACGCCGAGTCTATGGTCGCGCGCCCTCAGGCCTTCCACTGGTGCAGCATGCTTTGCCAGCCGCGCTGGAGCTGGTCGGCGAGGGCGTGCTGAGCCTGACCCAGGTAGTCGACAAGACCAGCCACGCCGTGGCCCGCCTGTTCGCCATCCGCGAGCGCGGCTTTCTGCGCGAAGGCTACTGGGCCGACCTGGCGCTGGTCGAGCGCCTGGCGCAACCGCGCCCGGTCGCCGACGACCCGATCCTGTCCCGCTGTGGCTGGACACCCTTTCAGCATCGACACCTGCGGCATGTGGTGCGCACCACCGTGGTATCCGGCCAGCTCGCCTGGCATCAGGGCCAGGTGCAGCCACGCTGCCAGGGCCTGCCGCTGATGTTCGATCGATGACCCTTTATTGCACGAGTGTGCCCCATGACTGAAGAAGACTTGCTCGGCCAGCCGGCCGAGGCCTACATGAACGAACCCCAGCGCCAGTACTTTCGTAACCTGTTGCTGGGGCAGCGGGTGGAGTTGCAGGAGCGTATAGAGCAGGATTTCCAGGCGCTGCGCGAGCAGGAAGTGCACAGCGATCCGGCCGACCTGGGCAGTGCCGAGGAGGAGCGGCATTGGCAGTTGCGCACCCTTGAGCGGGAAAAGCGCCTGCTGGACAAGATCGACCAGGCGCTCGAGCGCCTGGCCAAGGGGGATTATGGCTGGTGCGAAGAGACCGGCGAGCCGATCGGTCTGCGCCGGCTGCTGCTGCGTCCGACCGCGACCCTGTGCATCGAGGCCAAGGAGCGGCAGGAACTCAGAGAGCGGCATTTGCGCGACGATGCTTAATCGACTTCTACCGCTTGGGCATGGAGTTGCCAGCGCACCGAGCTGACGCCTTTCTCCAGGCTCACTCGGCTGACCAGACGCTCGAGTTGTGCGGGCGCCTGTGGGGTACCCAGCAGTTCGGCGCGTACTTCCAGGCGCAGCGGGTCGTGGAGGTCTTCGCTGTGCAGCGACTGCAGGCGCAGGCCTGGGTCACTGAGGCTGTGCAGCATCAGGCTGCGTACCTGGATCTCGTCTTCGGCCCGGCAGACGATGCGCACCTCGAAGCGTTGCTCGACTTCACTGGCGGGCACCACGTCCTGACGGTCCAGGCGCTGGGCGATGTCGCGCAACAGGATGTTGGCACACAGCACCACCAGGCTGCCCAGAGTGGCCTCCAGCAACAGCCCCAGGCTGCACAGCACACCAATGGCCGCGGTGCACCAGAGCGTGGCGGCCGTGTTCAGGCCGCGCACGTTGAAACCATCACGCATGATCACGCCACCACCGAGAAAGCCGATCCCGGACACGACATACGCGGCGATGCGCGAGGCGTCGCTGGGTTCCATGCCGGGTACCGCCTGGGTCATCAGTACGAACAGGCAGGCACCGGTGCTGACCAGCGCATTGGTGCGAAGGCCGGTCAGGCGCTGGCGCAGTTGACGTTCGGCGCCGATCAGGGCGCCGAGTACGAGGGCCACGCTGACGCGCAGCAGAAATACTTTCCAATCCATAGCAAACCTCTTTCCACGGGCAATGGCCCGCGCATGCGCCACTGGCAAGCGTGACGCCGATGAAATGAATGAGCGCGCAGGACCACGACACTCGCCGGCATGAGCTGGCTGAGCGGGAAAGAAGAGGGGAGATCTGCCTTTGCAGGCGAGATGGACCGCCGTCTACCGTATTCGGCAAGACAGCGGCAGGAATGCTGCCGGACTAGCTTGCCGTGTGGACCTGTCGCAATCGACTGGGGCTACTGTCCAATGCAGGACTCCTGTAGGGGATGCATAAGTGCGACGCGGACCTTACGCCTGCAGTTGCGCAGAATCAAGGCCGAATTCATGACAATTGCTTCATTGCCGAAACCTCCTACCGTTTCCGATGCGTTCGTCAGCGGTGGTAACCTTGGCGCCTTTCACCATCCACGCCGGACTGTCCCATGCTGTTCAACATCGCCGTGCTGCTCGCCACGTTGGTGGCCATGGAGGGTGTCGGTACGCTGGCCCACAAGTACGTCATGCACGGCTGGGGCTGGTGGCTGCATCGCTCGCACCATGAGCCGCACCTGGGTGTACTCGAGACCAATGACCTCTACCTGGTGGCGCTGGCCCTTATCGCTGCTGGTCTGATGGCGCTGGGCAAGGCCGGCTACGCGCCCCTGCAGTGGGTCGGCGCAGGTGTAGCGGGCTATGGTGTGCTGTACGTGCTGGCCCACGACGGTTTCTTCCATCGGCATTGGCCGCGTAAACCCAAACCCATGCAGCGCTACCTCAAACGCCTGTACCGGGCGCACCGGCTTCATCACGCGGTCAAAGGGCGCGAAGGTAGCGTGTCCTTTGGCTTTTTCTACGCGCCTCCGCTGCGCGAGCTCAAGCGCCAGTTGCGCGCGCGGCGAGGTGATTGAGTCGCGCAGGATTCAATTCGCGGTTTCCTGCGCGGCAATGGCTTCTTTGTGTCCCCGACTCACCCACCAGCCAAAGGCGGCGGCCGTGAAGAACATGATCAGGCTGTAGATCGCTGCCGGCACGGCCATGGTGGCGTTGTTCAGCAGGCTGGGGCTCAGCGCCAGCGCGATGGCCAAGGTGCCATTGTGAATGCCGATCTCCATGCCGATGGCAATTGCCTGGCGTTTCGGGATGCGCAACAGGCGCGGCACCCAATACCCCAACCCCAGGCTGATCACGTTGAACAGCAGCGCGGCGACCCCCACCACCGGCGCGTACTCCACCACCGTCTGCCAGTCCTTGGCCAGTGCCAGGACGATGGTGAAGGCCAGGAACAACGCCGCTACCAGCTTCATCGGCTTCTCCATCCGCGCGGCAAAGCTCGGTGCGTAGCGGCGGATCAGCATGCCCAGGCCCACAGGCAGCAAGACGATGGCGAAGACCTGCATGACCTTGGCGAATTGCAGCGGGATGGCCTGGTCCGACTCCATGAAGTAGATCAGCGACAGGTTGACCAGCAGTGGCATGGTGAGGATGGCGATCAGCGAGTTGACCGCCGTCAGCGTGATGTTCAGTGCCACGTCGCCATGTGCCAGGTGGCTGAACAGGTTCGCGGTAGTCCCGCCCGGCGATGCGGCCAGGAGCATCAGGCCCACTGCCAGCGCGGCCTCCAGGCCAAACCCGTTGGCGATCAGGAAGCAGATGAACGGCAGCAACAGGATCTGACAGGCCAGGCCGACCAGTACGGGCTTGGGATACTTCACCACTCGGGCGAAGTCGGCGAGGGTCAGCGACAACCCCAGGCCCAGCATGATGATGCCCAGGGCGATGGGCAGGAAGGCAGTCAGCAAAGGGGAGGCGGTCATCGGCATGCTCGTGGGCGAGGGATTCCGGAGAGTGTAGGCAGGCTCCATCGATCAGCTAATCGCAAAGTGCCAGCCTTTAGTAACTGATTATTTCCGGATGAGCCGCACCTCGCCGCGACCTGACGCGTTGCGATGGGCTGCCGAGCACAGTAGGATTCGCGCTTTTGCCGAAGGATTAGCTCGTCATGTCGTTCCAGCAAGGTCTGCTCGCCACTCCGGTGCCGGCCCACGCCCGTCACCTGTTCTTTGCCCTGCATACGGGGGAGGCGCTGCCTGCCGTTCTGGATGCCTTGTTGCAGCAAGTCGACGGCCACAGCCTGATCCTGGCCGTCGGCGCGCCGCTGGCCAAGGCACTGGGGCGCGATGTCCCAGGCTTGCGCAGTTTCCCGCAGCTGGACGCGGCGGTCGAAAACCCGGCCACCCAGCATGCACTGTGGCTCTGGTTGCGTGATGACGCGCGTGGTGATCTGTTCCTGCGTGCCCAAGCCCTGGAGCAGGCCCTGGCGCCGGCTTTCACATTGGTCGACAGTGTCGATGGTTTTCTGCACCACGGCGGACACGACCTGACCGGCTATGAAGACGGCACCGAAAACCCGCGGGACAACGATGCTGTCGACGCAGCCATCGTGGCGGGCGAGCAAGCGGGCCTGGCAGGTTCCAGTTTCGCTGCGTTCCAGCTGTGGAAACACGACCTCAACTATTTCAAGTCGCTGCCTCAGCCAGAGCAGGACGACATCATTGGCCGTCGCCTGAGCGACAACGAGGAACTGGAAGACGCGCCGGAGTCGGCCCACGTCAAGCGTACCGCGCAGGAAAGCTATGACCCCGCGGCCTTCATGGTGCGCCGTTCGGTGGCCTGGGCCGACAACCGTGGCGCAGGGCTGGCTTTCGTTGCTCTGGGCCGTTCGTTCGATGCCTTCGAAATCCAGCTGCGGCGCATGAGTGGCCTGGAAGATGGCGTGGTCGATGCCTTGTACCGCTTCAGCCGACCACTGACCGGCGGCTACTACTGGTGCCCGCCAATGGGGGCTGAAGGCCTGGACCTGCGCCTGTTGCTCGGTTAAATATCCCGATACAGAATCGCTGCGCATCGCGGGGTAGAGCGACTAGCCTTGAAGGTTTCCCCTGTAACCGGGAGCCTCCTTCATGTACGCACGTCGCGATGTCCTGCGCGCCAGCGCCGCGCTTGGCGCGCTGGCCCTGAGCCCTTGGCTGCGCGCCGAGTCCGCCAGCGGCCTGCTGACCCGCAAGATCCCCTCCACCGGGGAGGCCTTGCCGGTCATCGGTGCCGGCACTTCCGGCAGTTTCGAGGTCCAGGCCGGCTCTGCCCAGTACCAACAGCTCAAGGCTGTGCTCGAGGCGTTCTTCAAAGGCGGCGGCAAGGTCATCGACACCTCGCCCAACTACGGCGGTGCCGACGCCATTCTCGGTCAGTTGCTGGAGGAGGGCGGCTGGCACCGTCAGTGCTTCATCGCCACCAAGATCGCCGCCGACAGCCGCGACGCCGCCGAACGGCAATGGGCGCAAAGCCTGTCCAGCCTGCGCACCGACAAGGTCGACTTGCTGCAGATCCACAACCTGCGCGACTGGCAGACTCAGCTCCCCTATGCCCGGGAGTTGAAGCAGCAAGGCAAGACGCGCTATGTGGGCATCACTCACTATCTCAACAGCGGCCAGGATGAGGTGGCGCGCATCGTGCGCAACGAGCCGCTGGATTTCATCCAGATCAACTACTCGGTGAACGCCCCGGATGCCGCGCGCGAGCTGCTGCCGCTGTGCCAGGACAAAGGCGTCGCGGTGCTGGTCAACCGTGCTTTCGACGATGGCCGGCTGTTCGCCCGGGTCAAAGGTCAGGCATTGCCGGGGTGGGCGGCCGAGGCGGGCATCGGCAGCTGGGCGCAGATGTTCCTGAAGTTCGCCATCAGTCATCCGGCGGTGACCACGGTAATTCCTGCGACCGGCCGACCGGACCGTCAGCTTGACCAGCTCAAGGCGGGCAGCGGGCCGCTGCTGAGCGAAGCCCAGCGCCAGGCGCTGATCAAGCAATTTGCCTGACGCCATGAACGGCTGGCGGCGGCGCCTGGACCAGAGCCTCAACATCCAACCCGGCGAAGGCCCGGCGGTGGTTGCAGGTCTTGCGCTGTTCTACCTGCTGTTCACCGGTTATTTCATGCTGCGCCCGGTCCGTGAAACCATGGGCGTGGCCGGTGGGGTGGACAATCTGCAATGGCTGTTCACCGGTACCTTCATTGCCACCCTGGCCTGCCTGCCGCTATTCGGATGGCTTGCATCACGGGTGAAGAGGCGACGCATCCTGCCGTGGACCTACGCCTTCTTCGCCAGCAACCTGCTGTTGTTTGCTGTGCTCTTTGCCCGCGACCCGGACGACCTCTGGAATGCGCGGGCTTTTTATATCTGGCTGTCGGTTTTCAACCTGCTGGCCATCTCCCTGGCCTGGAGCGTACTGGCAGACCTGTTTTCCAGCGAGCAGGGCAAGCGCCTGTTCGGCCTGCTCGCGGCGGGTGCAAGCTTTGGCGGCCTGAGCGGGCCGATTCTTGGCACTCTGCTGGTTTCTCCCCTCGGGCATGCGGGTTTATTGGTGCTGGCGGGCGTCTGCCTGCTTGGCAGCATAGGCGCTGCGCTGTACCTGCAACACTGGCGTGAGCTGAATCCGCTGCCGACCAGCACCGCGCATCCGGCCTCGCGGCCGCTGGGCGGCAATCCGTTTTCCGGCGCCACCGCCGTGCTGCGGTCGCGCTACCTGTTGGGTATCGCGTTGTTCGTCGTACTGCTGGCCAGCGTCAGCACGTTCCTGTATTTCGAGCAGGCCCGTATCGTCAGCGAGACGTTCAGCGACCGGACACGTCAGACACAGGTCTTCGGCCTGATCGATACGGTCGTGCAAACCCTGGCGATACTCACCCAGGTCTTTCTCACCGGACGCCTGGCCCGGCGCCTGGGTGTCGGCGTGCTACTGGTCGGCGTGCCCCTGGTGATGGCGGTCGGTTTCGTCTGGCTGGCGCTGGCGCCGGTATTTGCAGTGTTCGTCTTCGTGATGGTCATGCGTCGTGCTGGCGAGTACGCCCTGGTTCGCCCGGGGCGGGAGATGCTCTTTACCGTGTTGCCCGCCGAAGAGAAATACAAAGCCAAGAACTTCATCGACACCGTGGTCTACCGGGGTGGCGATGCCTTGAGCGGTTGGGTCAAGCGTGGCCTGGACCTGCTGGGCGAGCATCCGCAGTTGGCGATGTCGATTGGCGCCATCCTCGCGCTCGGTTGGGGGGGTACCGGCGCCTGGTTGGGCCGTCGCCAGCGTCGCCTCGAGAATGCTCCGTAGCGCAATGCACCTCGCGCCAAATACACCGCCATGCACCTTTAGCGCCGCCGGTCTGGCGGCTCGGTAATAAACCGAATCCCCTGTTGCCGCTGAGCTCCGAACTTATGTACGGCAAACGCCCGTGCATATCCCACAGCCACAAGAGGTGCAAGACCATGGCCAATAACCAGAACAAGACTGGCAGTCAGGGTGGTAGCAAAAATCCTGGCAACTTCGCCAACGACCGGGAAAAAGCGTCTGAAGCCGGTCGCAAAGGTGGCCAGCAGTCCGGTGGCAACAAGCAGAGCGACGACATGGGCCGCAAGGGCGGTCGCTCGTAAGCGATGCTGCGCGGTGCCGGGGCAGCTCGGCACCGCAACAGTGCAGTAGGGTAAGGCACGAATTTCGGGTTTCTACCCGTAGTCATCTTCCGCATCAATTCGCGCTCGAGCGCCGCAGGCAGGCAATCCTTGCCTGCCTCGATACTTCACCGGGAGCCGGGGGCAGCGGTCGTGCTAGGCCTCAGTGCGGCGCGCGCACGATGGTCTTGAGCAGGTCTTCCGGGCTGATGTGCCCAACCACCTGGCCCACCGCACTGCCGGGGGAGGGCAGGTCGATGATGTGGCCTTTCATTCGACCGACCACGTGCATTTCGCACGGCTTGCAGTCGAACTTCAGGGTCAGCACTTCGTCGCCATGAATCAGCTGCATTGGCGCGACCTTGGTTCGTACACCGGTAACGCCCTTGGCCTGCTTGGGGCACAGGTTGAACGAGAAGCGCAGGCAGTGCTTGGTGATCATCACCGGCACGTCGCCGTGTTCCTCATGGGCCTCGAACGCAGCATCGATCAGCTTCACCCCATGGCGATGATAGAAATCACGGGCTTTCTGGTTGTAGACGTTGGCCAGGAACGACAGGTGCGCCTCGGGATAGACCGGTGGCGGACTGGTCTCGGCCTTGCGGCTGCCGCGAGGATGCGCCTTGACCCGCGCCTCGGTGAGCGCCTCGATAGCCTCGCGGCGCAGGGCCTTGAGCTGCGAGTTGGGAATGAAATACGCCTGCGGGGCATCGAGCTCAATGGCCTCGGCGTGGTACTGGGTGGTACCCAGTTGGCCCAGCAGGTCGTGCAACTGATCCAGCGCCTGCTGTGGCTTGTTGGCCGCACCGAACGGGCCGTCCAGGGCAACCTGCGCGGTGATGCCTTCCTCGCTGGTGACGCTCAGCGCCAGGCGTTGCTCGGTCAGCACGGCCTGCCACTGAACCGCGACGCGACGCTCGGAGGAGGTGCGTTGCAGCGCCTGCTGCCAGTTATGGTCGAGGTTGCGCGACAGGGGATGGTTCGGTCGCAGTTTGTGCAAGCCTTCGGGCATCTCGTTGGGCTCGACGCGATAACGGTAGCGTGTCTGGCCGTCTTCCTCGAACTCGCCACGCGGCTCGGCGATGTTGGCCCGGAAGCCCACCACTTCGCGCTTGACCAACACGTTCAAACCGTCGCCGTTGGTCAGCGGCACCTCGGTCACCACCATCAGGTCACGCTTGCCGACCTTTTCCACCACACCTACCGGCAAACCAGTGAAGGTGGGCGAATCGAAGGCACCGATGTCGATCTTGCGGTCGCTGACGAAGTAGTCGGTGCTGCCGCGGTGGAAGGTCTTGTCTGGATCGGGTACGAAGAAGTGCTGGGTACGACCGCTCGACGCGCGGGCCAGGTCCGGGCGATCTTCGAGAATCGCATCCAGCTCCTTGCGGTAGTGGGCGGTAATGTTCTTCACATAACCCATGTCCTTGTAGCGCCCTTCGATCTTGAACGAGCGCACGCCGGCGTCGACCAGGTCACGCAGGTTGGCGGTCTGGTTGTTGTCCTTCATCGACAGCAGGTGCTTTTCGAAAGCGACCACCCGGCCCTGGTCGTCCTTGAGGGTGTAGGGCAGGCGACAGGCCTGTGAGCAATCGCCGCGGTTGGCGCTGCGGCCGGTCTGGGCGTGGGAGATGTTGCATTGGCCGGAGAAGGCCACGCACAACGCGCCGTGGATGAAGAACTCGATGGCAGCATCGGTCTCGGCGGCGATGGCGCGGATCTGCTGCAGGTTCAGTTCACGCGCCAGCACCAGCTGGGAGAATCCGGCCTGGTCGAGAAACCGGGCCCGCTCGAGCGTACGGATGTCGGTCTGAGTGCTGGCATGCAGCTCGATTGGCGGGATGTCCAGCTCCATCACCCCCAGGTCCTGGACGATCAATGCATCGACACCGGCGTCGTACAGCTGGTGGATCAGCTTGCGTGCAGGCTCCAGCTCGTTGTCATGGAGAATGGTATTGATCGTGGTGAAGACCCGCGCGTGATAGCGCCGGGCGAACTCCACCAACTCGGCGATATCGCCGACCTCGTTGCACGCGTTGTGCCGCGCGCCGAAGCTTGGGCCGCCGATGTAGATGGCGTCGGCGCCATGCAGGATGGCCTCGCGGGCGATGGCCACATCGCGGGCAGGGCTGAGCAGTTCCAGGTGATTCTTTGGAAGGGACATGTCGTTATAGGTTCGGGCTGTCACGGTTTAGGGCGGCATTGTAGCGATGAATTGCCGCGCAGGCACCCGTGACGTTCCAGATGGGCGTACTTGCAGCGACGGGCCCGCGTCCCTCGAAGCAGGCCCGTCTGCGCGCACACCTTTCAGCGAGCCGGAGCAGTTTGCTCGGTTTGCCATTGCGTCCTGCTGGAGGCTTTCCCACAGATGGGCGTCAGCTGTACGCTCAGCAATTGATCCAGGTTCGCATCAAGCACTGGAATCATCATCCGGGCACTGCAGCCAGCGACCCGGTCCTGACTGATGACATTCCCTGCGCGAATAATCGATACCCATGTGCCTTCAGGCGACACCACCGACTCCGGAGGCGACCAAGTGACATCCACGACGCCCACTCTCGGCCGGAGCAGGGCAAGCCGTGGAGCCCCCGTGATCATCGGCACCCAATCGCCTTCTGTACCGATCCCGGACCCAGGATATGCAATGACCTGACACACCCACTTCTTGTCGGTCCTGAGCGGCGCTTTCAACGACAAGCGCGCCTGGGTCCGAGGGGCATCGACGCTCGCAGAGGCGGCGACCGTGCCGGTCTCTGGCGAAAACACCTGCACGATGTAGTGAGTGAACTGCAGACTGTTCGACATGTTCCAGGCCACATCGACGCCCTCGTTGTCCAACACCACTGAAGTGATTTCGGGCCTGGCTGCCACAACGCGCAAAGGCGTGGTCCTGATGCCTGCACCTTTTGCGGTCAGGGCCGTGAGGGTGAAGGTGAGCTCATCGAATTCCGGCAGTGGCGACGACAGTGGAAAGTCGGCGAACTCGTATTCCATGGGCAGGCTCATTTCGTAATGCTTGCCGGTAAGCGTACTGTGCAGCTTCAGTTGGTATTGCACGATCTCTGTGGGATCCAGCGTAAACCATGCTACTGCTATGCGGTTTCCACCGCGATAAAGCGGGCTCTGCTCCAGATTCGGCGGGTTCATGGATGGCGGGAAATGAATCAGCTCCGATCGGGCGCGGGTACGCTCGCAAGCCACAGCCTCCACGCCGACTGTCCAGCCTTGGTTATTGCCTAGACCCCCGTCCAGTTGCGAATTGCTCACGACAGCACAGGCGCTGTCTGTTCCGCTGACTGGAATGACGAATGTCGTGCCGCTGACCGTTGATGACACGACGATCTCATAGCCCAGGAGAGCCTGGCTGGAGGGCTGCCAATCAATGTGCAGGGCCTCGCCATCGTATATCGCCGAGTGCAGGCCCGGCTGGAGGGTTGCCAGGGGCAGTGGGGCACTGCTCCTTGATTCCCCCTGCTCCAGCAGCGCCATCAGGATGACGCGATATTCACGCATCGCGCTCAGGGGTTCGGCCAGAGCCAATATGCCGGCGGTGGCAGCGCCGTCTGGAATGAACTGATGTTTCAATGACGTCCAGCCACTTGCGTCCTGATGGCACAAGGTGATCACCCAACCCGCGGGCTTGACCCACTCGAGAGGGTTCCATGCCACGCTCAGGCAGTCTGCCTCGTAAACCGCCCGGACGATGGTGGGCCTGAGTGCATCGTTATCGCGCAGCATTGTCGACCTCCTGTGAAGCACCGCTTTTGTCAGAGGAACGCTGCGCCTTTTGTTTTTGCTGGTTATCGTAATCGGTCAAGAACGCCGGATGGACTTTTGCTCGCTGTTGCGCTGGGCTGAGAAGTGGCGCTCTGTTTTTGAGATCTGCCAGCATATTTTGCGTCGCGAGGTTACCCGACAAAATGCCGTTGGCATAATAACTGCCCTCGACGCCACCTTTGAACTGCAAGTTGTATACAGGGGTGGCGTGAGCCTCGACATAGTCGACGCCCGTCACCGTAACCGGAGAACCCTCGACGGCCAACTTGTCGCCTGGATGGATTTCCCGTGCCTGTACCTCTACGTTTCTCACGGCGCTCCCGACTTGAATCGCTCGCATGATGGGATGGGTGGGCGTGACATGGAGGGTCTGGCCGGTAGTGCGTATCTCAAGCATGAATTCATTTTCTGTACCCGTGGTTCTTTCACTGACGGTGCGCACGCCAGTAGGTGTCTTCACCTGGTCCCCCCTGACGATCTCTTCAATTTTTTTAGTCTTGCCCGACGCCAGGGTGATCAATGTGCCCCCTGCGACACAACCTTCCATGATGCGGAGTTGAGGGATGATCTCCCTGCCGGGTTGTCCAGCGGATCTAGTATCGCTGGTAAATACAAACGTTACGTTTCGTGGCGAGGGGTCGTCTGGTGTTCCTGGGAGGATGACGTTGTTGGTCATCCAGAAGTTGACGATTGAGTCCTTGTTGTTGGTCAAGCAGGACGGGTTACGTTTGAACGTTTCGGCAGCGTACTGGAAACTCATCTTTCCGTTACCGTCAGATGTCCAATCGTCCAAATTTTCCCCCGTTTTGGAGTACACCCGGCATCCCCCTCCGGCCAGACTTTGTAAATAGATCGTCGTAGCGCCAGTGAGCGTGGATCCGGTCTTTTCCTCGGTGACGGCGTAGCCAGAGACGGGAATTACATAGTTGACAGGCTTGTTCTGGCTTGCCCAATAATCGCACTCTTCGCGGCTGAGGCGGTTCCAGCACATCAAGATGGGTTTATCTTTGTCAGCGAGTTTATTGCTGCAGGCTTCAGTCGAAGCAGAAGCAGCGACACATTGGCCATTGGCGCCTCTTTCGCAGGGCCTGGGCTCTGTCATACACGCATCAACGAGCCCCGTTGAACTGACCGCCTTTATCATGACAGGCGGTGGAAGTTCAGCGTCAGGGTCTTTGGGGATCACGCTGAAGACAGCGACAGCGCGAACGGGAATTGCCGACGCCACCGTGGCACTCATGCTAACGCGGAAGTCAGGAAGACTCGTCAGGTCAGTCGCGGTCTGCGAGGCAACAAAATCCCCCGTGAAGTCGTTATACATAACGAGTGTGATCGTGTTCGCGTCACTGCCGTTCACAAGTGAGGAAATGGCTTCAGACTGGTAGGTGATCGCTGAACTATTTACCGCCGCGCTCGAGCGCGAAAGCTCCGAGATGAACTGAAGATCTTCCAATGGGGCGTCGGCATTAATGGACGTCTCGGGGAAGTCAACCGGTTTTACGGGATTGGCCTTTGTGCCGGAAACCGCTAGCGCTTTCACCCGCTGCTCATGCGCAGCTTCCATGCGCCTGAACAGTTCGGGCGCATGTGCTTTTGTATTCCCTGCCTGGAGTTGTTGAGCCTTGTAGAACGCATAATGCTTGGGATTGCCCCAATCCAACTGATACAGGACGCCAGGGGTGAGATCCTTGGTCAATTCCTCCCCCAATGTTTCAACTGTCGCCAAGGCGTTTTCTTCGTTTACTTCATCAGCGGTAACCTCGGCTGCCCAGGCGGAGGAAAGTGCAGAACACGATAAAAATAATGCGGCCAATAGACTAACTGAGGTCGGTGCTTTACTCGCCATGGTCTTTGCTCCCTCGGGTCAGATCCTTTGAACAGCAACACACGACATCGCCGTTTCGGACAACATTGTTGAGATCTAACCTACTGAGGTTCCGCGCTCGTCGACAACTGGCAAAAATGATAGGTCACTCGTCTGTGCCAGACAGATCACCAAGGCAATCGATCAAGGCCGAAGCTGCTGGCGAAAGGCTGCACTCTGTGCGGGTGATGATGCCGATTTCACGCTCCAGACCTCGCGCTTCCAAGGGCCTGCGCAGCAACCTGTGTGTACCGTCGTCCGCCGACTCCGGCAGCAGCGTGACGCCCAACCCATTGCGCACCAGCGCCAATACCGTCGACATGTAGTTGGCTTCCATGGCCGCTTGCAACACCAGCCCGTGTGCGCGGAACACCTGTTCGATCTGCGCCCGCACGCTGCTGTCGCGCCCGGTGAGAATCATCGGCAGGCCATCCAGGGCTTGCAGACTGACAGGGCCGGTGGCCAGCGGGTGCCCGGCGGGCACAAACAGGCACAGTCGATCGCGCAACAGCGGCGTGAAGTCCAGCCCATGGCCGAACTGGCTGCGCACACCCACCCCAAAATCCACATCGCCTTCGCGCACGCGTTCGACGATGCGCTCGGCAACCAGGTCGCGCAGACGCACTTCGACACCTGGATGCCACTGGCGGAACACCGCCAGCCGCTCGGCCAGCGCTCCGGCGCACAGCGAGGGCAGGGCAGCCACGGTGACCACCCCGCGGCGCACCGCCGCCAAGCCCTGGCTGGCGCTGACGATGTTGGAAAGATCGAGCAGCAGCTTCTCCATTGCCGGCAGCGCCTCGCGCCCTGCGCCCGTGAGGGTGACGTGCCGAGGGCTGCGTTCGAGCAGGGCGACGCCCAGCCAGGTTTCGAGCTGGCGGATCTGTACGGTCAGGGCCGAGGGCGACAGGTGCAGGTCGTCGGCGGCGCGGGCGAAGTTGCCACGCTGGGCAACGGTGATGAAGGCACGAATATGCTGCAGGGCGTTCTTCATTTTGTTTTTTCGAATGTGCATGGCTTTAAATTGCAATTTACACGCTACCGGCGCTCTCCTGATACTCGGGGCAACAACAAAAACAAGCCGGAGTAACTCCATGCTCGCCCTCTATGGCGTCATTACCATTCTGTCCTTGCTGATCGCGGTGATGAGCAAGCGCATCTCGCCCCTGGTCGCGCTGATCGCCTTTCCCGTCGTGGCTGCCTTGCTCGCGGGCTTCGGCCTGCAGACCAGCGGCTTCATTCTCACGGGTATCAAGAATGTCGCCCCGGTGGTCGGCATGTTCATCTTCGCCATCCTGTTCTTCGGGGTGATGACCGATGCCGGCATGCTCGACCCGATCATCGACCGCATCCTGCGCGCCGTCGGCACCCGCCCGACCCGTATCGTCTGCGGCACCGCGCTGCTGGCGTTGCTGGTGCACCTGGACGGCTCGGGTGCGGTGACGTTCCTCGTCACGGTGCCAGCGATGCTGCCGCTGTATACGCGCCTGGGCATCGACCGGCGGGTCCTGGCCTGCGTTGCGGCGATGGCGGCGGGGGTGAACTTCCTGCCCTGGACCGGCCCGGTGCTGCGCTCATCCGCCGCGCTGCACGTGCCGGTGGCCGAGCTGTTCCAGCCACTGATTCCGGTGCAGGTGGTGGGGCTGTTGTTCGTCTTCGGCTGTGCCTACTGGCTGGGCCGACGTGAAGAGAAGCGCCTGGGGCTCATGGCCGGCGCCGATGCCGGCGCGGCACCGCAGCGCATCTTGAGCGCCGATGAACAGGCCCTGCGCCGGACCCACATGTTCTGGCCGAACCTGCTGCTCACCGTGCTGGTGATGGCGGTGATGATCGCCGGCTGGGTCGACCCCGTGGTGATGTTCATGCTCGGCACTGTCGCGGCGCTTTGCCTGAACTACCCGCGTGTCGACCAGCAGCGCGAACGCATCGACGCGCATGCCAAGACTGCCCTGACCATGGCCAGCATCCTGCTTGCCGCGGGGGTGTTCACCGGGATCATGCAGGGCACAGGCATGCTCAAGGCCATGGCCGAGGTGGCGGTGCAACAGATTCCACCGGGGCACGGGCGACTGATTCCTGCCCTTGTGGGCTTCGTGTCGATGCCGCTCAGCTTGCTGTTCGACCCGGATTCGTTCTACTTCGGTGTCATGCCGGTGATTGCCGAAGTCGGCCGCTCGCTGGGCGTGGACCCGGTGCAGGTGGCCCAGGCGTCGCTGCTCGGGGTCCATACCACCGGCTTCCCGGTCAGTCCGCTGACCCCGGCGACTTTCCTGCTGGTGGGGCTGTGCAAGCTTGACCTTGCCGATCACCAGCGTTTCACCCTGCCATTTCTGTTCGCCGCGTCGGTGCTGATGACCCTGACCGCGCTGGCACTTGGAGTCTTCTGAACATGAACACTTTGCGAATCGGCGCCGGTGCCGGTTATTCCGGCGATCGCCTGGAGCCTGCGGTGGAACTGGCCCGGGATGGGCAACTGGACTACCTGGTCTTCGAGTGCCTGGCCGAACGCACCATTGCCCTGGCCCAGCAAGCCCGACTGGCTGACCCTCGTGCCGGCTTCGATCCGTTGCTGGCCGAGCGCATGCGGGCGGTGCTGCCCTACGTACGCCGCGGCGAGCAGCGACTGCGGATCATCACCAACATGGGCGCAGCCAACCCGCGTGGCGCCGCGCGACAAGTGTCGGTCATCGCGGCTGAACTCGGGGTGCAGGGGCTGAAGGTCGCGGCCGTGGAAGGTGACGATGTGCTCGACGTGCTGCGCCAGCACCCGGAGTGGACGCTCGACAATGGCCTGACGGTGGCCGGGTTGGGTGAGCGGCTGGTCTCGGCCAATGCCTATCTGGGGGTCGAAGGGATCGTTCAGGCGCTGGCCCTGGACGCCGATGTGGTGATTACCGGTCGTGTCGCCGATCCGTCGCTGTTCCTTGCCCCCCAAGTGCATCACTTTGGCTGGCCTGCCGACGATTGGCGCCGCCGTGGCCGAGGGACGCTGACCGGGCACCTGCTCGAATGCGCGGGGCAGGTCAGTGGCGGCTACTTTGCCGACCCCGGCATGAAGGATGTGGCCGACCTTGCACGGCTGGGTTTCCCCTTCGCCGATATCGACAGCGAAGGCCTGGCCACGCTCGGCAAGGTGGCCGGCAGTGGCGGTCGCATCGATGTCGCGACGTGCACCGAGCAACTGCTTTACGAGGTACACGATCCACGTCGGTATCTGACGCCGGATGTCACGGCCGACTTTTCAGGCGTGCACTTGCAGGCCTGCGGCAAGGATCAGGTGCGCGTCAGTGGTGGCGAAGGCACGGCTCGCCCGCAGCACCTCAAGGTTACCGTGGGCTATCGGGATGGTTGGATCGGCGAAGGGCAGATGTCCTACGGTGGCCCGAACGCCGTGGCGCGGGCGCGTTTGGCCGGGCGGATCGTCGAGGAACGCCTGGCGTTGACGGGCGTCGCCGTCGAAGAATTGCGCTGCGAGCTGATGGGGGTTGATTCGCTGCACGCCAGCCACTTCGGCATGGGCGGCGAACCCTGGGAGGTACGCCTGCGGGTTGCGGCGCGCTGCCCGAGCCGTGAAGCGGCGCAGGCGGTCGCCAACGAGGTCGAGACCCTCTACACCAATGGCCCGGCTGGCGGTGGCGGGGCCACTCGCCAGGTCCGCGAAGTATTGGCCGTCGCCAGCCTCTACGTGCCGCGTGAACTCGCGCAACCTCAAGTCCACCTGGAGCAATGTCCATGACCCGCCGACTGCACGAACTTGCCCACACCCGTACCGGGGACAAGGGCGACACCTCGAACATCTCGCTGATCGCGTATCGGGACGAGGACTACCCGCTGCTTGAACGGGAGCTGACAGCGGAACGGGTGGCAGCGTGGTTCGCCCATCTTCGCGATGAAAGCGCGGGGCCTGTACGTCGCTATGACTTGCCGCAACTCAAGGCCCTGAACTTCGTGCTGCCGGGTTTATTGCGTGGTGGCGTGACCCGCTCGTTGGCGCTGGATGCCCATGGCAAGTGCCTGGGGGCGGCGTTGTTGGCGATGGAGGTCTAGCTCTGCTATCAGCCCTTGGCCGCCATCGCCGTCACTTCGACCTTCATCCCTTCGAACGCCAGCGAGGCTACGCCCACCGCCGCACGCACTGGCCATGGCTTGGCGAAGAAGCGCTGGTACACCTCGTTGAATGCCGCACGATCGGCCATGTCGGTCAGGTAGATGGTCAGGTGCAGCACGCGGTCCATCGAGCTGCCCGCACGCTCCAGCGCGTCCTTGAGTGCCTGCAGGGTGCATTCGCTCTGGGTGACGATATCGCCCAGCTCAAGCTCGCCATCGGCGCGCACCGGGACCTGGGTGGTGACCAGGATACCGTTGTATTCGGCGACATCGGAGGAGATGGACGCGGCGTCCGCATCGGGGGTGAAGGTGATACCAGTCTGGGCCATGAACGACTCTGCCTTGCTTTGGAAGTGAAAGCGCAAGCCTACGCGAGCCGCGGCCCCGGTCGCAAATGCATTGAAATGACGCGCCCCGGCCTTCAGAATCGCGCCGATTCTCATGCAAGGGGTTGGCGTTGAACGAACAGACATTGTCGCAGCGGCTGGAACGCGTGGCGGCTCACATCCCGCCAGGGGCGCGCCTGGCCGATATCGGTTCCGACCACGGCTTCCTGCCGGTGGTCCTGGTATTGCGTGGCGCCATCGAGGCCGCAGTGGCGGGCGAGGCGGCGGCAGGGCCTTGCGAGTCAGCCCGGCGCAATGTGCGCCGCAACGGGCTGGACGCGCGCATCAGCGTGCGCCTGGCCAACGGTCTGGCCGCCATCGAAAGCGATGATCGCATCGACACCATCAGCCTCTCGGGCATGGGCGGGGAAACCATCGTCGAGATCCTCGAGGCAGGCAAGGCGAGGTTGCAGGATGGACAGCGCCTGGTGCTGCAACCCAATGGCGGCGAGCAACCGCTGCGCCAGTGGTTGATGGACAACGGCTATCGGATTGTCAGCGAAGAGGTGTTGCGGGAGAACCGCTTCGACTACGAGATCATCGTCGCCGAACAGGCCGACTCGGTGCGCTACAGCCCGCAGGAGCTATTGTTCGGCCCCTTGCTCATGCGCGAGAAAAGCGCGGCGTTCATCAACAAGTGGCAGCGCATGCGGCGCCAGCGTCAACAGGCATTGGCCAACTTCGAACGGGCCAGGGAAGTGCCTCAGGACAAGGCCCAGGCTTTTGCGATGCACATCGACTGGATCGACCAGTTGCTGGCTTGAGGCTCATTGCTGCGAGCAGTTGCCCATTTCGCGGTAGGCGATCTTGTGGGTCTGGCCCTGGTGGTCAATGTAGACCATGTGCGCCGTGCCGACCTGGCAATCGGCAGCGTTACTGGCCGGGGTGATCGACACCACCTTGGCGACATCCAGCGGCATACCGTATTCGTAAGCCTGCCCCTCGGCAGACGGCGTGCGAGGCTGCTCGGCGAAGGCGGCAATGGGCAGGAGGGCGCTACACAGCGCAAGTGCGGCGATCGAGCGTTTCATGATGAACTCCAGATGAGGTTTCCCTCATGATCCATTCATTGGTGTTTCACAATAAATGGGCTGGACCGTGATAGATTCCTGCCCTCAAGGTATGAATCACCCTGGAGCGTCACTTCATGGACATGCTGCACGCAATGCGCACTTTCGCCCGAGTCGTGGAGTGCGGCAGCTTCGCCGCAGCCGCCAATGCGCTGGACATTTCGGCGGCGCAGGTGTCGCGGATCGTCGCCGAACTGGAAAACCAGTTGCAGACTCGCCTGCTGCATCGCACCACCCGGCGGCTGCGCATGAGCGAGGCGGGGGAGCGCTTTCTTGAACGCTCGCGCCAGATCATGCTGTTGACCGAAGAGGCCTTCGACGAAGCACGCGGCGCCCACCTCACGCCCCGCGGACGCCTGCGCGTGCATTGCAGTCATGGTCTGGGTCTGCTGATGATGCCGTTGGTGGCACGCTACAACGCCTCGTGCCGTGAAGTGGTGATGGAGCTCACCCTGTCCCAGCGCAACCCCGACCTGCTCGCCGAAGGGCATGACGTGGTCATTGCCATCGGCCAGGGCCTGCCTGACTCGCAACTGATCGCCATCCCGCTGGGCAGCATCTACAGCGTGCTGTGTGCTTCCCCCGACTACCTGGCTCGCCACGGCGTCCCCAAGCGCCCCGAGGACCTGCACGAGCATATCTGCCTGCGCACGGTCGATCCGCTGTTCGAGGAGGACTGGCCCTTCGGTGACGCGCCGGACAGCTGCGTGATTTCCCCCCAGGACACCTTTCTCACCAATGTGGCCGATGCGATGGTCAAGGCGACCGAGCTCGGCATGGGCATTGGCCTGTTGCCCTATTACTCGGCCAGCCAGGCACTGGAGGACGGGCGCCTTTGCCGACTGCTAGCCCCGCATCGGTTGCGGCAACGGGAGATCTATGCGATCTACCCGTCGCGGCACTATCTCGATGCCAAGGTGCGTACCTGGCTGGACTTTCTCAAGGAGCAGTTGCCGGTGCTGTTCCAGGCGCATGAGCGGCTGGTCGATGACCCACGCTGCTGGCGCTAGGGCTCACCGGCTGTCCTGATCCTCGGCATTGCCACCGGTTGCCCCTGCGCCGCTGCCGGTTGCCTCGCCAGTGCTGCTCGAGCCACCGGTGCTGCCGTCGGCCGCGTCGGCGTTGCTGCCGGTATCACTGCTATCGTTACCCTTGCTGCCGCCAGGGCTGTTGACGCTGCTGCCGTCGCCGGCGGTCTCGCCCTGTATGGCGGGGGCCTTGTGGTCGGAGTGATTGGTGTCGGTTGCGGCGAAGCTGGCACTGGAAGCCAGCCCCAAGGCGAGGAAGAAAAACAGCGGGCGCATGTGAGCCATGGTGAATCTCCTACGAGGATGATCGTCCTTCGTTCGGCTGCGCGCAGAGGGCAGGGTGCCCGTCGAGCGACGGGCGGTCGTGGGGATGCCATGCAGCCCCACGTGCGCACTTCGATCAGGCAGGCTCGGAGCGCGCGAGCGGGGCGCTTTCACCCGTAACGGCATCGACGATCGGCGGATGATCCTGCGCGGCGTGGATCAGTTCCTCGGTCATGCGCAACTCGGCCCCGGTTGGCGAGAAGGTCGCGGTAGGCGCGAAGGGGGCCGGATGCTCGGGCGCCGGGCGCTTGCCACGCCGCCAGACGAAGAAGCTGACCATTGCCAGGTTGATCACGGCGAAGGCCCAGAACAGCCCGGCCTCGCCATAGGAGGTCATCACCGGCGAGATCGCCAGCGGGCTCATCGCCGAACCCAGCGAGTTGATCAGCAGCAGGCCCTGGATCATCGGCACCAGCGCATCCATCGGCGCGCGGTCGGCGGCATGGCTGACCGCCACCGGATACACCGCGAACACACCACCACCCAGTAGGAACAATACCGCTGGCAGCCAGGCCGAGGTGGAGGGCAACAGCAGGATGACCAACGACAGCACGACGCACAGCGTACCCAGGGCGATCAACACATCCTGGCGATCCTTGCGGTCGGACCAGCGCCCGACCGGGTACTGCAGCAGCATCGCGCCCAGGATCACCCAGGCCATCATGCGCCCGACTTCACCGACATCCAGGCCAATACGCTGCAGGTACAGCGGCAGCAGCGCATATACCGCAGCAATCGCCACACCCGAACCAAAGCAGCCGACCAGGCCGCTCGGCGTCACGCCCAGCAATTGTCGCGGCTTGAGCGGCTCGACCTGCTCCAGCAACGGCGATACCCGCGGCAGGATCACGATCGGCAGTACCGATAGTGCCGCCAGCATGCCCGCAACGGTGAACGGCGCACTGGCGCCCAGGCTCACCAGCTCGCCGAGCATCGCCTGGCCCAGCACGCCCGCGCCGTACAGCGCAATCATGTACAGGGCCAGCAGGCGTCCACGAATCTTCGCGTCACCGGCCAGCAGCAGCCAGCTTTCGATCACCAGGAACACGCCGACCGTCGCCCAGCCGTTGAGCAGGCGCAGGGCGAACCAGCCCCAGGTGTCGACGAACAGACCCTGCAACAGAATGGTTGCGGCAATCAGCGAAGCGAAACTGCTGTAGGCACGGATGTGGCCAATGCGCAGGATCAGTCGGTCGTTGAAGATGGCGCCGAGGGTGAGCCCAATGAAGAAGCCCGACGAGACGATACCGATCATCGTTGCCGATTCGCCGGCTTCGCCGAGGCGCAGGGTGGTCAGGGAATACAGCAGGCCATTGCCCAGGGCAATGATGAACAGCCCGAGCAGGGGTGCCAGCGCCATCGCCAGCAAACGCGGAGACATACGTACCTCAAGTGATCGATCAGCGAATGAACCTCTTCGACCACACGTGTCTGACCGGACCTCGAAGGAGTGGGGCTGCACGTAAGTGCCAGGGCGGGGATGCGACCAGGGCAAGACTCAACCGCAGACTCGGAGCACGAGATCGGGCGGGGTCGGTTGAGCCTGTTGCACATGCGCGATGTGGCTGAGGCACGGACGTTGTCATTGCTGCCGGTAGCCACCGTACGAGGCGACTGGGCGAAAAGGCGCGGCATTCTACGCCCGCGCCCCATCACTTGCCAAAGCCCTAGAGGTGCGACAGGAGGCCGCACCCTCTGCTGAATCAGGACGAAGGTTTGGCCGCTGTGTCCTGGCCGCTGTTGCTGTTGACCTGGGCGTCTTGCTGGGCGGCCTTGGCGGCTTCGCGCTTGGCCACCATGTCTTTGCTCTGCTGCTGTTGCAGGGCCCAGCGGGCATGGTGTTCCTGCAGGCGCTCGGCGCCGCCTTCGGCGAAGGCGGAGGTTACGGCGGTGGCGGCCAGCAGGGCCAGGGCATAGCGCAGGGATTTCATGGTTTGACTCTCCATCGTAGTTTGATTCTTCAAGGGCCTTGCAAGAGCGGCCGATGGAGAGAGGATGGAGCGCCAGGATTTCCTCAGGATTAACAACAATCAGATGTTCGACCGTTGGTCGCCTTGGTTTTGCGGTTTCTTCGGTTGCCAGGCAAGCGATTGCAGCGGACCCGGCAACCGAGTGGCCTCAGTGTTTCGGCAAGTCCCGCGTGCGCAGTTTTTCCGGCAAGGCGAACAACAACAGCACCGCTGTCACCAGGCTCGTGGCAGCGATCAGATACAGCGCAGGCGTGGTGCTGCCCGACAGATCGCGAATACGCCCCACCAGTACCGGGCTGACGATCCCGCCCAACTGCCCGAGTGTATTGATCAGCGCGATGCCACCGGCAGCCCCGGCGCCTGCGCCAGCCAGCAACTTCGGCGGCAGCGCCCAGAAGCTCGGAATGGCCGCCACCACACCGGCACCCAGCAGACCGAGGGAGACGATCAACAACGGCGTGTGGTCATCGAACAGTCCGGCGCACAGGAAGCCCAGGGCACCGAGGCTGATCAACCCGGCGGTAAACCAGCGCCGCTCGCCGGTCGCATCCGACCACCGGCCACACACCACCATGGTGATTGCCCCGCAGACATAGGGCACAGCCGTCAGCAGGCCAATCATCGACGGGTTCTCCGTCCCTGCGCTGCGGATCAGCTGAGGTGCCCAGAAGTTCAGGCCGTAGGAGGCGATCTGAATCAGGAAGTAGATCAACCCGAGCATCAGGAAACCGGGGATGCGGATCGCCTGCAGCAACGAACCCTTTCCATGAGCGGCCTGCGCCGGCTCGATGCGTGAGCGCAGCAACTGTTTTTCCTTGTCGCTGAGCCAGCCGGCGTCCTCGATGCGGTCCTTGAGCTGGGTCAGCACCAGCAAGCCAAGCGCTACGCAGGGCAGGCCGCCCAGCAGAAACAGCCAGTGCCAGCCGCGCATCTGCATGACCCCGTCAAGATGACCGAGCACCAGGCCCGAGAACGGCGCGCCGAACAGCCCGGCGAAGGCCGAAGCGAGGAACAGCAGCGAGGTGATGCGGCCACGGAAATGCTGCGGGAACCACAGCGTCAGGTAGTACAGCACGCCGGGCGCGAAACCGGCTTCCATGGCGCCGATGATGAAGCGCAGGGCATAGAACTGCCATTCGCTGGTGACGAACACCATGGCGGCGGTGGCCAGGCCCCACGAAATCATGATCCGCGCGATCCAGCGGCGGGCACCGACCTTGTACAGCATCAGGTTGCTCGGCACCTCGAACAATACATAGCCCACCACGAACAGGCTCGCTCCCAGGCCGTAGGCGGTGTCGCTGAAACCGAGGTCGGTCTGCAACTGGAACTTGGCGAAACTGATGTTGATGCGGTCGAAGAAGGCGAACAGATAACACACCATGATCAACGGCATGAGGCGCCAGGCGACCTTGCGGACCAGGGCTTTTTCGCTGTCGGCGCCATCGGTGGCACCCAGCGGCAGGGCGGAAAGGGTCATTGATGTTCTCCAGTCGGGCCGCCCTGTGGGCGGCCTTGTTGTTCTTGTTGTCTGGCGGGGCCACGGCCCCTTGGGTGTAGCGAAGAATCAGGCGGGCAAACCGGCCGGCAGTGGGTGCAGGTCGCAATTGCGTCCGGCCTTGACCAGTTGCCCCGGCACCTCGTGGCCGAGCAGCGCAGGCAGGCTGCGCGACATCTTCAGCAGGCCGTCGAGGTCGATGCTGGTAGGGATGCCCGTCTCGATGCACAGGTTGACCAGGTCCTCGCTGCAGATGTTGCCCGATGCCCCCGGCGCGAACGGGCAGCCGCCCAGCCCGCCGAGCGCGGCATCGAAGCGCCGCGCACCGGCTTCATAGGCGGCCAGCACATTGCACAGGCCCAGCCCACGGGTGTTGTGAAAGTGCAACGTGAGCATCGAAGCCGGCAGGCGCTCCAGGCTGCGCCGCACCAGGCGCGCGACCTGACGCGGATTGGCCATGCCGGTGGTATCGGCCAGGGTCACACCCTGCACACCCAGCTCCAGGTAGGCGTCGAGCAGGCGCAGCACCAGGTCTTCCTCGACGGCGCCTTCGAACGGGCAACCGAACGCAGTGGCGACACTGGCGTTGAGACTCACCGCCCGACCTTGCACGGCCTGGACGATATCGCCAAAGCCTGCCAGCGACTGTTCGCGGCGCATGCGCATGTTGGCCAGGTTGTGCGACTGGCTGGCCGACAGCACCAGGTTCAGCTCGTCGGCGCCGGCAGCCAGTGCGCGCTCGGCGCCTTTGAGGTTGGGGATCAGGGCGACGTAGATCACACCCGGCTGACGCTGGATGCCACGGAAGACTTCATCACCATCGCGCAGTGCCGGAATGGCCTTGGGCGAAACGAACGAGCCCGCTTCGATGCGGCTGAAACCCAGCTTCGACAAGCCATCGATCAGGCGGACCTTGTCTTCGGTCGGCACCCAGGTCGGTTCGATCTGCAGGCCGTCACGCGGGGCAACCTCCTGCACCACCAGCAGGTCTGCGTTGTTGTCGATCATTGCACCACCCCCTTGGCCCGCAGGCCGATGATCTCATCGGGGCCCAAGCCCAGCCCAGCCAACAGTGCATCGGTGTGTTCGCCCAGCGCCGGGCCCTGCCAATCGACGCGACCGGGCGTATCCGAAAGCTTCGGCACGATACCCGGCATGCGCACCGGGGTACCGTCGGGCAGTTGGCTGTCCAGCAGCATGTCGCGGGCCTGGTAGTGCGGGTCGTTGACGATGTCGGCAACCGAATAGATGCGCCCGGCCGGGACCTCGGCGGCTTCCAGCGTGGCCAGTACCTGGTCGATCGGGTGGCGGCGAGTCCAGGCCTCGATCGCGTCGTCGAGCTGTGCCGATTGCGCGGCGCGACCATCGTTATGGGCAAAGGCCTCGGCCTCGCCCAGGTCTGCTCGGCCGATGGCCTGCATCAGGCGGCGGAAGATCGGGTCGCTGTTGCCGGCGATCACCACGAACGCGCCGTCGGCGGTGCGGTAGGTGTTCGAAGGCGCGATGCCGGGCAGGGCACCACCGCTGCGTTCGCGGACATGCCCCAGCAGATCGTACTCCGGCACCAGGCTTTCCATCAGGTTGAACACGCTTTCCACCAGCGATACATCGACCACCTGACCGGCACCGCCGTTGACACGCACATTGAACAGCGAGAGCAGGGCACCCATCACCGCGTGCAACGAGGCCAGCGAGTCACCCAGGCTGACGCCTGCCCGCGCCGGTGCCGAACCCTGTTCGCCGGTGGTGTAGCGAATACCGCCCATGGCCTCGCCGATCGCACCGAAGCCAGGCCGGTCGCGATACGGGCCGCTCTGGCCATAGCCGGAGATACGCACCAGGGTCAGGCGTGGATTGAGCGCGTGCAGTACGTCCCAGCCCAGGCCGAGCTTTTCCAGCGCACCGGGGCGCAGGTTCTCGATCAGCACGTCGGTGTCGGCCAGCAGGCGCTTGACGATGGCAAGGCCTTCAGCGGCCTTCAGGTCGAGGGCCAGCGACTTCTTGTTGCGTGACTGCAGATACCACCAAAGCGAGGTGCCGTCGTGCAGCTTTCGCCACTTGCGAAGCGGGTCGCCCTGGCCCAGGGCCTCGATCTTGATGACTTCGGCGCCGAACTCACCGAGCAGGCGAGCGGCGAAGGGGGCGGCGATCAGCGTGCCTATTTCCAGGACCCTGATGCCTTGTAGCGGGGCAGGCATGGTGCGTACCTCTTTGTTCTTGGACTTTGAGGTAGAGGCTACGACTGGCGCCGGGAACGCACCAATCCTGTGTCGGCAATAACCGTTCGCAAAATGCGAAGGGTAGGGGCGACACCCCTCAGCCGCCAGGCTCAGCCGCGCGCAAATGCTCGAACAGCAAGCGGCTCACCGGTGACAGCGACTCAAGGTCCCGCGCCACCAGCAGCAACTCACGCTCGGCCCAGTCGTCGCTCAGCGCCACCGCACGCAACCCCAGCGCACCGCCAAACAACTCGAAGGCCTTGCGCGGCAGGATTCCCACGCCCATGTCAGCCTGCACCATGCGGCACACTGCATCGAAACTGGGGACATGAATACGCAGGCGCAAAACCCGCCCGGCGCGGCGAGCGGCCTCGTGGGTACGCATGTTGATGGAGCTCGCCGAGTGCAGGCCGACAAAGTCGTTGTCCAGAGTTTCGGCGAAGTCCACCTGCGCCTGGTCTGCCAATGGATGCCCTTCACGCACCACCAGCACCAACTGGTCGCGTCTGTAGCGCACCTTGAGCAGGTCGCGGGTGTCGCTGTCGCTGGAGCAGATACCCAGGTCCGCCACGCCATCGAGCAACCCCTGGATCACGCCATTGCTGGGCCGCTCCTCCAGGTCCACCTTGATCCGTTCGTGTTCTGCGGCGAACAGCGCCAGGTCCTCGGGCAGAAACTGGATGATCGCCGACAGGTTGGCGAGCATCCGCACGTAGCCGCGCACTCCCTGCAAGTGCTCGCCCAGTTCCAGGCCGATCTTCTCGAGGTTGAACAGCATGCGCCGGGCGTGGTGCAGCAGGGTTTCCCCGGCCGGGGTCAGGCTCATGCCACGGGCCTGGCGGGCGAACAGCGGCGAGCCGAGCGCTGCCTCCAGCTCGTTGAGGCGCTTGCTTGCCGCCGACAATGCGATCGCTTCGCGCGCGGCGGCACGGGTCAGGCTACCTTCCTCGTGGATGGCGACGAACAACTGCAAGGTCACCAGGTCAAGACGACGGATGAGGTTGTTCAGTTGCATGGTCAAGCGCCCTTACTTGCCCGTTGAAGCCGTGCGCGAGCGCAGCAGCGTCGCCAGCCCCACGGTCAG
Organism: Pseudomonas putida; assembly: GCF_001636055.1. NCBI lineage: Bacteria > Pseudomonadati > Pseudomonadota > Gammaproteobacteria > Pseudomonadales > Pseudomonadaceae > Pseudomonas > Pseudomonas putida. The sequence continues at coordinate 3,241,543 of NZ_CP011789.1, forward strand.
CACCACCGCCAGCCCCACGGCGAGCAGGAAGGTCAGGGCGATACCCAGGTGCGGCAGCAGCGCGCCAAGGCTCAGGTAGAAGGCAATCACCCCGACGGCGCCGATGGCGTTGCCCCGGATCATCCCGGCCATGGAGAAGCGCCCGCCCTGGACATGGGAGAACACCACCAGCGGCCAGGCGATCACCGGAATCGGCGCGAGCATGCCGCTGACCGCAGGTCCCAGCCAGCTTGCCGCACCTGTGGTGAGCATCAGCAGGCCGGTGGCGGCGACCATGCGCATGGGGATTTCCCACCAGCGCGCCTTGATCTGCGCAAGCTGCGCCGGGCGCGGCTCGCGGGCCGTGGCCCAGACCAGCACCACCACCAGGCACAAGGCGACAACGATCGATATCGGCAGATTGCCCCAATGGGTCAGTACATAGGCTGCCACGCCGTACAGCGCGAGCGACACCACTGCCGTGAGGGCCACGCCAAGCCTGCGGCTGGCGAAGAGGTAGCAGGCATAGCTGGCCTGGACCGCCGCCAGCCCGCCGAGTGCGCCCGGTATGGCATTCAGAGAGAAGGCGGTGCCTTGTTCCAGGCACAGGAAGATCATGACCAGCGCCGAGGTGATCGGCATGCCAGAGAGCAAGCCGCCGAGCAATCCTCCCCAGCGCCGCGAGGCGAGGGAGACGGCCCACATCAGAAGGGGAGTGACAACGAGCTTGAGGTAGAAGAGCGTCATGACGGCAGGCGGTCCGGTTGTTCTTGTCTGGCCGCAGGGCTGAGCCTGCGGCCGCGACATTGTCGATCATCCTCTGCGCCAATGACACCGCTTTGTTTCAGCGACTGGCGTCGAGCACTACCCGGTAGCGCGCCTTGCCGCTGCGCAGGTGGTCGATCGCCGCGTTGACCTGGCTCATCGCAAACTGCTCGACCTGGGGAACGATCTGGTGGCGGGCGCAGAACTCGAGCATTTTCGCCATCACCGCCGGGGAGCCGACCGGCGAGGCGGACAGGCTTTTCTGCTGGAGCATGAGGTTGAACACATGCACCGGGATCGCCCCGGGCACCACACCGACGAAGTTCACCCGACCGCGGGTACCGAGGGTACCGATCATGGCGGTCCAGTCCAGGTCGGCATTGGCCGTCACCAGGAGGAAGTCGAGGGTGCCGGCGATACCCTTGAGCGCCCGGCTGTCGGTGGAGGCCACCACCTTGTGCGCGCCCAGGCGCCTCGCTTCATCCTGCTTGTTCAAGGATGAGGTGAACGCGGTCACTTCGCAGCCCCAGGCATTGAGAAACTTCAGCGCCAGGTGCCCCAGCCCGCCGATGCCGACCACCCCGACGCGATCGGTGGGTTTGACACCGAATGACAGCAGCGGGTTGAACACCGTCGAACCGGCACAGAACAAGGGGCCGACAAGGGCAGGGTCGAGGCCGTCCGGCAGTGGGATGGCCCAGGCCCAGTGCGCTCGCAGGCGGTCGGCGAAACCGCCGTTACTGCCGATGATCGTCGGCCGGGCCGAACCACACAGGTTGTGCGAGCCTTCCATGCACGGCGCGCAGTGCATGCAACTGCCTTTGTACCAACCGATCCCGACCCGCTGTCCAACTTGCAGCCCCTTCACTCGATCACCAACCTGTTCGATGCGCCCGACTACCTCGTGGCCAGGAATGAACGGGTACTGGGTCAGCCCCCATTCGTTGTCGATCATCGATTGGTCGGAGTGGCAGACGCCGCAGTACTCGACCACGACCTGCACCTCGTCGTCAGCCAGCGGGCCGGGATCGTAGCTGTACCGCTGCAGTGGCGCACCGGCTGCCGTCGCGGCCCAGCCGGTAAATGTGCTTTGGTTGGGGTTGCTCATGGGACACCTCCAGGGGCTTGGCGAGTGTTTTCGAAGCCTGGAAAGTGTAGTGCAGGGGCAGAGAAGCTACAGCGGCCCACTTCAATCCTGAAATCACTATCGCCATTTACAAAAATATAGAGCGAGTAGTGATGGAGGGACGACCCCGCTTCAAGCCCGGCCTGCACGCCGGGTTCCACACAGCGGAACCACATTCGATTGTCGCCGCCGCGCCGTCAGGTTTATCTGGCAGCACCTGCGGCCTGCCTCTCGTGCCGCAATCCCCGAGCGAATAACAAAAGCGGGACTGCAACCCGCGCGAGGAGATGCCCGATGACCACATCCAAACACCCGCACATCCTGGCCTGGCTCGCTGACGTTACCGGCGAGCTTCAGGCACTGCGCCAGGATATCCATGCCCACCCTGAACTGGGCTTCGAGGAGAATCGCACTTCGTCGCTGGTCGCCCAGGCCCTGCGCGATTGGGGCTACGAGGTCCACACCGGGATTGGCCGCACCGGCGTGGTCGGTGTGCTGCGCAACGGCAGCAGCACGCGCCGCCTGGGGCTGCGCGCCGACATGGATGCGTTGCCGATCGTCGAGGCCACGGGCGCGGCCTACAGCAGCCGACACACGGGTTGCATGCATGCCTGCGGACACGACGGTCATACCGTGATGCTGCTCGGTGCTGCTCGCTACCTGGCGGCGACCCGGCGTTTCGACGGCACCCTGACACTGATCTTTCAGCCGGCCGAGGAGGGGCAGGGCGGCGCCGAGGCGATGCTCGCCGATGGCCTGCTCGAGCGTTTCCCCTGCGATGCGCTGTTCGGCATGCACAACATGCCGGGGCTGGCCGCCGGGCACCTGGGGTTTCGCGAAGGAGCGATGATGGCTTCCCAGGACCTGCTGACCGTCATCCTGGAGGGCGTCGGTGGTCATGGTTCGATGCCGCACCTGACCGTCGACCCACTGGTTGCGGCCGCCAGTGTGGTGATGGCGCTGCAGACCGTGGTGGCGCGCAACATCGATGCCCAGGAGGCGGCAGTGGTTACCGTCGGTGCGCTGCAGGCTGGCGAGGCGGCCAACGTCATTCCGCAGCAGGCCTTGTTGCGCCTGAGCCTGCGTGCGCTCGATGGCGAGGTCAGGCGCCTGACCCTGGAGCGCGTACAGGCGATCATCCACGCCCAGGCCAAGAGCTTCGGCTGCCGCGTGAGCATCGAACACCGGCCTGCCTACCCGGTGCTGATCAACCATGCCGCGGAAAACGCCTTCGCCCGCCAGGTCGGTATCGAGCTGCTCGGAGAAGCCGCCGTCGATGGCAATACCCGCAAGCTGATGGGCAGCGAAGACTTTGCCTGGATGCTGCAACGCTGCCCCGGTGCCTACCTGTTCATCGGCAACGGCGTGGATCGGCCGATGGTGCACAACCCCGCCTACGACTTCAACGACGACATCCTGCTGACCGGGGCCGCCTACTGGAGCGCGCTCACCGAGCGCTGGCTCGCCCCGGCCTGAGCGCTTCTTCATTGACTGCCGCTGGAGCCCGCATCCCTGCGGGCGTTCCTCACATCTGGTTTCTGGAGAACTTCCCATGCACGCTACGAACGCAGGCGCATCGCGCACCCGGCAAGTGGTCGCGGCCGTCATCGGCAATGCGCTGGAATGGTATGACTTCATCGTGTACGGCTTTCTGGCCAGCATCGTCGCTCGTCAGTTCTTTCCCTCCGACGATGACTACGCCTCGCTGCTGATGGCCCTGGCGACCTTCGGCGTCGGTTTCTTCATGCGCCCGGTGGGTGGCGTGTTACTGGGCATGTATGCCGACCGCAAAGGGCGCAAGGCCGCCATGCAACTGATCATTCGCCTGATGACCCTGTCCATTGCGATGATCGCCTTCGCCCCCAACTACCTGGCCATCGGCATGGGCGCTCCTATGCTCATCGTGGTCGCGCGTATGCTGCAGGGCTTTGCCACGGGGGGCGAATACGCCAGCGCCACGGCATTTCTGGTGGAGAGCGCGCCGGCGCACCGCAAGGGGCTCTATGGCTCCTGGCAACTGGTCGGGCAATGCCTGGCGGTGTTCTCCGGGGCGTCGATGGTCGCGCTGGTCACCCACTTGTGTTCACCCGAGGCGCTGGACGCCTGGGGCTGGCGAATTCCCTTCGTGTTCGGCTTGCTGATCGGCCCGGTGGGGTTGTGGATTCGCAAGCAAATGCAGGAGCCCGAGGAGTTTCTCGAGGCGCGCAAGCAAGCCAAGGACCAGGCCCCGAGCCTGTGGCAGGTGCTACGTACGCATCGCCGGGCGCTGTTGGTGTCCATGGGCCTGGCCAGTGGCGCGACCGTTTCCTTCTATGTGGTGCTGGTGAACATGCCGACTTTCGCCCACAAGAGCCTGGGGTTGCCATTGGACCAGGTGCTGTTGGTGCAGATGCTCGCGGTGGGCCTGATGACGGTGGTGATTCCGTTCTCCGGCGCGCTGTCCGACCGTATTGGCCGCCGACCGGTGCTGATGGCCTTCACCCTGGGCTTTTTCCTGATGGTCTACCCGCTGCACCTGTGGGTCGCCGCGGCACCTTCGGTAGAGCGCCTGCTGGTGATGCAACTGGCCCTGTGCAGCATGATCGGCGGTTTCTACGGGCCGGCACCCACGGCGCTGGCCGAGCAGTTCCCCGTCGCCGTCCGCTCAACGGGAGTGTCGGTGGCGTATAACGTGGCAGTGATGTTGTTCGGCGGCTTCGCGCCGCTGATCGTCACCTGGCTGACCAAAGTCTTGAACACGCCTGTGGCGCCGTCATTCTACGTACTGTTCGCCTGCGTGCTGACACTGCTGGGCACCTATTGTCTGAAAGAAGCCGTGCGGCCACGCGCACCGGCCGTCATTGAACTTGGAGTAAAACCGTGAAACCGCTAGATCTCGACCCTGTCGTCGCGCTGGATGCCAGCGAGCTGTCCCGGGCGATCCATGCTCGCCAGGTTTCCTGCCGAGAGGTGATGCAGGCCTACCTTGCGCACATCGAGCGGTTCAATCCGCAGGTCAACGCCCTGGTTTCACTGCGGCCGGCACAGCAACTGCTCGAGGAAGCCGACGCGCGCGACCGCGAGCTCGACCGTGGCCAGTCCCGTGGATGGATGCATGGCATGCCCCAGGCGATCAAGGACCTGGCCGCCACGGCTGGCCTGCGCACCACCTTGGGCTCGCCGCTGTTCGCCGAGCAGGTGCCGCAGCAGGACGCCATCAGCGTGGAGCGGGTTCGGCGCAGCGGCGCGATCATCCTCGGCAAGAGCAACGTGCCGGAGTTCGGCCTCGGTTCGCAGACCTACAACACGCTGTTCGGCACCACCACCAACGCCTACGACCCCAGCCGGGTGGCCGGCGGCAGCAGCGGCGGGGCGGCGGCAGCATTGGCCATGCGCTTGCTGCCAGTGGCTGACGGCAGCGACATGATGGGCTCGTTGCGCAACCCGGCGGCGTTCAACAATGTGTTCGGCTTGCGCCCGTCCCAGGGCCGCGTGCCCCATGGCCCGGCGCCTGAGGTGTTCGTCCAGCAACTTGCCACCGAAGGCCCGATGGGGCGCAGCGTTGCCGACCTCGCGCGATTGCTGGCGGTACAGGCGGGTTACGACGCGCGGGCACCGTTGTCGATCAACGAAGGTGCTCAGGACTTCGCCGCCGATTTGCAGCAGGACTTCAACGATGTGCGGATCGGCTGGCTGGGTGACTACAACGGTTACTTGCCCATGGACGATGGCGTGCTGAGCCTATGCGAAAGCGCACTGAGCGAATTCGAGAGCCTGGGGTGCAAGGTCGAGACCTGTCAGCCGGACTATCCGCTGGAGCGCCTGTGGCAATGCTGGCTGACCCATCGCCACTTCCTGGTGCACGGTAACCTCGCAGCCGCCTACGCCGACCCACATCGGCGCGCATTACTCAAGCCCGAGGCGCAATGGGAAGTCGAGGGCGGCCTGCGTTTGAGCGCCGCTGCGCTCTATGAGGCATCGCTGGCGCGCAGCGACTGGTACCGGGCGATGGCAGGGTTGTTCGAGCGTTACGACTTCCTGCTGCTGCCCTCGGCCCAGGTGTTTCCTTTCGATGCACAACAACCCTGGCCGCAGGTCGTTGGTGGGCGGACGATGGATACCTATCACCGCTGGATGGAGGTGGTGATCGGCCCGACTCTCGCCGGGCTGCCGAGCATCAGCGTACCGGTCGGCTTCAATGCCCAGGGCCTGCCGATGGGATTGCAGATCATCGGCCCGGCCCAGGCGGACCGCGAAGTGTTGCGCCTGGCCTACGCCCACGAGCAACTGACACGTTGGGTCGAGCGCTGTCCGCCACCGAGCCTGCTGGCGCGCTGAAGCCCTTGCAGGCGCGTATCTTGCTGGGCAATGTGACGAACCTGGTGCAGACACGGAGGCGAACGAACATGAGCGGCAACGGGGACGGCGGTGGCGTGCGGTCGGTCGAGCGGGCATTGACGATCATCGAATTGCTGGGTGAGCACCAGGCCCTGGGGCTGGAAGAGCTGCACTACCTGACGGCGTTACCCAAGGCCACGGTATCGCGCATGCTCGCCACCCTGCAGGAACAGGGCTGGACCTACCGCGGCCTGAGCGATCGGCGCTACCGCCTGTGCGCCCGGCGCCTGTTCGGCGACGGCCAGTTGCGCTTCAAGCGGCAGATGGTCGAAAGCGCAGCGCCGCTGTTGCTGGAGCTCAGCGAGCGCACCGGGCTGGTCGCCGACTTGTCATGCTTCGACGGCCAGCGCCTGGAAGTGATGGAAAGCGCGATTCCCCAGGTGCTGCGCAAGCGCTATCCGAACAACTGCCAGATCGTCGGCCACCACGCCAGCCTGTTTCACTCGGCGATGGGCCGCGCCTGCCTGGGCGAACTGGCCCCCCATGAAGTGCAGCGCCTGGCCGAGCATGCGCATGTTGGTGATGACGCGATGTTGCGGGCCATCGAGGACGAAACCCAGCGCGGCTTTGCCCGGCGCACCGAGGGTCATTGGGAATATCCGGTGCGCCTGCCGTTCCTGATCCGCGCCATCGCCTTGCCGGTTCACACGCAAGGGCGACTGGTCGGGAGCATTGCCCTGCACTGGCCGTTGGATCAGGCACCGGTGGAGCGGGTGCTGGGGTTGCACCTGGGCAGCCTGACGACCACCGTTGGCCAGGTACAGCAAGCGCTGGCCTGAGCCATTTTCTGCATCGTGCTGAAAGTGTTATCGGGCTATGCGGCTGTTTCCCGGCCATCGCCTCGGTAACACTGTACGCAACTCAAACGTGTTGGAGATATGTCGATGGGTGCGCAGGTAACGAACAACCCGCTGGTCTCGATTGCTGTGCTCAAGGCCCGGGAGGGCAGAGCGCTGGCATTGAAGCAGGCGTTGCTGGAACTGATCGAACCGACCCGCGCGGAGCCGGGTAACCTGGACTATGTGCTGTTCGAGGGCAAGGATGAGCCGGGGACGTTCTACATGCGCGAGGCGTTCGTCGATCAGGCTGCGCTCGATGCGCATTTCGCCGCGCCGTATTTCCAGCGGTTTGCGGCGCAGAGCGAAACGCTGCTGGGTGAACCGCTGCGCTTGATCTTTCTGGAGCAGGTTTCTGATCGCTGATCGGTGGTAGGGGGGCGGTAAAAGACAGTTGGCTCCCACAGGTGTGTTGTTTTTTTGTCCTGTGGGAGCGGGCTTGCCCGCGAAACAGACACCGCGCTGCCTGGCACGGGCTGCGCCCGTGTTCGCGGGCAAGCCCGCTCCTACAGGGATTGGACTGGCCTTCAGCCGATCATTCCCACTCGGCCTTGCCGATCGCCAGCCCGTGCATGCCGTTGTAGCTGGCGCGCTTGGGCTGCGTCCAGCCCTCCAGCAGGCTGTCGTCGAGCGTGTAGATTTCCACCCCCAGCGGCCGGCAGACCGACAGTGGGTCCTGTGCCTCAGGCCCCCACATCGGCAGTGACAGGTCGCCACCCGGGCAGGTCGACAGCGCGCACAGCACATCGATTTCGGCGAAGAACTCCAGGTAATCACCCTGCTTGGCCGGGCAAGCCTTCATGAAATACATGTCGTCATGGTTCAAGCCGGTGCACTGGAAGATGTTCAGCACATCGTGCACGTCGAACTCGGTCAGCCCATAGGGCAGCACGGCGCGGGTGAGGTTGGAGTGGCAGTGGTGATGGAAGTCCTCACCCGTGAGCATCTTGTTCACGTAGGGGTCGCAACGGGTGCCGAGCAGGTCATGCAGGCGCCCGCCGTGCTCGTCGATGCCATAGTCGGCCAGGCTGTCGTCGGTGATGGTCACCAGCGGGCGCAGGAACGGCAGATTCGACCACAGTCGGTCGTAGGTGGTGACGTGGGCACCCTGCAACTGGCGAGTGCGCGCCGCCCACAGGCGCTCACGCGGGTCGTTGGCGTTCCAGATGTTGAAGTCGCCGACCTGCGGGCCGACCGGGGTGGTGACGCGGAACACATGGCCGGCCGGCACCTTCCAGGCGCGGCCTGTGCGGATCGGCACTTCAAATGTCTCGATCAGGGTGCGGGCGTCCTTGCGTTCGCGCACGCGGTCATAGAAAGGCTTGTCGACCTGCAGGGCAGCGCCTTTGCTGACCTGGTAGGCGGCGGGGTAATCCTTGTACATGGGTAGGTCTCCGGTTTCAGGAACGGGGTGGATGGCTGAACAGATCGAGCAGGGCGTGCTCGGAGTCGTCCAGGTAACGGGTCATGGCTTCGGCGGCGTCGTGGCGCAAGCCATCGGCGAGCAGGTCGTGGATCTCCCGGTCGCGTTCCAGCCACGGGCTCTGGAAGTTCTTTTCATCGGGCGCAACGGCGAACACCAGACGCATCTGCGCAGCGATATTGGTGAAGAAGGCATCCAGCAGCGGGCTGCGCAGCAAGCCGACGATGTGCTGGTGAAAGCGCAGACTGTGGGTGCCGAAGGCCTGCCAGTCTTCGCGATCACGGGCAAGTTCGGCGGCCTCGATGGCGTCGAGCATGCGGTCGGACTGGTATTCGCGTAGCGGCTTGCTGCCATGGATCGCCTGCACCTCGAGTGTGCGGCGCACCAGGAAGATATCGCGCACCTCGGCGATACCCAGCCTGCGCACCATCACGCCCTTGTTGCGCACATAGGTGGTCAGGCCTTCATGGCCCAACTGGTGCAGGGCCTCGCGTACGGTGTTGCGCGAAGCGTTGTAGCGGCCGGTGAGCTCGGCCTCGACCAGCGGCATGCCTGAGACCAGGCGGCCGCCGATGATGTCCTCGCGCAGTTCGAGGGCTACCTGGTCGGCCAGGGGCAGGCTTTCGCCGGCTTTTTCCGGGGATTTGCTGCTCATGCCAGTTGCACGTCCTTGAGGAAGCGGCCCATGCGCTCGCTGCGGTTGTCGAGCAACTCGCGCGGCGCACCGGCCTGGATGATCTCCCCGCGTTCCATGAACACCACGCGGTCGGAGACCTGGAAGGCGAATTTCATTTCATGGGTGACGATGACCATGGTCATGCCCTCGCGCGCGAGGTCCTCGATTACCTTGAGCACATCACCGACCAGTTCCGGATCAAGCGCCGAGGTCGGCTCGTCGAACAGCATCACCTGCGGGCGCATCGCCAGTGCCCGGGCAATCGCCACCCTTTGCTGTTGCCCGCCGGAGAGCTGGTGCGGGTACTTGCCGGCGTGCTCGCGCAGGCCGACCTTGCTCAGCAGCGCCAAGCCAAAGGCGCGTAGCTCGGAGTCGCTGGCATGGCCGTGGTGACGCGGGGCGAGCATCACGTTCTCCAGCACGGTCTTGTGCGGGAACAGGTTGAAGCCCTGGAATACCATCCCCACCTGGACGATGCCCTCCATGTGCACGCGACTGCCAAGGCTGCCGCCGTCTTCGTCACGCCCGCGCAGGAAGGGGGCGCCACACAGTTCGACCTGGCCACGATCCAGGGCCTCCAGGCCGTTGAGGGTACGGATCAACGTAGTCTTGCCCGACCCCGAAGGCCCGATGACCGACACCACTTCGCCGAAGCGGATATCCAGGTCGATGCCCTTGAGCACTTCCAGCTGGCCATAGTGCTTGCGTGCGCCGAGCACCCGCAGGGCGAAGTCGCCTTGCCTGGGGGCGGCCTCGCGCCGGACAGGCGCCGGTTGCGCCGGGCCATCGGCGATGGCCTTGGGCTGACGCCGGGTGACGTCAAGGTGCTGCTCAAGCCGACGCAACAGGTAACTGAACACCGTGACGATCAGCACGTAGTAGAAGGCGACCGCGAGCATGGTCTCCATCACCAGGAAGTTCTGCGTGTACAGCTGCTGGCCGACCAGCAGGATTTCCGACAGCGAGATCACCGACACCAGCGAGGTCAGTTTGACGATGGTGATGTACTCGTTGGCCAGGGTCGGCAATGCCACCCGCAACGCTTGTGGAATCACGATCAGGCGCTGCACACCGGTGTAGCGGATACCCAACGCCTTGCCGGCCTCGAGTTGCCCCTTGGCCACAGCCAGCAGGCCGCCGCGATGAATCTCGGCGATATAGGCCGATTCGCTCAGCACCAGGGCGATCAGGCCGGCGGCATAGGGGTTGGAGAGCAGCACGCTGGTCCCCGGGAATACCTGCGGCAGGTTGTAGACGAAGATCAGCAGCACCAGCAGCGGCAGGCTGCGGAAGAACCAGATGTACAGTGCCGCGCCGCGGTTCAGGGCGCGGTTGCTCGACTGCCGCGCCAGCGCCAGGACAAAGCCGAAGACGATGCCCAGCAGCCAGGTCTCGACGCTCAACTCCACCACGGTGCCGACCGCCTTCCAGAAGTCGCCGTTGACCAGCAGGCCGGCGGCATAATCCCAATCGAATTGCATGCTCGACGCTCCTGCTTACTGCGCTGGCGCTTGAGGATTCTGGCCCAGGGCCTGGGCCACTTCGGCTGGGCTCGCCAAGGTTGTAGCGGCTCAACAGCGTCTGGTATTCGCCACTGTGCTTCATGGCCTCGAGGCCTTGGCGCAGTTCAGCGAGCAGCGCATCGTTGCCCTTGCGCACGGCCAGGCCGATGACTACGGGGTAGATCAGCTCGTGGGAGCTGATCACCACCCGACCCTTGAGCTTGTCGGCGGTGATGGCCGCCACCGCGGCGTCTTCGAACTGCACATCGACCGCCTTGGCCAGCAGGGCCTGGGCTGCCTCCGGGGAAGTGGGGAATTCACGCGAGTCGATCGGCGCCTGGCCGTTGGCCTCGCAGTGGCTTTTGGATAGCGCCATCAGCTTGGGAATCCACGACCCACCCTTGATCGAGCCAATGCGCTTGCCGCACAGGTCCTGCGGCATTTGCGGGCGGAAACTGTCATCGGCACGCACCATCAGCGAGGCACCGCTTTTGAGGTAGGGCAGGAAATCGACCTGCGCTGCGCGCTCCGGGGTGACGTAAAGGGCCGAGGCGACCACATCGAAGCGTCGAGCGTTGACGCCCATCACCAGGTTGGCAAAGCGGGTGTCCTGAAACTGGGGAGCGAGCTTGAGGTGCTGGCCGAGCAGGGTCATGAACTCAGGGTCGAAGCCGGCAGGCTTGCCTTGGTCGAGGTAGGTGTAGGGCGGGTAGGTGAGGTCCGAGCCGATGGACAGGCGATCGGACTGCAAGGTGCCGTCGGCGGCTTGTGCGGCGGCACTGAGGGTCAGGGCGAGGGTAAGGGCTGTTGCTCGGGACATGAAGGACGCTCCACTTATGATTGTTCAACAATCGGTGTGGAATCATTTATCAATACTCGTGCCAATGATGACCTTGGGGGATTGGGGACTGCCCGCGAAGATCTGCAGCGCCTGCTTCGCGGGCAAGTCGCAGCGGCGAACCGCCGCTCCTACAAAAGTACCGCATCGTCCACAAGGCAATGCCCCACCTCGCTCCCTGTAGGAGCGGGCTTGCCCGCGAAAAGCGCACCGCAACCCTCACTGACAGCCCATCTACGTAGTTCTACGTAGCACTTACGCGTAGTACTGCGAATGTTCTTGTGGACCCAGTACGCCGAGAGTGTCGTCGTCCCTACCCGGGCACCCACAAAAACAAAAACCGTCGCCGGCACACCCGTCGCGACAGGAGAAATCCCGATGACCAAACTGGCTACCCGAATTGCCTGGTTCGCCATTGCCTTGCTGGGCGCATTCGCGCTGGGCACCGTGGCGTTGCGCAGGGGCGAGGCCATCAGCGCCCTGTGGATCGTCACCGCAGCAGTCGCCATCTACCTCGTTGCCTACCGCTACTACAGCCTGTTCATCGCAAACAAGGTGATGCAACTGGACTCCACTCGCGCCACCCCGGCCGTGCTGCACAACGACGGGCTGGACTACGTACCGACCAACAAGCACATCCTCTTCGGACACCACTTCGCCGCTATCGCTGGCGCCGGCCCGCTGGTCGGCCCGGTGCTCGCCGCGCAGATGGGCTACTTGCCCGGCACGCTCTGGCTGATTGCCGGTGTGGTACTGGCAGGGGCCGTGCAGGACTTCATGGTCCTGTTCATCTCCACCCGCCGCAATGGCCGCTCCCTGGGCGACCTGGTACGCGAGGAAATGGGCTCGATCCCCGGAACCATCGCGCTGTTCGGCACTTTCCTGATCATGATCATCATCCTTGCGGTGCTGTCGCTGATCGTGGTCAAGGCCCTGGCCGAGAGCCCCTGGGGCATGTTCACGGTGATGGCGACCATCCCGATCGCCATGTTCATGGGGGTGTACCTGCGCTACCTGCGCCCAGGGCGCATCGGCGAGATCTCGGTAATCGGCGTGCTGCTGATGCTTGCATCGATCTGGGGCGGCGGTCTGGTTGCCGCAGATCCGGTGTGGGGCCCTGCGTTCACCTTCACCGGTGTGCAGATCACCTGGATGCTGATCGGCTATGGTTTCGTCGCCGCCGTGCTGCCGATCTGGCTGATCCTGGCACCACGCGACTACCTCTCGACCTTCCTCAAGATCGGCACCATCGTCGCGCTGGCCATCGGCATCCTGGTGATCGCGCCTGAGCTGAAGATGCCGGCCATCACCCAGTTCGTCGACGGCACAGGCCCCGTGTGGAAGGGGGCGCTGTTCCCGTTCCTGTTCATCACCATCGCCTGCGGCGCAGTGTCGGGCTTCCATGCGCTGATCAGCTCCGGCACCACGCCCAAACTGCTGGCCAACGAAAGCCATGCGCGCTACATCGGCTACGGCGCCATGCTGATGGAATCGTTCGTGGCGATCATGGCCATGGTCGCCGCCTCGGTGATCGAGCCAGGTGTGTACTTCGCCATGAACAGCCCGGCCGCCGTGGTCGGTGGCGATGTGGTCACCGTGGCGCAGACGGTCAGCAACTGGGGTTTCACCATCACTCCGGAAGTCCTCCAGCAGACCGCGACCGACATCGGCGAGCACTCGATCCTGGCCCGTGCCGGTGGTGCGCCGACGCTGGCGGTGGGGATCGCGCAGATCCTGCACCAGGCGCTGCCGGGTGAGAACACCATGGCCTTCTGGTACCACTTCGCGATCCTGTTCGAGGCGCTGTTCATCCTGACCGCCGTGGATGCCGGTACGCGTGCCGGGCGCTTCATGCTGCAGGACCTGCTGGGCAACTTCGTGCCTGCCTTGAAGAAGACCGACTCCTGGACCGCCAACGTGGTGGCCACCGCTGGCTGCGTGGCGATGTGGGGCTGGTTGCTGTACCAGGGGGTGATCGATCCACTGGGCGGCATCAACACCCTGTGGCCGCTGTTCGGCATCTCCAACCAGATGCTGGCCGGCATCGCCCTGATGCTCGCCTCGGTGGTGCTGATCCGCATGAAGCGCCAGCAGTATGTCTGGGTCACCTTGCTGCCGGCCGTATGGCTGCTGATCTGCACCACCACCGCGGGCCTGATCAAGCTGTTCGACCCCAACCCAGGCATGGGCTTCCTGGCGCTGGCGCGCAAGTACAGCGATGCCGCCGCAGCCGGGCAGGTGCTGGCACCTGCCAAGGACCTGGCGCAGATGCAGCATGTGATCTTCAACGCCTACACCAACGCCGTGCTGACCGGGTTGTTCCTGTTCGTGGTGCTGAGCATCCTGTGCTTTGCCGTGAAGGTCGGCCGGCGAGCCTGGGTCAAGCCTGAGCGCAGCGACAAGGAGTCGCCGTTCCAGCCAATCCCCGACGCCTGAGGAAAGCTGCGATGTTCAACAAACTGAGCAAGATGGGCAAATGCATGGGGCAGGCCGCGCGCATGCTGGTCGGCATGCCCGACTACGACACCTACCTCGAGCATATGCAGGCCCAATACCCCGGCGAGCCGGTGATGAGCCGCAAGGCGTTCTTCCGCGAGCGCCAGGACGCACGCTACAACGGTGCCAGCGGACGTCCGACGCGTTGCTGCTGAATTGATTGCCGTGTAAAAGGGGCGCCACGCTTGTCGTGGCGCCCTTGTCATTTGTCGGGGCCACAGGCGAAGCTGACGCCGCGCCGCCCCCGCAACCGGAGTGACCATGCAACTCAAGCACAAGATCGTCACGCTCAGTGTCTTGCCGCTGATCGTGTCGGTGCTGTTCATCTGCATCCTGGTGTTCGCCCAGAGCCGCAAGCTCGAGGAGGACCAGGCGCGCCTGGTCGAAAGCAGCATCATGGCGGCGAAAAAGGCCGAGCTGAAGAACTACCTGGGCCTGGCCATGAGCTTGATCGCGCCGTTGTACGACAGCGGCGCCGACGATGACGACACCCGCCAGCGTGCCTTGCAGATCCTGTCGCGGGCCAGTTTCGGCCTGGACGGCTACTTCTTCGTCTACGATCGCCACGGCAAGAGCCTGATGCACCCGCGCCAGGCCGAACTGGTGGGCAAGGACCTCATCGGCATGACCGACAACAAGGGCCTGCTGGTGATCCAGGCGCTGCTCAAGAGCGCCGAACGCGGTGACGGCTACCAGTTGTACGACTGGCAGAAACCTTCCACCGGGCAGTCCACTGGCAAACTGGCCTATGTGGTGATGCTCGAGCGCTGGGGCTGGATGCTCGGCACCGGTATCTACATCGACGATGTCGAGGTGGCCACGCTCAAGTCGCGTCAGGAGGTGGCCTCCGGCGTGCTGACCACGGTGCTGGCGATCGCGTCCTTCTCGTTACTGGCGGTACTGGTCATCTTTGCCGGCGGGTTGATGCTCAATGTCAGCGAGCACCGCCTGGCCGACCGCAAGCTGTCGGCGCTCAACCAGCGTATTGTCGATCTGCAGGAGGAGGAGCGTTCGCGGGTGGCGCGCGAACTGCACGACGGCATCAGCCAGGAACTGGTGTCGATCAAGTTCCAGTTCGAGCTCGCCGCGATGGAGCTGGACAACGGCCGCGCCGGCGGGCTGGACAACCTGCGCAACGGCACCACTCGCCTGGCTTCGGCGATCGGTGAAGTGCGGCGGATCTCCCATGACCTGCGTCCCTCGCTGCTCGACACCCTGGGCCTTTCGCCGGCCATCGACCAGCATGTGCGCGACTTCGAGCAGCGCACTGGCATTCGTACCCAGTACGAGTGCGGGCTGACGGACATCGAGGTGGATGCCGAGCTTTCGCTGACGCTGTTCCGTATCATCCAGGAGGCGCTGGCCAATGTTGACCGCCACGCCAAGGCCAGTGTCGCGATCATTTCCATCTCTGCCCACGACGGGGTGCTGGTACTGCGCGTGGAAGACAACGGCATGGGCTTCGACCCGAGTGCGGCGTACGAAAGCCACGGCATTGGCCTGCGCAACCTGCGCGAGCGGGTCGAACATCACCGGGGCAGTTTCAGCATTGCGTCGTCTGCCGGGCGCACCGAGCTGCAGGTCCAGATACCCATGAACAATCCGAGGCTTGCATGAGCGAGACCACACCGATCCGCATTGCGCTGGTCGACGACCATGTGCTGGTACGTGACGGCGTCAAGGCACTGCTGGGCGCAATTGCCCATTTCCAGGTGGTCGGCCAGGCCGAATCCGGCGCCCAGGCGCTTGAGCTGGTGGCGTCGCTGGAGTTGGACATCCTGCTGGTGGATGTTGGCCTGCAGGATATGAACGGCCTGGAGCTGACCCGCCGCCTGTGTGGTTTGTACCCCGGCATCCGGGTGCTGATGCTGAGCATGTACGACAACCAGGAGTATGTGCGCACCTCGATCACGGCGGGGGCGAGGGGTTATGTGCTGAAGAACGCACCCTCCACCGAGCTGATAGCCGCGATCGAGGCAATTGCTGCCGGTGGCAGTTTCTACAGCCCGGAAATCGCCCGCAAGCTGGTCAGCAGCGGGCGCGACGAGAACGACCTGACCCCGCGTGAGCTACAGGTGCTGGCGATGATCGCCAGGGGTAGCAACAACAAGGAGATGGCCCGGGAGCTGGGCATCAGCGTGCGCACGGTGGAGACCTTCAGGCTGAGCATCCGGCGCAAGCTGAATATCGATACTCCGGCGGCACTGGTGAAGTACGCGCTGGAGCACGGGTTGGTGACGCTCTGAGACTGCCCTATGAGAGCGGGTTTGCCCGCGAAGGGCTCACCCGCGAAGCGCCTGCTTACTTGAAGTCCCACTGCATCTGGGTCGCGATGCTCACGCCGCTGGAAGAGCGTACGCACACATCCAGGTAGTCGGTGAAGCGCGGCGGCATGGCAATGCCCTCATCGAGCAGGCGGCGGTTGTCGAACAGGTAGTTCAGGTCGGCAAAACCGCTGTACAGGCGCAGGGCCCGCAGAACCAGGCGCGGGTTGGCCGGGCCGATGCGCGACTCGAAGCTGGCGGCCAGCTCCTTGAGGTTGTCGACATCGATCTTGCGGTAGCGCTCGCCCACCGGCGCGGCACCATTGGCCAAGGCGAACGCCTTGTCGATCTCGGCGAAGGTACACGCCGAATCATGCCCGGCGGAGATGTGGTAGAGGTCGTGGCTCAGGCGCGGCTTGAGGGTCAGGCCGATCAGCGCCTCGGCGCAGTAGTCCACTGGAATCACGTCGATCTGTTCGTCGAGGCCACAGGTGAAGCTTTCCAGGGCGAAGCCCATGCGGAACACCCAGAAGATGCTGCCAGAGGCCTGGCAACCCAGGCTGCGGTGACCGACCACGATCGAGGGGCGTGCCACCACCAGCGGCAGGGCCGGCAGTTCCTCGCGCATGCGTCGTTCGATCTCGGCCTTGGAAGCGGTGTAGTCCACCAGTTGCTGTTCGGCGTCCGGGAACTCCCAGGACTCGCTGATCGGCGATTCACGCTCAGGGCCGCAGCACATGGCTGTGCCCACATGGAGGAAACGCTTGAGGCGTTTGGAGCGGCTCATCACCTCGGCGAAGGCGAAGGTGCCCTCGACGTTGACTGGCCAGATGGTCGGGTTCTTCGAGAACGACGCCACGGCAGCGCAGTTGATGACCCGATCGACGTCCAGCAGGCGCGGCGTTTCGCGCGCCAGCCAGGAGGTGTCGAGGAAGTCGCCGCAAATGATCTGCTCTGCGTTCAGCGCCAGGCATTCGGCATGGCTGACGCCATGCTGTTGCAGGTTGTCGCGCAGGCGCTCCAGCCCTTGCCCGGCGTTTTCGGCGCGGACCAGAAACACCAGTTGCGGGCCCTGGCCGTTGGTGATCAGCTGGGCGACGACCGACCCGCCGAGGAAGCCCGTGGCGCCGGTAATCAGGATGCGTTCGGGGGTAGCGGTAAAGATAATTGGTGCGTGCGTGTTCATACATTTCCTCAAGACGGGTAGGTCATCCGCAGTTCAATGTTAAGTGGCGACATCGAAACGTTGAAATGAACTTAAAGTCATCAGTAGGTTCGCGACATTCGTTGGGACTGACTTATTCGCCTTGAGAACTTGCCCGGATAGACAATCTCTGTTTAGCGCAGCGCCTATCCGTTCAAAGCTGAAAGTGGCGCAGCCATGCAGCGCAGCGCCGGCCGCCACTCGTAGCGGCGCAGGTCCGGTAGCGGGCCTGGCGAGCGGCGCGCCATTCTCCACGCTTTATGCCTGGGGGACGATGAATAGAAGGGGAGATTGGCCGGGTTTTCGATGAAACAAAGTTTAGAAAAGGGGCTGGCCGTGGGGAGCTTTAAATATATTTCATTCGCGCGGTAGTTAGGGGGGAGGTGGGGCGTTGTTCTGTTCGCGGGCGTGCCTGCGAACAGAACAACACTGTTATTGAAGATCAGTTCAAACCCAACTTCCCGCGCAAGGTCGACAAGTCTTCAGCCAGGGTGTTGACCGGCCCGACCATGGCCTTGCGATCACGCTCTGCCACCTTGTCGTAGGACTGGAACCCGCCGTCCTGGGTCTTGTACTTGGCCAGCAGCTTGTTGACGGTAGCGAAGTTCTTGTCGACCTTGGCGACGAACGCCTTGTCCTGGGATTCCAGGTGGGTGCGGAACAGCTCGAAGATCTTCTGTGCCCCGTCGATGTTGCCCTGGAAGTCGTACAGGTCGGTGTGACTGTAGCGATCCTCCTCACCCGAAACCTTGGTCGCGGCCACTTCTTCGAGCAACGCTGCCGCACCGCCGACGACTTTTTCTGGCGGGAAGGTCAGGGTGGCAATACGGCCCTGCAGGTCTTTCACGTCAGCGATCAGCTTGTCGGCAATCGGGCCTTGGCCGTCGGTGGTGTTCTTGTCGAACAGTGCGTACTCCAGGCGATGGAAGCCGGTGAAGTCATCGGCCTCGACACCTTTTTCGTGATCGTCCACCCGCGAGTCGATGGCCGCGTCCAGGTCGCTGAACAGCTCGGCGATCGGCTCGACGGCTTCATAGTTGACCCGGGTCGTGGCATACAGCGCCTTGGCCTTGGCCAGGTCTCCCTTCTTCACTGCATGGGTGAACTGCTCGGTGTCGCTCACCAGCTGATCGACCTTCTCAGTGACATAGATCTTGTAGTCCGACACCGGCTGCACCAGGGTCAGCGGGTCAACCGCAGCATGGGCGAACAGCGGGGCAAGCGTGAGCAACAGGGCGAGGCGGGTCTTGTTCATGGCGATGTCCTGATCCGTTTCTGTGTCGTGTCATGCGGTTTTTATGGGGGTGGCAGCGTCGAGCAGCGAACGACCGATGAAGTCGTGATCGTTCTTCACGCCGGGGAGGGCGAAGAAGTACCCGCCCCCGACCGGCTTGATGTATTCCTCCAGCGGCTCGCCGTTGAGGCGGTTCTGGACGGTGATGAAGCCCTTTTCCAGGTCGGCCTGATAGCAGATGAACAGCAGCCCCATATCCAGTTGCCCGTTCTTGTTCACGCCGCTGGAGTAGTTGAAAGGCCGGCGCAGGATCAGGTTGGGCTGGCTGGCCGCAGTGCGTGGATTGGCCAGGCGAATATGGGCGTCCAGACGGGTCAGCTTGCCTTCCGGGTCCTTGGTGTAATCAGGTACGTCGGTTTCGCGCTGGCCGTCCATGGGCGCGCCGCTGGCTTTCTTGCGGCCGAAGATCGACTCCTGCTCCTGCAATGGCGTGCGGTCCCAGCGCTCGACCAGATTGCGGATGATCCGCACCACCTGGTAGGTGCCATCGACCGCCCAGGCAGGTTCGTCGCCATGCTGTACCCAGACCAGCTGGTTCATCAGTGCCGCGTCGCTGGAGTCGGGGTTGGCCGAGCCGTCACGAAAACCGAGGAAGTTGCGCGCACTCTGCTCGGGCTCCGCCGCCTTGCGCGGTGCCTGCGGCGGCACCGAGCCTTCCTGTTTCCAGCGTACGTAGAGCAGGTCAGGCAGGTTCTTGATGATGTCGCGCAGAGCGTGGATGTTGGTGTCCGGCGCGTTGGAGCAGAACTGCAACCCCAGGTCGCCATGGCAGCGCTCGGCCTCCAGCGCGTCGTTGGGGAAGCCGAGCATGCGGCTCAGGCGCTTGGGCTTGGCGCCGGTGAGGCCGAATCGCTCGTCGAACAGCGACTCGCCGACCGACACCGTGATGGTCAGGTTGTCCGGCGTGACGACCGGGCCAAGGATGCCCGAGTCCGCTGGCGGAAGCTTCGGGTCGACCTGGGGGACCGGGCCGCCGGCCATCAGGAAGCGAATGCGCTGGTCCAGCGTGCGGAACAGGCGCTCGAGATCCTGCTTGTCCTGCGCCAGGACATCGAAGGAGACGAACATCCCGGCGGTAGGACGCGGTGTCACCACCCCGGGTTGATGTTCGCCGATCCAGGCGTTGCGCTCTTGCGTGCGGTCGCTGTGCGGGGCTTCGGTGACCTTGGCCGGTGAGGGAGCCGCCAGCGCGTTGCCGGTGGCCATGGCGACGCCTGCCACACCAAGGCCTGCCAGCAGGCGGCGGCGCTCTTGGGATTGCGGGGCGTTACGGGTATCGCGGTCTGTCATCTGAGGCTCGCTTGTCTTTACTGTTCGGCCAGGCCCAGGGCCTGATCGATGGCCGCGATCGCGTTGGCCAGTGCGTCGGCATCGGCTGCGATCTGCTGTTTCTGCGCCTGCGGCACCTGGTCGTAGGACAGATAGCCCTCGGCGCCGTGCAGGGCTTGCAGGTGCTGCTCGAAGCGAGTCATGGCGCTATCGATTGTCGCCAACGGCTCAGAGCCGTTCCTGGCCAGCAAGGGGCGCAACAGATCGATCACTTTGCGCACACCTTCGAGGTTGGCGGCAAAACCCGGCAGGTCGAGGTGGCTGTAGCGTTCCTCTTCGCCACTGCTGCGGATCTGCGCAAGGTTGTGCAGGCTGCGCACGACCGCCTCGGTGAATTGCTGCGGCGCGATGGACTGGGCAAGCAGTTGCGTCTTGAGTTCGCCCAGGTCGAGCAGCAGCGTCTCTGCCACCGGCGCCAACCCTGCGGTGGTGCGCTGTTGGAACAGGCCGTACTCGATGCGATGCAAGCCCGTGAACGCCGGGTCCTGCTCACGCTGTTCGAAGTAATCGGCGCGAGCATTGATCCGGTTGTCCAGTTCAGCCAGACGCTGGCTGGCCGGGGCGATGCGCTGGTAGATCACCCGCGCTGCGCCATAGGCAGCTTGCGCCTGCTGCAGGTCGCCGGCCTGGATCGCGTCCTTGAGCGCTTGGCCTGCCCGCACCAGGGCGCTGCCCTGGCTGGCCAGGTAGACGCGGTATTCGGACAGCGGCCCGATAAAGGCAGTCAGTGCGGGGCGCGCCTTGGCAGCCGCTTCGGAGGCGGCGGTCGGGGTGACGGTCAAGCTGCCGCGCGGGTTGCTGAGCAAGCCGCAGGTGATCGCGTAGCGTCCCGGCTGCAGTGTGGCGTTGATCACCTGTGACAAGCCCGGCGCGATGTTCTCGCGCTCCTCGATCACCAGCACGCCATCGAGAATCTCCCACTCGACGGCGCGTTGCGACTGGTTGACGATGCGGAAACTGTTCGGCCCGGCCGGGACGCTCAGGTCGTTCGGCTCGCAGGCGTGATCGCGGATGGTGATCAGCGTTTCATGTCCGGCGTTGGCCGCACGCCTGGCCTGGGCCTGGTGCGAGGCATAGAAGAACACCAGGCCCGCACCGACCATCAACAGGGCACTGCCGGCAACCGCCAGGCGCAGTACACGGGGGGAGGGGGGCTTGCCGGCGGCGCCGGTCTCGTGACTGGTCATGCTTACCCTTGTTTCTGTGCAGCGTGGGAAGAGGAAGGCTTGGCCGGTGCCGGCCAGAAGAACAGCACCAGCGCACCGACCAGATAGAGCAGGTAGGCCCCGAGGGTGCTCACGGTCGGGGTGTCCTGGTAACCGAACATCCCCGCCAGTACCGATCCGGTCGGGCCATCCATCGGCAGGCTGTGGCTGATATCGAAGACCACCCCCTGCAGCGCATTCCAGACCCCGGCCTCGTGCAGCGCCTGCACCGAGTTGGCGAGGATGCCCGCCGCCACCACGAGGATGAACAGGCCTGTCCAGCGGAAGAACTGCGCCAGGTTCAGGCGCAGGCTGCCGGAGTACAGCGCCAACCCCACCAGGATCGCCACCACCAGCCCAAGCAGGGCGCCCAGCGGTGCTGCCGGGCCCTCGCTCTGCTGGAACACCGCCAACAGGAAGAACACCGTCTCCAGGCCCTCGCGAGCGACGGCGAAGAACACCATGGCGATCAGCGCCCAGGCCTGGTGCTTCGAACCCGCGAGCGCGGCATCGAGCGAAACGTGCAACTCATGCTTGATCGAACGCGCCACTTTGCGCATCCACAGCACCATGGAGCTGAGGATCACCACCGCGACCAGCCCGACCAGCGCTTCGAAGAGTTCCTGCTGTTTCTGCGGGAACTCGCTGCTCATCAGCTCAAGGCCGGCGCCGACGAAGAGGGAAAG
Source organism: Pseudomonas putida (assembly GCF_001636055.1). Classification (NCBI taxonomy): domain Bacteria; kingdom Pseudomonadati; phylum Pseudomonadota; class Gammaproteobacteria; order Pseudomonadales; family Pseudomonadaceae; genus Pseudomonas; species Pseudomonas putida. Next base: position 3,263,543 of record NZ_CP011789.1, read on the forward strand.
GGCTGCGGCGAGAAACACGCCGATCCACACGGCCGGCATCCACTGGCCACGGCCGGTCTGGCGCAGGTAGCTGGCGATGATGCCGACAATCAGCGCGGCTTCGATGCCCTCGCGGAGCATGATGAGGAAGGGAACTAGCATGATTCTCCCGGGATGGCTGAAGGCATCGACCCCAGGTCGAGGTCGCCGGGAAATCTACTTCAATGAGAATCATTAGCGCATGTGAATAATATTTTAACTTCTGCCATTTCCACCCTGGCCAGCCCCGGGAAAATGGGCTTTGCAACGGCGGAGTACAAATGTGCTCTGCGGCGATTACCGGGCTGAATGAAAGAACACTCACGGCGGTTGACCATGTCCCTACCAGGAGGTAGGGTGCCGTTCATGAGCACTCAATCCACGACCTACTCCGACATTCTCCAGTGCGCCCGCACCCTGATCATCACGGGCGGGTACAACAGCTTCAGCTACGCCGACATCGCCGAGAGCGTCGGGATACGCAAAGCCAGCATCCATCACCATTTCCCCACCAAGGCGGACCTGGTGCGCGTTCTGGTCGCGCAATACCGCGAAGAAGCCAAGGCCGGCATGGCTGCCCTGGAGCGTTACTTTCCCGCGCCCGTCGACCAGCTCAAGGCCTATGTAGGCTATTGGCTGGAATGCGTCGGCGAGGCCAGCAAGGGCTATTGCGTGTGTGCCTTGCTCGCCACTCAGATACCGGTATTGCCTACCGAAGTCGCCACTGAGGTGAGGGCGCATTTCCGCAGCCTCTCGGCCTGGATTACCACAGTGCTCGAGCGCGGCGCGCAGGCGGGCAGCCTGACCCTCTCCGATACCCCTCAGGCTGAGGCAGAGCGTTTCATGGCTGCCGTGCATGGCGCGATGTTGTCTGCCCGCGCCTATGGCGAGCCTGGCGTGTTCGGGCTTATCACGCAGCCGCTGATCGACAGGCTTGTCACACCGATTCCGCCCCCCGGAGCCTGAGCCATGCTGCCAAGCCCTCTGGAACAGCAATTGGAATTTCTGCGCCAGATCGACCAGTTGAAAAGCGTGCGTCGCCAATCACCGCTGCTGGACCAGAGCCGCAAGTAAAACTCCGCCGAACACTCCTGGCACCTGGCCATGTATGCGTTGATCCTCAATGAGCATGCCAGCGGGGCAGTGAACAGCGACCGGGTCATCCGCATGCTGCTGTTGCACGATATCGTGGAGATCGACGTCGGTGACTACCCCATTCATGGAGGCTCGTCCAGCCAGTTGCAGGCCGAGCAGGAAGCCGAGGCCGCCCAGCGGCTGTTTGGCCTGCTGCCGCAACCACAGGGCACGCAGATGCTGGAACTGTGGCAGGAGTTCGAGCAGGCCGAGACTGCAGATGCGTGTTTCGCCAAGGCGCTCGACCGTTTTCAGCCACTGCTGATCAACATCTTCACCGGCGGTGGCACCTGGTCCGAAAGCGGTGTATCGCGCCAGCAGGTCATCGAGCGCTACGGGCCGGTCATCCAGCGTGGCGCACCCGAGCTCTGGGCGCTCTGCGAGCGCTGGATCGCGCGGCATTTCGCGGGTGATGGACAACCCTAAGGTTTTCACGGTGAAAAGCCGCTGTGCAGGCGCAGCGGTTTTTTTTACAGCTATGTGCCTACCTACTAGTCGGTAGCAGTCCATTCACAAAGACGGAGTCACAACCATGCCACACCCTGTATCCACCCTCGGCGCCATCCATACCGCCGTCAGCGTGGCGACCTTCGTCGCCGGGCTCTACAGCTATGCGCGCCATCATCAGATCGAGCCCCGGGCGCCAGTTGCACGCGGCTACCTGCTCGGGATGCTGGTGTCGGTACTGACCGCGTTCGGCCTTTCCAGTACCGGCGGATTCAACGTCGGGCATGCGCTCGGCATCCTCGCGCTGCTGGTGGTCGGAGCGGCACTGGTCATCCCCAGGCTCAGCCTTCTGGGGCGTGCGCGGCCCTACCTGGCGCAGTTGGCGTTCGCATTCAGCTTCTTCCTGTTGCTGGTACCGGGGATCAACGAAACCCTGACGCGACTGCCAAGCGGCCAGCCATTGGCGGACGGCCCCGAGTCGCCGCTGGTGCGCGCCGCGTTGGCCGGATGGTTGGGGATTTTCGTGGTAGGCGCAGCGGTACAGGCCTGCTGGATCAGGTTGCAGCGCCGCAGGGCACCAGCGCTCTGATCGCCGAGGCGACAGCGCAGCCACTGTAGCTGCGCTGTCACTAGCCGCTTACTGGAACCATTGCCACAGCAGCAGGGTGCCGACCAGCCCAACCACCGAGACGATGGTCTGCAGCACCGACCACACCCAGATCGTCTGCTTGAGTTGCAGCCCGAAGTACTCGCGGACCATCCAGAACCCGGCATCGTTGACATGGCAGAAGAACACCGAGCCGGCACCGATGGCCAGTGCCACCAGCGAACTCTGGGTGGTCGCCAGGCCCGCCATCAATGGCGCGAGAATACCGGCAGTGGTGGTGGTCGCAACGGTGGCCGAGCCTGTCGCCTGGCGCAGCGCCACCGCGATCAGCCAGGCCAACAGCACGTACGACAGGTGCGCGCCACTGGCCACCTTGCTGATCGTGTCGCTGATGCCGGCTTCGAGCAGGGTCTGTTTCAGGCCACCACCGGCTCCGATGGTCAACAACAGCACGGCGATCGGCGCCAGGCTCTTGCGCAGTACGCTGCCGACCTGGTCACGGGCCATACCGATCGACCAGCCCAGGCAGATCACCGCAGCGATCACCGCCAGCCCAAGGGCAATCAGCGGCTCACCGAGAAACTTGAGGGTCAGCGCCAGGGTGCTTTGCGGCGCCATGGCGATTTTGGCCAGCGTACTGCCCAGCATCAGCAGCACTGGCAGCAGGATGATCAGCAGCGATACGGCAAAGCTTGGCTTGCGCCGGGTCTCGACCTTGGCGGTGAACAGCGCACCCAGTTCCGCGGGTTCCTGCACGTCCAGGCGTTTCGACAGCCAGATGCCATACAGCGGGCCGGCGAGGATCACCGCCGGCACGGCGATGCACAGACCCAGCAACATGGTCATTCCCAGGTCTGCATGCAGGGCGCTGACAGCGATCAGCGGCCCCGGGTGGGGAGGCATCAACGCGTGCAGGGTGGTCATCCCGGCGAGCGCCGGGATCGCCACCTTGAGCAGCGGCTGCCCAGACTGGCGAGCGATGACGAAGATCACCGGCACCATCAGCACCAGGCCGACTTCGAAGAACAGCGGCAAGCCAATGACCATCGCCACCAGCGCCATCACCCAGGGCAGCGCCTTGCCGCGGGCATGGCGTAACAAGGTAGAGGCAATACGATCAGCGGCCCCGGACTCGGCCATCAGCGCGCCGAGCATCGCGCCCAGGGCAATGATGATCCCGGCCTCGCCCAGCAGACTGCCAGCGCCCTTGCCGAACGCCTTGGCCACCTCCTCTGGCGGCAGGGCAGCGCCCAGGCCCGCCACGAAGGTACCGATCAGGATCGACAGGAAGGGCGGCAACTTGGTGACGCTGATCAGCACGATGATGGTGGTGATGGCCGCCAGGCAACAGAGCACCAGGCGGGTGTCGTGGGCAAGCCACGCGGCATGTGAAATATCCAACGGAAACCCCTTCTTGTAATGTCTTGTTACGTCTCTTGAAGGAATATACCGGATGGATTCATATAGACGACTAGCTGATCCCGTTTTTCAGGGTTGCAAGACATGAAAGTTTTTTCAGAAACCGCGTAACCCTGCATCGTCCTCGCAAACCTGCTAAAACTGGCCGCCGCGCGCCACGTGCAGCCCACCCACCCTAGGAGAGAGTCATGATCAAGACCGGCGATTCACTGCCTGATATCACGCTGTACGCCTACAGCAACGGGGAGGGCGCCTGCGCGATCGGCCCGAACGCGTTTTCCATCCGCGAGCGCTGCCAGCAGCGCAAACTGGTGATTTTCGCCTTGCCCGGCGCCTTCACACCTACCTGTTCCGAACGTCACGTCCCCGGCTATGTCGCTGCGGCCGAAGCGTTTTCCGCGGCGGGTATCGACGAAATCCTCTGCGTTTCCGTCAACGATGCCTTCGTCATGAATGCCTGGGGCAGCAGCCTGCAGGTGGGTGATGCGGTGAAGATGATTGGCGACGGCAATGGCGAATTCGCCAAAGCACTGGGCTTGAGCCAGGATCTGTCGGCTCGCGGCATGGGCCATCGTTCCCAGCGTTACGCGATGCTGGTCGAAGATGGCGTGGTCAGGCACCTCGCGGTCGAGGCGCCCGGCAAGTTCGAGGTCAGCGATGCGCAGAGCATGTTGAAGTGGGTTCAACAGTTATAGGGCCAGGTAGCGTTCAGCCTTTTTCATATGGCAGGCCCTCAGGGCAGGCCATACGCAGCAACTTGCGAAACTTCGGGCAGACCAGGTGCGACGGCGCCGGGCATTCGGCGACGTGTCGCAGCAAGCTGCTGAGCGCTGTCATCCTGCGGACCTGGCGGTCGAGCTCATCGGCGCGCTGGTGCAGAGCCGGGCGGGGCAGGTCCGGCTTGCGGTCCTTGCCGAACATGCCCTTGATCTCCTCCAGCGAAAAGCCGGCGGCCTTGCCCAGCGAAATCAGGGCAAGTTGCAGCAGGGTGTCTTCGCTGTACTGGCGACGCAGCCCACTGCGGCCAACGGACTGGATCAGCCCGACTTCCTCGTAGTAGCGCAGGGCAGAGGTCGTCACACCGCTGCTTTTCGCCAGCTCACCGATATCGACGATTTTCATGCTTGACTTCAAGTTGACTTGAAGTTGCATCGTAGGCCATCGCCTTCCGATCAACAAGAAGTCACACCATGAACGATGAAGCAGTTACAAAGATGAACAAGCCTGCCCTGGCCGCGCTGGCAGGCTCGATCCTGCTGGCCTCGCTCGGGGTCAGCATTGCCACGGTAGCGCTCGCGAGCCTGGCGCGGGTGTTTTCGGTCAACGTGCAGCAGGTGCAATGGGTCGTGCTGGCCTACTTGCTGGCGTTGACGGCAGCCATCGTCGTGGCGGGGCGGATGGGCGATCTGTTTGGCAGTCGCCGCGTACTGCTCATCGGCCTGGCGGTGTTCACCTTGGCCTCCGGTGCCTGTGCCCTGGCCCCAGGGCTGGATTGGCTGATTGTTGCGCGGGCAGTCCAGGGGCTGGGCGCGGCGGTGCTGATGGCGCTGCCGCTGTCCATCGCCAAGGGCCTGGTGGCCAAGGAACGCCTGGGTACGGCAATGGGCCTGCTCGGAACGATGTCAGCCATCGGCACAGCGCTGGGGCCCTCCCTGGGCGGCGTGTTGATTGGCGCCTTCGGTTGGCGTGCTGCATTCGTTCTGTTGTTGCTGTGCGGCGCCAGCATGCTGGTGCTGACATTGACCGGCATACCCCGGACCAAGGCCCCCAGTGCACGCATTACGCGGTCCTCAACCCGTCCGCTGATACCGCTGGCCGTACTACGCAGGCCGGGGGTCGCCACGTCGCTGGCAATGAGCATCCTGGCAGGCGCGGTGATGATGTCCACGCTTGTGGTGGGCCCGTTTTTCCTTTCGTTCGGCTTGGGGCTTAGCGATGCGCAGACGGGGGTGGTGATGGCTGCCGGGCCGATCGGCGCGGCAGTCTCAGGTGTTCCCGCGGGGCGCGTAGTTGACCGGTTCGGAACCCGTCGAACCCTGCTCGGCGGCCTGCTGGTCGCCAGCGCAGGCCTGGTGTGTTTCGCCGTGCTGCCCAGGCTTATCGGCGTCGCAGGTTATGTACTGGCTTTGGTGTTGGTCACACCGGGATTCCAACTGTTCCTCGCAGCCAACAACACCGCCGTGATGGCCAATGCCACGGAGGAATACCGGGGCCTGCTGTCAGGGCTGCTCGGTCTGTCGCGCAACCTGGGCTTGATGACCGGCGCCGCCGCGCTGCCGCTGTTGTTTGCCTGCCTGCTCGGAACTCATGGCCTGGCCAACAGTTCGGCGCAGGTCATTGGCACAGCCTTCTCCATCACCTTCCTGTCGGCAGCGGGCCTGTGTGTGTTTGCCGTCGCGCTTGCGCTGCTGGATCAGCGCAAGCGCGGCCCCTATGCGCCTTCTGTCGCGCAAACGGGCAATCACAACGGGTAACTCGCCAATCACCGCCGGCGACAGCAGATCCTGCAGATCGATGGCGTAGTCCATCTCGCGGCGAGCCCGGTCAGCCACGGCGTTGACCACTTCTGCGCCATCCTGGGACGGCTCGACGTGCACACGGAACGGGCGCTTGCCTAAAGGCAGGCCCACCACCCGCACGATTTCGCGCGCCACTTCGGCAGGGTCGGCGTCGTCAGGCTCCAGATGCTTCAACCCGTCTAGCGCCTTGCCCGGCACATCGGCATAGGGACCGTTCTCATATTCGGCGGCAATGGCGGTGTCGACCGGTTTTGCACGAGCACATCGAGGCGCTGCCGATAGCGCAAGGCGGATGGGGACTTGGCCCCACCCGATCAGAGCACTTTATCGAGCGTGATGGGAAACTCCCTCACACGCTTGCCCGTGGCATGGTAGACCGCGTTGGCCACCGCAGCGGCCACCCCGACCACTCCAATTTCGCCCACCCCCTTGGACCCGAGCTCATTGACAATCTCGTCGTGCTCTTCAACGAAGATCACGTCGATATCCTCGATGTCTGCGTTCACCGGGATGTGGTACTCCGCCAGGTTGTGATTGACGATGCGGCCCAACCGATGGTCGGTCAGCGCTGCTTCATGCAGGGCCATGCCAACCCCCCACACCACGCCTCCCAGGATCTGACTGCGCGCAGTTTTCGGGTTGACCACGCGCCCAGCCGCCACGGCGCTGACCACACGTACCACCTTGATCGTGCCAAGGTCTTCGTCGACGTGGACTTCCACGAATACCGCCGAATGCGTGGCGGTGGAGAACGGTTGGCGCCGGGCGCCGGGCTCGGCGTCGATCTGCACTTCGAACTCACCGTCGGGGGCGCTCGCCACGATGTCCGCCAAGGCCCAACGCTGGCTGCCAGCGTGCAAGTAGCCATTGGCGAAAACGATCTGCTCCGAGGGGGTGCTGGCCACCTGGGGATATATGTTCCGCGCATGCTCCAGCACCTTGGTGCGCAGAACCTGGCAGGCCTGGCGCACGGCCGAGCCCACTGACGACACCGTGAACGATCCGCCCTGAAGCGGTGCGGTGGGCAGTGAAGAGTCCCCCAGCACGAAGGTGACGTCCTGCACCCTGGTGCCGGCAGCATCGGCCGCGATCTGTGTCATGACGGTATAGGTGCCGGTCCCGATATCGGTGGTGGCACTGCTGACGGTGAGGTGGCCATTGGCATCGATGCGCGCCTTGGCGCTGGCCTTCATCTGCATGGCTTCCCAGACGCCACCGGCCATCCCCCAGCCGATCAATTGGTTGCCATTACGCATGCTGCGCGGTTGGGGGGTGCGCTCATGCCAGCCAAAACGTTCGGCACCTTGCTGGTAGCAGGCCAGCAATTCCTTGCTGGAGTAGGGCTTGCCCTCGTTGCCATTGTTGGCGGCGAAGTTGCGTCGGCGCAGCTCTACCGGGTCAATCTTCGCTGCACAAGCGAGCTCATCCATGGCGCATTCCAGCGCAATCATCCCGGACCCGGCCCCAGGTGCCCGCATGTCCAGCGGGGTGTACACATCGAGCGAGGCCAGGCGATAGCTGAGCGCGACGTTGTCGCACTGGTAAAGCATGCCGCTCCATTCCACCAGGTGCTCGGTGAAGTCCTCGAAGCGGGAGGTCTGGCCAAGCGCATCGTGAGCGATTGCCAGCAAGCGCCCGTTTGCGTCTGCCCCCAGGCGCAAGCGTTGCTCGGTGCGGGGCCGGTAGCCAAAGGTGAACATCTGCTGGCGGGTCAGGGTCACGCGCACCGAGCGCTTCAGGTGCAACGCCGCCATCACTGCCAGCGGCAACTGGTACTGCGGGCGCAAGCCCGAGCCGAAGGCTCCGCCGACGAACGCCGCGCGTACACGAATATTGGCCTTGGGCAGGCCGAACACCTTGTGCAGGTAGTCCTGGCAGTTCTGCGTGCCTTGGGTCTTGTCGTGGATTTCCAGAGCGCCGTCGGCCTTGTAGTGCACGGTCGACGCATGGGGCTCCATCGGGTTGTGGTGCTCGTTGGCCGTCAGGTAGGTCGCATCCACCTGCACCGGCGCACCGGCAAACTGCCCGGGGAAGTCGCCACGTGGCGCCGGCGTTTCGGCGGGTGCCGGATGCGACTGCTGGCATGCGCCCAGGTCTGTCTGGTGAGACTCCTCGGCATAGTCGATCTTGAGCAGCGAGCCTGCATACCGGGCCAGTTCGAGGGTTTGAGCGACCACCAGCGCTACCGGTTGCCCGCTGTAGAGCACTCGATCATTGAACAAGGGCCGAAACGGCGAGCCCTCGGCAGAGTCGGCATCGCTATAGTCGTCGTCATAACTCGATATATGCGGGCGATGGCCATGATCGAGCACGGCGATTACCCCGGGTACGCGCAAGGCCTGGGTGCTGTCGATGTCGAGTATCCGACCGCGGGCGATGGTACTGGACACGACGCTGCCGTGTAGCAGGCCGGCCTCGGGGTATTCGCCCGCATAGCGGGCCTGCCCGGTGACCTTTGCCACGCCGTCCACCCGGTCCATTGGCGTGCCGACTACTGGTGTGCTTTTGATCATGGTCGTGCTCCCCCGTTAGCGGCGCCGCGCGCCGCGTCATCCAATGCACGCACGATTGCTCGCTGAGCGAGCGTTACCTTGAAACCGTTGTGGCTCAGGGGTTGTGCACCTTGCAGCAACGTTTGCGCGGCGCGGGTGAAGAGTGCTTCTGAAGGCACCTGGCCGACCAACATGCGCTCGACAGCCAGGTCCCGCCAGGGCTTGTGGGCAACGCCGCCCAACGCCAGGCGCGCCTGTTGGATCACTTCGCCATCGAAGCTCAGGGCTGCAGCGACTGATACCAGCGCGAACGCGTAGGAGGCGCGGTCGCGTATTTTCAGGTAACGGTAATGGTGTTCGAACATTGGGGGCGGCAGCTCGATGCCGGTCACCAGTTCATCGAATGCCAGTTGATTGTCGCGCTCGGGGGTGTCCTCGGGCAGGCGATGGAAATCCGCGAAGGGTATCTGCCGTTCACCGGACGGCCCTTGTACGTGCACCACGGCTTCGAGCGCTGCCAATGCCACGCACATGTCCGAGGGATGGGTCGCGACACAGGCATCGCTGGCGCCGAGAATGGCATGGATGCGGTTCATGCCCGTACGCGCAGGGCATCCGCTGCCCGGTTCGCGCTTGTTGCAGGGGGTGCCGGTGTCGTAGAAGTAGTAGCAGCGGGTACGTTGCAGCAAGTTGCCACCGGTACTGGCCATGTTCCTCAACTGCGGCGATGCCCCCGCGAGGATCGCGTCGGACAGCAGCGGATAATGCTGCTCGATCATCGGGTGCCAGGCCAGGTCGGCATTGCTCACCCGTGCACCGATCAGCACGCCGCCGCCGGGAGTGGGGTGGATACCGTTCAGCCCGAGTCCGGAGATGTCGATCAGGCGCGTGGGGCGAACCACGTTTTCCTTCATCAGGTCGACGAGGTTGGTACCACCAGCGATGAAGTGCGAGCAGGCGTCAGCCAGGTTTACCGCTTCGCTGACCGAGTTGGGCTTGTGGTAGCTGAAGGGTGTCATGGATTCTGCCCTCGTTGTGGCTGGTTCCCATCCCTCATCAACGGCAGGGCTTCTTCCACCGCCGCGACGATGTTGCCATAGGCACCACAGCGGCAAAGATTGCCGCTCATCTGCTCGCGAATGGCCTCCCGGTTGTCGGCACGGCCCTCGTGAGCCAGCCCGACTGCCGAGCAGATCTGCCCTGGGGTGCAGTAACCGCACTGGAACGCATCGTGGGTGATGAAGGCGCGCTGCATGGGGTGCAGAACGTCGCCGCTGGCCAGCCCTTCGATGGTTACAAGGTCGGCCCCGTCGCACATGATGGCCAAGGTCAGGCAGGCATTGACGCGCTTGCCATCACGCAGCACCGTGCAGGCGCCGCACTGGCCATGGTCACAACCTTTCTTGGTACCGACCAGGTCCAATTGGTCACGTAGCAGGTCGAGCAAGGTGACCCAAGGATGCACCTGCAGTGTTCGGGACTGACCATTGAGGGTCAGACAGATGGGGTGCGTTTCAGCCCCATTGGAAGAAATCGCGCTCATGGTGAGGTCCTCACGGTCAGGGTACGCGCAGTGTGCTGCGTCTCTGTCGTGCGACAGGCCCGGCTGACTAAACGTTCAGCCGGGTCGCCGAGGGGGCGGTCACTTCTTGCCAGGTAGCCCCGGCTGCTGGTCCATGCGGGCATCGTACAGGCCGGTGAGCAGGTGCAAGGCGCCTGGGCCAGAGGTGGCCACGCCTCGATATCACGGGGTCAGTCCGCAGCAGTATCAAGCGCAGCTGGCGGAGCAGGGGTAGGGGTAGGGGTAGGGGTAGGGGGCATCAGTGTGCGCTGTGCCCCATGGCCTGACGGCGTGTCGTTCAAACTTGGATAGGTAAGCGTCAGAAAACGAACTGGTGCCCCAGTTCCTTCTCTACCCAGTGCAGAAAACACCGCACCCTGGGAAAGGCTGCGTGGGCCTTGGGAAACACCAGATGGTGCGCAGCGACCGGTGCACCCAGGGCCTCGGGCGCCACTTTCACCAAGGTCCCGGCTTCCAGGTATTTCTGCGCCAGCAAGCCACTTTCCAAAGCGAAGCCCAGGCCGTGGCTGGCGGCCTCCAGGCTCATGTAGGAACGGTCGAAGCTCAGCGCATAGGGTTTTTCGGGCCGTGCCAGCCCGTGCTGGGCAAACCACGCCGGCCACCTCAACAAAGTCGCCTCGGACAGGATCAGGTCGCAATCGAGCAGGTCGCTGGCATCATGCACCGGGTGGCGGGAGAGGAGCTTGGGTGCCGCCAGCACCTCGAAGGTCTCGTTACTTACCGTGCGGACTTCGTAACTGGGCCAGTTCGGATCGCCATGGCGAATGTCCACGTCGATCTTGTCACGGCTGAAATGCAGCGCCTCGTAGGAGCATGACAAATTGATCTGAATGGACGGGAACTCCTCGCGAAACGCCTCGAGACGCGGCATCAGCCAGAGCAGGCCGAAACTCGGTGAAGAGTGCAGGCGCAGGCAGTCAAGGCTGACATCGCTGCTGGCACGTTCGGTGGCGATGGCAAGGCTGTGCAGGATACCCGAGACGTCTTTCAAGTACTGCTGGCCAACTGAGGTAAGGGCTACGCCACGTGCGCCACGCACGAACAGCTGTCTGCCGATCATGGCCTCGAGTTTGGCAAGCTGATGACTGACCGCCGAGGGGGTCAAGTCCAGCACCTCGGCAGCTCGGGCAACGTTGCCGAACCGGGCGGCCTGCTCGAAAGCCTGGATGGTCTTGAGCGGTGGCAGTGGCGATGCCGAGTCGTTTACCGAGCGCATACAGATTCTCCAAAGCGTTATTTTTATTCGGGGAAACCCGTAGGATAGCGCAGAAGGGCTGAATTTTTTTCAGCATCGGATGATTTTCACGTTATTGCTCACGTAGCTCGCGGGCCACAAGCTGAACCCACGATTCCTGAATCGGCCCATAACAACAAACAGAGGGTTCACACATGCTTCTCCAAGGTAAAGTCGCAATCATCACCGGCGCAGCGTCCGCACGTGGCATTGGCCGTGCCACGGCCGCAACGTTCGCTCAGCAAGGTGCCCGCGTGGTAATCCTCGATCTGGACGAATCTGCTGCCCGCGATGCTGCCGCCTCACTGGGCGAAAGCCATCTGGGCCTGGCGGCGAACGTCGCTGACGAGGCCCAGGTTCAGCGCGCTGTTGCCACGGTTGTCGAACATTTCGGCCGCATCGACGTGTTGATCAATAACGCCGGCATTACCCAGCCGCTGAAGACCTTGGATATCCGTGGCGCTGATTATGACAAGGTGCTGGATGTCAGCCTGCGGGGCACGCTGCTGATGTCGCAGGCGGTGATCCCGCAAATGCGTGAGCAAGGCAGCGGCAGCATCGTATGCATGTCCTCTGTTTCTGCACAGCGCGGCGGGGGCATTTTTGGCGGCCCGCACTACAGTGCCGCGAAGGCCGGCGTGCTGGGCCTTGCCAAGGCGATGGCGCGTGAACTGGGGCCGGACAACGTGCGTGTCAACGCCATCGCACCGGGTTTGATCCACACAGACATCACCGGTGGGCTGATGCAGGATGAACGCCGCCACGCGATCATCGAAGGCATCCCCCTGGGCCGCCTTGGCCAGGCCCAGGATGTCGCCAACGCTGCACTGTTCCTCGCCAGCGACCTCTCTACCTACCTGACCGGCATTACCCTGGATGTCAACGGCGGGATGCTGATTCACTGAGTACACGTGGGCGGGCCGGCCCCCGGCCCGCGCGGTTCTGGATCAATGACAGCCAAGTTTCAGGCCTGGCTGCCAATAACAACAAGAGATCAGACCAGCATGACTACCTTATCGCTCGAAGCGGTTTCGACCGTGCGTACCTCCGCCTACCGCAAGACCGCCTGGCGCCTGATGCCGTTCCTGATGCTGTGCTACCTCTGCGCCTATCTGGATCGGGTCAATGTCGGTTTCGCCAAGCTGCAGATGATGAACGATCTCGCCTTGAGCGAGACAGTCTACGGCCTGGGTGCGGGCATGTTCTTCATAGGCTATTTTCTCTGCGAAGTTCCCAGCAACATCATCCTTCACAAAGTGGGCGCACGGGTATGGATCGCGCGCATCATGATCACCTGGGGGATCATTTCCGCGCTGTTCGCATTCGTCGAAACAGCGTGGCAATTCTACGTCCTTCGATTCCTCCTTGGTATCGCCGAGGCAGGCCTTGCGCCAGGGCTGCTGCTGTACCTTACCTACTGGTTCCCTTCCTATCGCCGGGCACGCATGACGGTGTTGTGGTTCATCGCCATCCCACTGTCAGGCATGGTTGGCGGGCCTCTCTCCGGTTGGATCATGAACCAGTTTGCCGGCGTGCACGGTTGGGCCGGTTGGCAGTGGATGTTTGTGCTCGAAGCGGTGCCGACGGTGCTGGTTGGCCTGCTGGTACTGGCTTACCTCAAGGACGGCGTGCACCAGGCCACGTGGCTGAACGACGAAGAAAAGGCCCTAGTTACCCGCGAACTGGCCGAGGACAACCAACAGAAAGTCAGCCATGGTTCGGTGGGGGAATTCATCCGCGACCGTCGGTTGTGGTTGCTGGCTGGCATCTACTTCTGTGTGGTCATGGGCCAGTACGCCATTACCTTCTGGCTACCGACCTTGGTGCGCAATGCCGGTGTATCTGACCCGCTGCACATCGGCATGCTGTCCAGCCTGCCTTACCTGTGCGCCATTGCCGCGATGCTGTTGGTCGGTCGCAGCGGCGACAAGCACCGCGAGCGCCGCTGGCATCTGATCATACCGATGATTGTCGGCGCCATGGGGCTCAGCCTGGCCGCTTTGATGGGCGGCAACGTGACACTGTCGATCCTCAGCTTGTGCCTGGCTGCGTCGGGAATCCTCTCGGCCACCTCGCTGTTCTGGATGCTGCCCACCACGCTTCTGGGCGGTGTGTCCGCTGCCGCAGGCATCGCCGCCGTCAACAGCTTTGCCAACCTGGCCGGCTTCTGCTCGCCCTACCTGATTGGGTGGATCACTACCCAGACCGGGTCCAGCGCCATCGGCATGTATCTGATTACAGCCGTCCTGCTTGCGGGGGCCTCGTTGGTCCTGCGCATCCCCGCTGCAGCGGTCAATCGTTGAGTTAACGGAGCTACGTAATGAATACGAACACTATGCTGAAGCCCGCCTTGAGCCTGGCCGAGCGCGCGCACAACATCCGTCGCCATGCGTTGCGCATGGGGCAGGTGCAAGGTCAAGGTTATGTGGGGCAGGCCCTGGGCGCTGCGGACCTGCTGGCAGTCTCTTACTTCCATGCACTGAGCTATCGGTCCGATGATCCTGACTGGGAACCGCGCGACCGCTTCTATCTGTCCATCGGTCATTACGCCATTGCGCTGTATGCCGCCTTGATCGAGGCCCGAATCGTCCCGCTCGATGAGCTGGAAACCTATGGTTCGGACGACAGCCGCCTGCCCATGTCCGGCATGGCTGCTTATACGCCGGGCATGGAAATCACCGGCGGGTCGTTGGGGCAGGGGTTGGGTATTGCGGTTGGTGCTTGCCTGGGCCTCAAACGCAAGCAATCGACTTCTTTCGTTTACAACCTCTTGTCAGATGGTGAGCTCAATGAAGGCTCCACTTGGGAGGCCGTCATGTCGGCCTCTCACTGGAAGCTCGACAACCTCATCGCCATCGTCGATGTGAACAACCAGCAGGCCGATGGTTATTCCAGCGAAATTCTTTCTTTTGAACCGATCGTCGATCGTTGGCAGGCGTTTGGCTGGTTCACCCAGCGAGTCGATGGCAATGACATCGAAGCCCTGGTCGCAGCGTTCGATGCGGCGCGCAATCACACAGGCGCGCAACCGCGCGTGATCATTTGCGATACGAAGATGGGCAAGGGGGTACCGTTCCTCGAAACGCGGGAAAAGACCCACTTCATACGCGTGGAAGAACATGAATGGGCGTTGGCGCTCAACAATCTCGAAGAAGGAAAACAGTGATGAGCAAGCCGAATAGTTCTACTTCGACTGCCGAGCCAACCAAGAAGCGCCTGACCACCTCGGCCATGATCGCGTCGATCGCCGCTGAGGGCCAAGCGACCCGCTCGGCGCCCTTTGGCCATGCCCTGGCTGCGCTGGCTGAGCAGCGCCCTGAAATTGTCGGGCTGTCCGCAGACTTGTCCAAATACACCGACCTGCATATTTTTGCCAAGGCGCACCCGGACCGCTTCTACCAGATGGGCATGGCCGAGCAACTGTTGATGAGCGCGGCTGCGGGCATGGCAAGGGAGGGGTTCGTACCCTTCGCCACCACCTATGCCGTGTTTGCCTCGCGGCGCGCCTACGATTTTATCTGTATGGCAATCGCCGAGGAGAATTTGAACGTGAAGATCGTCTGTGGGCTGCCCGGGCTCACTACCGGTTATGGCCCAAGCCACCAGGCGACTGACGATCTCGCCATCTTCCGAGCGATGCCAAACCTGATGATCGTCGATCCCTGCGACGCCGTGGAGATCGAACAGGCAGTGCCGGCAATCGCTGCTCACCAGGGGCCGGTCTACATGCGCCTGCTGCGCGGCAACGTACCGGTAGTGCTTGACGAATACGGGTACAAATTCGAAATCGGCAAGGCCAAGACCCTGCGCACCGGCAGGGACGTGCTCATCATCTCCACCGGGCTGATGACGATGCGCTCGCTCGAAGCGGCCAACAAGCTCCAGGCCGATGGTGTCGACGTTGCTGTGTTGCACGTGCCGACCATCAAGCCTCTGGATGAACACACCATCCTGGCCGAAGCGAAGCAGTCCGGACGGCTGGTGGTCACCGCCGAAAACAGCAGCATCATCGGCGGTTTGGGCGAGGCGGTTGCCGGATTGTTGATGCGCAACGGCGTTACGCCGACGTTCCGCCAGATCGCGCTGCCCGATGCGTTTCTCGATGCCGGTGCCTTGCCGACGCTTCATGACCGTTACGGTATCTCGACCGAAGCCGTGTGTGCGCAGATCAAAGCCTGGCTCTGATAATCGCTGGACAGGGCATGGAAGCCCTGGCAGCGATGGAGGGAAGGGCGCTGGATGCTTGCCGGGCAGTACCCGCGTGGCCATGGCGCGCAACGAGACCCGTGCGCATGCGCCGATGAGTGTCGATGCGTACAAAGAGAGCCGGCGGCATCCGAGTGGATGCGGTTGCTGTGGCCCGAGCAAACCGGCCAAACCCACCCGCGCAAACCTAAACGGCTCGAAATCCAGGGCGGCGGGCCGCCCGTGGATGATCAGTCACTGACGGCACCCACCCGGGCCGCGCCACACGCCGAAATCACCTGCACGTTGCGGGTGATTGTTTGCGTGCGTAGGAAGCGCTCAGAAGCCGTACAGCTGGATGGGGTTGTCGCGCAGTATGGAAGCTCGGGTCTCTACCTTTGGCGCCCAATCCATCAAACGGTCGAGGATCATGCCATCGTCGGGCTTGCTGTTGCTGGCCAGCGTAGGGTGAGGCCAGTCGCTGCCCCACAGCATTCGGTCCGGGCGGTGGCTGATAAGCGCACTGGCCACGCGCCCGACATCTGCGTAAAGGGGGGCACCGGCTTTCGATCGCAGGTAGGGTGCCGAGAGCTTGACCCAGGCTCTGTCAGTGTCCAGTAACCGTACCAGCGAGGCGTAGGCCTCGGATTTCACTCCCTCGGGTTGAGGCACATGCCCCATGTGATCGATGACCACCTTGGTGGACAGGGCCAGTAGCCGTGGCGCCACTTCGGGCAGCAACGGGCCCGCTGCAATCTGTACGTTCCACCCTAACTCATTGACCCGTGCAGCCAGTTGCTCGAGGCCGTCGAGAGCCTGGCTGCCTACGCTGAGGTTGAAGCGGATGCCCCGCACGCCGGCTGCATGCAGTGTGGTGAGCTCCTTGTCAGTAACCGAAGTGGCCACTACGGCAACGCCCCGGGCATCCCCTCGACTGCGCAACAAACCGTCGAGCATGACGCGGTTGTCAGTGCCGTAGGTCGAGGGCGTGACGATCACCATGCGCCGGATGCCCAAGCGCTGCTGCAGTTGGCGGTAGTCCTCCAGGGAGGCATCTGGCGGTAGCAGGCTGGCGCCAGGGGCAGCGGGGATGCGGCTGTCGTACAAATGCATGTGGCAGTCGACACTGCCTGGGGGTGGCGTCAGGCGTGGCTTCGCTTGACCCTGGCTGAACGGCACACTGGCCAGCGCACCCATTGAAACGGCGGCGCCCAGCGCGCCCCCCACCTGCAAGAATTGGCGTCGAGACAAGGTCATCGGTATTCCTCGGTTTTTTGTTCTTGTCAATGAACGATGCCCACGTTCGCGAGGGAAGGTGGGCATCGGGTGCGGCGGTGGTGGCTTACTTGGCGCTGACTGCAGTGGCCACTTCAACCTGCTCGCGTTGGCGCTTGCGGCCGATCACCAACACCGCGACACCAGCCAGCGTGCACAGCGCCGCCAGCGGCATCAGCGCAAGCGCATAGCTGCCGGTGGCGTCGTGGATGGCGCCATAGGCATTCACCATCAGGCCGCCACCGATGAGGTTGGCCATGGCGCCAACAGCCGCCAATCCGGCAGCGGCGGTAGACGAAGACAACCAGCCCGAGACCAGTGCCCAGAACGGGCCTTTCATCGAATAAGCACCCACCAGCACCATGGTCAGCATGACGACGGTGGCCGCCAGCGATGAGGTGAACAGGGTCATCAGCAGGCCGGCAGCGATCAGCAACATGGTCATCGCGGTATGCCAGCGGCGCTCGCCGGTACGGTCGGAGCTGCGTCCCCAGATGATCATCACCACCGAGGCAATGCCGTACGGGATGGCATTGACCAGGCCGATCTGCATGGCGCTGAGGCCAAAGGTTTTAAGCAACTGCGGTGCCCACACGCTCATCGTGCTACCTGCCGCGGAAGCCCCCGAATAGATGAGCGCAAGCACCCAGATATCCTTGTGGCGCAGCAGTTTCCACAGCGAGATATGGCCAATGGCAGTTTTCTTCGAAGCTTCTTCAGCCAAGCGGTTGGTCAGCCAGCCGCGTTGCTCGTCGCTCAGCCACTTGGCCTGTTCAGGGCGGTCAGTCAGCACGAACAGGCAGGCGATGCCCAGCAGCACTGCCGGAATGCCTTCGAGAATGAACAGCCAGTGCCAGCCGCGCAAGCCCATCCAGCCATCCAGGCTCAGCAGCAGGCCGGACAGCGGCGAGCCAATGAAGTTGGCGGCCGGGATCGCCACCATGAACAGCGCCACCATGCGTGCGCGGTAGGCAGACGGCAACCAGTAGGTGAGGTAGAGCAGCACGCCCGGGAAGAAGCCGGCCTCGGCCGCGCCGAGCAGGAAGCGCATGACGTACAGCGAGTTGGCACCCTGGACGAATGCCGTACCTGCGGAAATCAGGCCCCAGGTGATCATGATCCGGGCAATCCAGATCCGCGCGCCATACCGCTGCATGGCCAGGTTGCTGGGCACTTCGACCAGGAAGTAGGCAAAGAAGAACAGGCTGCTGGCGAAACCGAAGACCTTGGCCGTGAGTTGCAGATCCTGGTTCATCTGCAAGGACGCCATGCCGATGTTGCCGCGATCGATGATCGCGATGAGGTAGCAGACGATCAGAAAGGGCAGCAGGCGCCATGCAACACGGCGCATGGTGCTGCGTTCGAGGTCATCCACTGTGGATGTAGCTGAAATCATGATGCTCTCCAATTGTTTTTTTTCTGGAGTGACGCGGGGTAAAAGCGCCCCCTCTCGCGAAGCGGCGCGAGTGGATTGCAATCAGCTGTCGATCAGGTGGCGGTTGACCACGCAACGCGGATCCAGAGCATTGCCCGCCAGGACTTCGAGTACCTGCCTCACACAGACCAGGCCTACACGGTCACGTGCCTCTGAGGTGTTGGCACCGACGTGCGGAGTAGCGACCAGGGTAGGCAAGCCCCACAGCGGGCTATCGGCAGGTGGCGGCTCGGGATTGAAGGTGTCCAGGCCGGCACCGGCGATGCGGCGTTCGCTGAGCGCTTTCACCAGGGCGTTGGTGTCGATCAGCTCGCCGCGGGCGGTGTTGATCAGGATGGCGCCTGGCCGCATGCGCTCAAGCTGGGCAGCGCCGATCAGGTTGTGGTTGGTCTCGGTCAGCGGGCAATGCAGGCTGATGATATCGCTTTCAGCCAGCAGGCGATCGAAATCCTCTTCCCGCTCGACGTGCAGGCGTGCCGGCAATTCCTTCAGGTAAGGGTCAAACACCTTGACCTTCATGCGCAGCGGTGCGACCAGCTCCATCAGGATACTGCCGATGGAACCCAGGCCAACCAGACCCAAGGTCTTGCCCGAAAGCTCGATGCCGTTGGCCGACGCCTTGTCCCAGTGCCCGTCGCGCATGCGCGCATCCAGCAGGGCAGTCTGCCGGGCGACGCTGAACATCAGGGCAAAGGCGTGCTCGGCCACCGACTGGGCGTTGGCGCCCACTGCGATCGATACCGGAATGCCGTGCTCGGCAGCTGCCTGGATATCGATGGTGTTGTAGCCGACCCCGTGCTTGGCGATCAGTTTGAGCTTTGGCGATGCCTCGATCATGGCGCGAGTCAGTTTGCCCTGACGCACCACGATGGCATCGGGTTGCTCCGCGCGAATGATGGCTTCCAGCTCGTCTTCGGGCAGGTAGGGCGTAGTGGGGACGATCTTGACGCCGTGCTGGGCGGCAAGGTTCATGGCTTCGGCCGCAAGGGCAGGGCCGGTCAGCAGAATGGTATGGGACATCATGGATACCTTGTTCTTATCAGGGCAGTGCGCTGCCACTTGGCGGCGATGACGAAACCCTAGCATAATGAAATGGTGTTGCAAGAAATTTAGTAAGGCATCCGGTATCGTCCCTCGAATGGCGATAAAAAATAAATTGCGCTGGATAGAATGAAATGCAATTCTAAAAACAGATTCGGCAACAGTCGATGACATCGAATAAAACCAAGAGAGGTAGGTCACATGAGCATTGGCTTCCAAGTGCTTGAGCGCGCACGCAAAGTCGGCGAGGAATGGGTTCGGCGATACCGCGAGGTTCCGGTTGCCAACGTCAGCGATTCGATGAATCGCATGACCGCAGGTGGTGCCCGCCTGCGTCCAATGCACCGAGAAGGCGTGCTATGTGGCCCGGCCTTGACAGTCAAGGCGCGCCCAGGGGACAACCTGATGCTGCATTACGCGATCGACATTGCGCAGCCTGGCGACGTGATCGTGGTCGACGCAGGGGGTGACCTGACCAATGCCCTGATCGGCGAAATGATGGTGGCCTACGCGGTCAAGCGCGGTGTGGCGGGTATCGTCATCAACGGTGCAATCCGTGATGCGGCCAATATCGGTGCTGGCGACTTCCCGTTGTTCGCTGCGGGTGTTTCGCACCGTGGTCCATACAAGGACGGCCCGGGCGAGATCAACGTGCCGATCGCCATTGATGGTATGGTGATCGAGCCGGGTGATCTGGTAATCGGTGATGACGATGGCTTGCTGTGCGTGCCTTACGACCATGTAGCAGAGGTTTATGCGGGGGCTACTGCCAAGCACGCTGCCGAAACTGCCCAGATGGAAAAAATTGCCCAAGGCACCAATGACCGCACCTGGGTCTTGGAGTCCTTGAAGAAAAAAGGCTGCCTGCTGCCAGGCTGATCCTGCCCGACGGTGCCCTTGCGATGGAGGGCACCGTGACGATGGATCGGTACCGGGTGCGGGTCTATGAGGATTCGCAGACTTGTCCGATTTATCGTCGCCACATCGATCGAACTGGCCTAAGGCCGTCAGGGCGCTCGCCCACCGTAATTTCCAGATCTATTTCGCCGGCCAGGGTGTGTCCACGCTCGGCAAGTGGGTGCAGCAGGTAGCATTGGCTTGGCTGGCCTATCACCTGACGGGCTCGGCCGTGCTGCTGGGTCTGATAACCTTTCTTTCGCTGGCGCCACAATTATTGATCGGCCCCTTGGCCGGTGCGTGGATCGACCGCCACGACAAGCGCCGCCTGTTGATCATCGTACAGCTGATTCTGATCCTGCAGTCGCTGGTGCTGGCTGTGGCGACTTGGCAGGCTTGGGTCGACGGGGCTTTCATCGCCAGCATGGCTCTGCTGCTGGGCCTGCTCAACGCCCTGGAAACACCGCTGCGCCAGGCGCTGATCGGCAGTTTCGTCGACGACCCGGCCGATCTGCCCAATGCTCTTGTGCTCAACGCCATGTTGATCAACGCGGCGCGGTTCGTGGGCCCTCCGCTCGCTGGCGCGCTGATTGCCTTCGCTGGGGAGGCGGCCTGTTTTGCGCTCACAGCGATGGCGTTCATGGCGCTGTTGGGGGGCTTGCTGAAAGTGCGGGGCACTGCAGGCCCCAAGGCCAGCGGCTCAACCGCAGAGGTGTTTTGCGAAGGCATGCTCTATATGTGGCAGACCCAAAGCGTGCGCCAATTGCTGATCAACGTCATCATGGTCAACCTGCTGGCATCCTGCTACGCGGCGCTCTTGCCGATCCTGGCCAGGTCGGTGTACGCCGGCGATGCACGCGTACTGGGCTGGTTGTGGGGCGCGGCGGGTGCCGGTGCCTTCGTAGCGACACTGGTGCTGGCGATAGGCGGCGCCTTGCCGCGGTTGCGCCAGTTCACCGATGCCGGGGCGCTGTCATCCGCGGTGGCGCTGGTCGGTTTGTGGTTGGCAGGGAATCTGCCGCTGGCACTGCTAGCGCTGGCCGTGTTGGGCTTTGGCATCACCCTGAGTAACGTCAGCACCAACATGCAGCTACAAAGCGGCGCGCCCAGCCACTTGCGCGGCCGGGTCATCGCTTTCTACATTGCAATGCGCTTTGGTTTCGAGGCGCTCGGTGGCTTGGCTGCTGGTCTGATCGCCGCCCGCTGGGGCGCGCCGGTGACCTTGGCGATCGCCGGCGCGGTATTGACGGCGGGGCTGCTGGCCCAGTTCGGCCTGCATCGCCGCAAATGAGGGTTCAGGCGACTTGGCCGTGGCCGTGCGACGTCTGACGCTTGGCAGGGTCGCCCAGCCAGAGCATCAGGCAGGTACCAATCATCAGGATCGAGGCCACGGCGAAGAACGGTAAGGTGAAGCTGTGCGTGGCATCCTTGATCAGGCCGATCAGAAACGGCCCGGTAAAACCGCCCAGGTTGCCGATCGATACGATCATCGCCAAGCCGCCAGCCGCAGCGCGACCGGTGAGGAAGGTGGACGGTATTGCCCAGAACGTGGCCTGGAAGGACAGGATACTCGCCACCGCTATGCACAGACTGGCGATCTTCAATAGCGGCTGGTCGATCAGCGCGGCAGCTACCAGGGCTACAGCGGCTGTGGCCAGTGCGCCGACCACGTAGGGCAGGCGATGCTGGCTGCGGTTCGCCAGGCGTGCCCATAGCGTCATGGCCAGGGCGCCGAGCAGGTAGGGCAGTGCCACCACGAAGCCGACCACTCCGCTGGCGATCCCCAGGCTTTTGATGATCTGCGGCAGCCACAGGCCGATACCGATGGAGCCGACGATGCAGCAGAAGTTGATGGCTGCCAGGGTAAACACCTTTGGGTTGGTCAGCGCGGCGCGCAAGGTATTGCCATGCGAGGCACCGATCGCCTGCTGTTCCTCGGCCAGACGCTGGCTCAGCCAGGCTTTTTCACGTGGCTTCAACCATTTGGCCTTGGCCGGGCTGTCGACCAGCACGAACAGGCAGGCGATACCCAGCAATACCGCCGGCATCGACTCGGTGACCAGCAGCAACTGCCAGTTCTTCAGGCCCCAGACGCCGTGCTGTTCCATCAGCCAGCCGGACAACGGCGAACCGACGATATTGGCCACCGGAATCCCCAGCAGAAACGCCGCGGTAGCTTTTGCCCGCCATTTGCCCGGGAACCAGTAGGTGAAATACAGGTACACACCCGGCGTGAAGCCCGCCTCGGCCAGGCCCAGTAGGAAGCGCGCAATACTGAAGCTGACAGGCCCGGTGGCGCACGCCGTGGCCATGGAGATCAGCCCCCAGGTGATCATGATCCGTGCAATCCAGACACGTGCGCCAAAGCGTTGCATCAGCAGATTGCTGGGAATCTCGAATATGAAGTAGCCGAAGAAGAACAGCCCTGCCGCCCAACCGAACATCGTTGCGGTCAGGCCCAGGTCCTGGTTCATGCTGATGGCGGCAAAACCAACGTTGGTGCGGTCCAGATAGCTGATCACGTAGCAGATGAAGATGAACGGAACCAGGCGCCACAGGACGCGGCGCATGAGACGTTCGCCCTCGGCGTCGCTAAGCGGCGCCTGGGTAGTGGTTTCGTGGGTCATGTCGTCACTCTCTTGTAGTTGTTGTGTGCGCTGACAGGCGCGGGTTCAGCTGTGGGAGTACATGGCCAGCCCAGGGGTGGTGGTGCGGACCTGGAGGATGCTGCCGGTCTCGGATTCGGTAATGAACAAGGTCTGGCCGTCTTCACCGCCAAAAGCCAGGTTGGTATTGCTGATCCCTGCGCAGGAAACGATGCGTTGCAGTGGCTCGGCGACTTTCGACAGCTTCCACACCGAGCCGAAGCCGGTGTGCGCGATGTACAGGTTGCTTTGCGCATCCAGCGCCAGGCCATCAGGCCCGCCCAAGCCGCCATGCAATTGGGCGAACACCCCGACCTTGCCGACGATCGACCCATTCCCCAGAGGGATGCGCCAGATCTGTTGCGCGCGGGTCACAGCTACTAGCAGATGATTCAGATGAGGGTCGTAGACGATGCCGTTGGGGCTTGGAATGGTGCCCAGCAGGCAAGTCAGATTGCCTTTGGCATCGAGCTTGTACACACGGCCAGTGGCATCCTGCAGGCCGGTCTGGCCTTGGTCGGTGAAATACATGTCGCCGTTGGGCGCGAACACCAGATCGTTGACGCCCTTGAAGCCTTCGGAGCCTGCCGAGGCGAGCAGTGCCTCGATAGCACCGGTCTGCGGGTCGAGCAGCATGATGCCGCGCTTGTAGTCGGTGATGAAGATGCGGCCGTCCTGGTGGATCTTCAGGCCATTGGGCCAGCCATCGTATTGACACACCAACTCCCATTCGCCTTGTGGCGAAATGCGGAAGATCCGTCCATTGGGGATATCGGTCACGTACAGGCGACCTTGGCGGTCGAAGGAGGGCCCCTCAAGGAACGAGTCGATGGCACGGCCTTGACGATTGGCATTGGCCCAGCTTGTCGGGCGCGGGTCGCGAAAGCGCTCGGGCAAGCGGGTGAAAACACGGGTTTCAACGGTCGGCGGGGCAGCGAAAAAGCTCATGGGCGCTCCTGGCGGGGAGGGACGCACGCGCGTCCGAATTGTTTTTCTTTTCTTTTTTACTGCAATGCCGTTGCAAAATAAACCATCACGATAGGAAATGCGATTGATTTTGCCCGTTTAAACTGGCTATTGACGAACGGTGCATGTTTATGACCTTCTGTAAAGGAAATGGCGTTCTAAAATAATAACAAGTGGAGTTTGCTATGTACCTAAGCACATGGCGCAGGCTGTGCCATCCTCGTTTGTCCCTGAGAAGCCTCTCGATTGCCCTTGGTCTGGCTGCAGTCTGCGCGACGGCGCAAGCCGAGCAAGACCGCGTTACCCTTGCCATCCAGTACGGTTATGCCTACTTGCCGGTCACGGTCGCCGACAAGCTGGGTATGTTCCGTCAGCAAGCCAAGGCCCATGGGCACCCGGACGCGGACTTCGAGATCAAGCGCATCAGTGGTGCCCCGGCAATCAATGACGCGCTCATCAGCGGCAATGTCGATATTGGCGCCTATGGTTTGTCCGGGACGTTGATTGCCTGGGAGAAGACGCGTCGCTCGCTGGATGTCAGGGCTCTTTGCGCGCTGGTGGCCGGGGACAACGGCCTGTTCGTGAATGACCCGGCGATCAAGTCACTGGCCGACTTCAAGGCCGATGACAAGATCGCCGTTAGCTCGCCCAGCGGACAACAGGCCCTGCTGCTGCAGATGGCCGCCGAGCGTCAGTTTGGCCCCGAGCAGATCCACAAGCTGGACCGCTTGATGGTCAGTCTTCCTCACCCCGACGCGACTTCCAGCCTGGTGAACAAAGCCGGCATCAAGGGCTACATCGGCCCCAACCCATACAGCTATCAGCTGGCCCAGGATCCCAGGGTCAGCAAGCTGTTCGACTTCTCTTCGGCGCTCGATATGCGCATGACAAGCGGCGTACTGACCAGTACCGGGCGCTTCGTCGAGAACAACCCGCAGTTAAGCGCTGCTGTGGTGGCGGCCATCGATGAGGCCAATGCCTACATTCGCAGGGAGCCGCGCAAGGCAGCGGAACTGTTTTTGGCCAGCGAGCCGTCAAGCCTGTCGCTCGATCAGGTCGAGGCTATGTTGCGACAGGTCAGTGGTGAGTGGTCGGTGCAGCCGACCGGGGTCATGGCCCTGGCCGATTTCATGGTGCGGTCCGGTGCATTGAAAAAGGCCCCCGACGATTGGCGTGCAGTGTTCTTCGCCCCTGTTGCCGACGGGGAGGGTAGCTGATGAGCCTGGTGTCCCCGACCGCCTTGCCCGCGCAAGCCAGCGCACGCGCGCTGCTGAATGTGGACAATGTCACCTTGCAGTACAAAACACGTGATCAGTTGATCACCGCGACCCATCACGTTTCGTTTGACGTGCAGCGCAACGATCGCTTCGTCTTGCTGGGCCCTTCAGGCTGCGGCAAGTCGAGCCTGCTCAAGAGCGTCGCCGGGTTTGTCGAGCCGGTGGCTGGCCAGATCTGCCTTGATGGGCAGGTGGTCCGCGAACCTGGCCCTGATCGCATGATGGTATTTCAGGAATTCGACCAACTGATGCCCTGGAAAACGGTCATTGCCAACATCATGTTCCCCATGCAGGTCACCGGGCGCTTCCCGCGCAATGAAATTGCGGAGCGGGCGGCGCGCGCAGCCGCCAAGGTTGGCCTGGAGAAGTTCAGGGACGCCTACCCGCACCAGTTGTCGGGCGGGATGAAGCAACGGGTAGCCATTGCCCGCGCCTTGGCGATGGAGCCGGCCATGTTGCTGATGGACGAGCCGTTCGCCGCGCTGGATGCGCTGACCCGCCGGCGTATGCAGGAGGAATTGCTGGAGTTGTGGAATCAGGCCCCGTTCACTTTGATGTTCGTCACCCACTCGATCGACGAGGCGATCGTGCTGGGTACCCGAGTTCTCGTGCTGACCCCGCACCCGGGGCAGGTTCGCGCCGAACTCGACGCCAGCGCTTTCGGCTTCGCCGACCAGGGCAGCAAGGCCTTTGGCCAACTGCACCAGCGCATCAGCCACATGCTCTTTGGTCACAGTGAGACTGCCCATGAATAAGCCTGTCATCCTGCCACGTGCCGATTTCGAATACGCACCGGTTCCACCCGGTCAAGTGGGTGATGTCGCCAGGCGACTGGGCATGTTCGAGCGGCTGTTCGCACATACCGGGGTACGCCGGGCGCTGGTGCTCGTGGTGTTGGCCGTGCTCTGGGAGGCCTACGCCCGTTACCTGGACAACCCGCTGATGTTCCCGACTTTCAGCGAGACGGTGCAGGCCATGACCCAGGACGTGTTCAATGGTGTCCTGCCGCTGGCGGTAGTCAGCTCGCTCAAAGTGCTGTTGATGAGTTACGCACTGGCCATCGCCCTGGCGGCGGTACTCACCTCACTGGCGGTTTCGACCCGGCTCGGTACCGATGTGCTGGCCACCTTGACGGCGATGTTCAACCCACTGCCAGCCATCGCCATTCTGCCGCTGGCCATGCTGTGGTTTGGCTTGGGCATCCAGAGCCTGATGCTGGTGATCGTGCATTCGGTGTTGTGGGCGGTATCGCTCAATACCTATTCGGGTTTCCTGTCAGTCAGCCAGACCCAGCGCATGGCTGGGCGCAACTACGGCTTGCGCGGCTTGCGCCTGGTCACGCGCATCCTTATTCCAGCTGCGGTGCCATCGATCCTGGCAGGCCTGAAGATTGGATGGGCGTTTGCCTGGCGTACCTTGATTGCCGCCGAACTGGTATTCGGCGTTTCCGGTAATTCCGGCGGCCTGGGTTGGTATGTGTTCCAGCATCGCAATGCGCTGGAAACGCCACATGTATTTGCCGGCCTGCTGATGGTCATCGTCATCGGCCTGGTCGTCGAAGGCCTGGTGTTCCGCAGCATCGAATTGCTCACAGTACGCCGGTGGGGCATGCAGGGCTAAGTCTGCGTCAATTCCAATAACAAGAAACAGGCACCCGTACTCGGGTGCCCAGGGAGCCTTTGTCTTGAAATCCTCACGTTCTTTCTGTGGTTTTGCACTTGTGGCCGGTGGTGGCCTCCTGACGCTGCCTGCGCAAGCGGATTTTCTTACGGATAGCCATGCCAACCTGGCGATGCGCAATTTTTACTTCAACAGCGATAATCGAGATGGCACCGCCCAGCCGTCGAAGACCGAAGAGTGGGCGCAGGGCTTTCTGCTCGACGTGCGCTCCGGATTCACCGAGGGGACAATCGGTGTTGGCGTGGATGCGACCGCCATGCTGGGTATCACCCTGGACAGCGGGCGTGGTCGGCACGCGGGCAGCACGATGATCCCTTCTGCTGGTGAACATGCAGCGGACCAGTGGGGCAGTGCGGGTGCGACCCTGAAGCTCAAGGCGAGCAAGAGCGAGCTGCGAGTGGGGCAATTGATGCCGAAGATCCCCGTGCTGGTAGCCTCTGATGGCCGGGTGCTACCGCAAACTTTCCAAGGCGCGCAGTTGCAGTCAAAGGAGTTCGAAAACCTGACACTGGTAGGGGGTGCACTCAACCGCGCCAGAGGCCGGGCGTCCACTGACCTGACAGGCATGGCCGTGAGTGGCGGTACGCAGGAAAGCGACCGGTTTTATTTTGCCGGCGCGGACTATCGTGCTAGCGATGCCCTGATGCTGCAGTACTACGTCGGTGAGTTGCAGGATTATTACCAGCAGCATTTCGCCGGCCTCAATCACATACTGGCGCTCGCTGACGATAGCTCGCTGACCTCCGACCTGCGCTACTTCCGCACCCGCTCGGACGGTGCTAACGGCAGTGCGTCGGGACGGGCGCGAGGCTATACGGTCGGCGGCTATACCGCCAATGGCGACGGCGAAATCGACAGCGACCTGTGGAGTGCGGCATTTACCTACCGCCTGGGTGGCCATTCGTTGATGCTGGGTTACCAGAGTGTTTCCGATAACAGCAACTTCGTGCAGATCAACCAAGGGTCGATCGACAAGGGCGCCGGTGGCAGCAGCTTGTATCTGTGGACCGACAAGATGCTTCTGAGCTTCACCCGTGCCGGCGAGCGTACCGGCTTCGCGCAATACGGCTATGACTTCACTGCGCTGGGCGTGCCTGGGCTCAAGGCTTCGGTGATGTACCTCAAAGGGGAGCATATACAGACCGCAGGTGGCGCCGAGCAGTCGGAATGGGAGCGGGATTTTTCCCTCGACTATGTGATCCAGAGTGGCACCTTCAAGGGCCTGGGAGTGGCCTGGCGCAACGGCAAGTCCCACAGCGAAGCGGCCCGTAATGGTGACCAGAATCGCCTGATCGTCAACTATACCGTGGCATTGTTCTGAGCCAGTAGCAGGAGCTGACCATGCATTCCCCCCATGCCCCGGTTCGACCGGAGTGGCTTGCCCAGGTAAGTGAAGCAGCCTTGGACCCCGAAAGGGCCATCATTGACGCCCACCACCATCTGTGGGATCGGCCCGGTCAGCGCTACATGATGGAGGATTATCTGGCCGACATGGCCTGCGGACATCGGCTGGTGGCCTCGGTGTATATCCAGTGCCGTTCGATGCTGGCCGTGGACCGTCCGGAGCCGTTCCAGGCGGTGGGGGAGGTCGAGTACGCCAACGGTGTGGCGGCCTACAGTGCCAGCGGAGTGTTAGGTGAGGTACGGCTGTGCCAGGCCATCGTGGGTGGCGCCAACCTGTTGCTGGGCGATGCCGTGGCGCCGGTGCTCGACGAAATGCTCCAGCGTGCCGGCCCGCGCCTGCGCGGTATCCGCAATACAACGGCCTGGCATGCAGACCCAAGGCTGGTGTCCAATCCCAAACCACCGCCTGCAGGCATTCTGCTGGAGCCAGCCTTCCAGCAAGGGCTTGCCCAGCTTCAGCAGCGTGAGTTGGTGCTGGATATCTGGGCCTACCATACCCAGCTCGGCGAGGTACTTGAGGTGGCCCGGTCATTCCCGGAACTGGTCATCGTTGTTGACCATCTGGGCGGGCCGCTGGGTGCCGGGCCTTATGCAGGCCAGCGTGAGCAAGTGTTCGCGCGCTGGTCGGCTGACCTTCGGCAGTTGGCGCAATGTGCCAACGTGCGGTTGAAGCTGGGAGGACTGGGAATGAAAGTGTCAGGTTTCGATCACCACATCGCCTCACAGCCGCCGGGGTCGGCCCTGCTGGCTGCGTTGTGGCGGCCATACCTGCTGCTGGCCATAGAATGCTTCGGTGTAGAGCGCTGCCTGTTCGAAAGCAACTTTCCCGTCGACAAGGGCATGTTCGGCTACGGCGTGCTATGGAACGCATTCAAGCGTGTGGTCGCGGACTTTACCGATGCCGAGAAAGACTGGCTGTTCAGCGGCACTGCTCGGGCAACTTACAAGATTGCAGAGGGGAGGGCCTGACCGCGCACTCAGGAGCGGCAAAACGATGCCGGCCGTCCGGCGGGTAGCATTCGTGTCGAGAGCGCCGATGCGTTGCTGCCGCTGCTGGATCACTGCATCTCCAACCCGGGTGTGCATGTGATCGACTGCCCGGTTGACTACAGCGAGAACGACCGTATTCTCAACACCGAGCTACGCGCCCGCGCCCTGGCGGTGTAATCGCAGCGCGGCGCAGCTCCGGTCCGTAACAGCCGTTCTACCCGTTGCCAGCAGGCGCAATCATCGGCCTGCTGGCATTTTAGCGTCTGCGAGGCGCATCTGCAGTTGGCCACAGCCAAGCCATTGTCTGATAATGGGCGCTTTCTGCCCGTGCGTACCTTCAGGGCACTCTTCATGTGAGGTTTTGCAAATGGTGAAAGCGCGACCGCGTCCAGCGGTAAATGGCGTGGCTTCGGCAGACCGAGTCCTGACCGTGCTCACAGCGTTTCAGATCGGCGATTCAGCGCTGAGCCTGGTCGAGTTGGTGGAACGCACCGGGCTTATCAAGAGCACGATCATGCGCTTGATGGTTTCGCTCGAAAATCATGGCTTCATCACGCGCATGGCCGACGGCCGCTATCAGTTGGCGAGCGAGGTGATGCGCTTGAACGCTGTGTATCAGGAAGCGCTCGATCTGGAACGACATGTCATGCCACGGTTGCATCACCTGGCCGAACAGTCGGGGGAGACCGCCTCCTTCTATGTGCGCCACGGCGCCTACCGCATGTGCCAGTATCGGGTGAATTCTTCTCATCGGCTGCGGCTCATCATGCAGCCTGGCGATATGCGCCCGATGGACGAGGCTGCGGGTGCGCAAGCTCTGCGCGCGCCGTATGAGGTGGGCATTGCGCTGCAAAATCCTTTCTATTCCCAAGGGGCCACGGATCCCCACGCCGCCTCCATGGCTCTGCCGATCTATGGCGCTCAAGGCGAGACCATGGGGGCGCTGGTCATTTCCGGGCCCGCCAGTCGCTTGACCGAAGAAAGTGCGCACAACCTCAAGCAGATGTTCTTCGAAACAGCGCGCGACCTCATGCGCAGCCTTGGCTGCAAGGCCGCAGGCTGACGCCGGACCTGGTCCTGTGTCGGCGGCCGTCTTGGCGTTGGAAACCAGTTGCCCATCTAGTCGGAACGTTTGCCAGCGCAGGTTCTGGTTGAACGTCCATCGAGGGGAGGCTCATCGCCAACAAGTCTCGGAGCAAGCATGCTCACGACACACAATAAATAGCCCAGTGTCGCTGGCAGCTCAGCATGGCGGCACACGTAGTACCCATACGCAAGACCCAACCAACACGCTGGCACGAACTAAATCCCCAAATATCCGGCGCGTCTGATTTTGCACCATCAGTTTTTAGCTGTCAGCCTACCTTAAAAAGAATAAATCTTAAGCCATTGCTTTACATGGCTTTTTTGAAAAACACAAAACACCAAGCTGGGATATAGGTCAGATTTTCTTCTTTTTATGCGAGAAATGCACGAAATTACTTTTTATGTCCTCAAGGATAAGGCCTGTCGAAGCCCCCCAAATCTGCCTGTCGTCAGAATTAGTCATGGAGGGTTTTGAGTCGACCAGTGAGTATGCGAAATGGCATGATGTGCCTACTTTTATTGGATCGTTTTCAATCATATCGAACCGGGCTATATGGCGTACAAAGACTAGAGCAGCCGCGGTTTTTTGCAGCAGGTATGGGGGATTTGACCGAAGTGATGATGGGATTATCCAGGAATCGCTTTAGCTAAAACTCAGCCCATTCAGATCCCTGATCTCCCGATTGGTCGTACTTTAACGTCGAAGAAATACTTTTATGCCCGAGTGCAATTTGAGCGGCGCTTAAGCCATATTTGTGTGAAAAATCCATAGCGAATGTTCGCCTTGCGTCGTGAGGCCCCAAGGGACAGATGCCCGCTTCTAAGCACCTTGACCTTAGTGCGCTATACAAACCATCCGCCGTAAGATTTCCCAGTATTCTCCCGCTCTTGCTGACACGTTGGAGAATACAATCGCCACAGT
This sequence comes from Pseudomonas putida, assembly GCF_001636055.1. Lineage (NCBI taxonomy): Bacteria > Pseudomonadati > Pseudomonadota > Gammaproteobacteria > Pseudomonadales > Pseudomonadaceae > Pseudomonas > Pseudomonas putida. The sequence goes on from NZ_CP011789.1 coordinate 3,294,798, forward strand.
CGATATGGTTGCCTGACTCCTCCAGCCAGTTGATCAATGGTTCGTGTGCCCAGTTGAGTAGACGACGGGAGGTTAGTTTTCCTTTGTTGAATATTTGCAGCGATGTATTTTTCAAATCCACATCATGACGCCTAACTGCGCTAGCCTCTGCTCGACGTAAACCCGCTCCGAAAAGCAAAGCAACCATGGCGCAATCCCTAAGTGCGAGGAGGTAACGTTCATCGTTCAGGCAGCTGCGCATTAAATTTACAATGGTGTCGGAGTTGACATAGACGCCACGATAATCTCTCAATTGTTCAAACTCAAATCGAAGCGCATCTACTTCTCGGTACTGTCTGTCAGTGATGAGGCCTTGAGCCATACAGCACCGAAGTATTTTTCGTACTGCAATCAGCCTCAGCTCTATTGTGGCTGTAGAGTATTTTTGTTTCCACTCACTGACTAATGAAATAATGCTGGGGGCGTCCAGCCTTTGCCAAGGTACGCTTTCAAGTCGTGAGTCGTCGTAGCCAATGTCGCGTGCAAGGTACTTAAGACAGTTAAACATCGTCGTGCGACTGTCGCCGATAAAGTGTAAAAAATATTGCTTTAAAGCCTGCTGAGCGAAGAAGATGTTTTCAGGAAGAATTGAGTGGTCCAAGTCATTGGGGTCGATTGGGTTTGCCATGCGAGGATTCTCCAAACGCGGCGGTTAGCAGTCGCAAAGCTTTAGGAACGTTATCGAATAAAACAAAAGGGCGCGGGATGGAGTCGGTGTGTCCCTACGCTACTAAGCCAACCCTCCACGAGATCAATGCAAGGGTTTTTATAAGCACATAATTTTTTGATTATCTCATCAGTTATTTGTGCTTCTATATCAGGAAAAAAGCTTATAAGGGGTGGTGGACTATATCGATAATTCCTGCTAAGTATGCGCCACATTGATACGCAAGAAGGGATGCCTAGGAATGCCCCAAGAGTAGCGAGTAATCTTGAGGTATGCAAAGGGTCAAACCGCGCAATATCGTTAGGTGCTAATCTAGCAGCGTTGTGACGATCGGCATCACTGCCGGCGTCGTGTGGCGTAAAAGATACGAGGGCAAGGTCCGTGTCGCAAAAACCCTTGACCAGAGTTATTGCGGTGGCATCAATTATCTGTAAGAGGTGGTTTGCTTTTATTGACCTTCCGGTAGGCAGATGCACTGTCGAATGTTTAAGGGCGTTTGCTAGCCAAAGCTGGAAGCGTAGCGCAGTCAGAAAGCAGCCAAGTTCAGGGCGCCGTAAAGAGGCAGCCAGGATGGCTTGATAGCTAAATTTATACCAAGGCGAGTCGCCTGATAGAGCAACAAAAACAGCATGACTTATAGTTTCATTAGTGTCCTCAGTAAAGTGATGGATCATCGACAACGGATGTAAGTGCACAGGGCAGCCAACGGACCATCGATGGAGCCAAGATCTTCTGTAAGCTGGATGGCGCCCTTGAGCCAGATCTTCAGCTATGCAGGAAATACAGTATTTTCGTCTCTGAGTGACGGGCGGAAGCCACAAAGCGGGGGTTGGCAGTAGGCTCTGGATCGCGCTAGGTGTGCAGCCCAGGATCTGAGAGGACAAGATGCACACTTGGGCATGCTTGATGCTGTCTGGATCAGTAATCCCTAAATGTGCCAATATTGCCGCCGTCTCAAAAAACTTTGGAACGCCTCGTTTTATACCGCGATTAAGCCACGAACTGAAGACCTCATCAGAGTAAGGCCGGTGCATGCCTACAAATAAGTGGTTACTACTCATACACCGAGCTCAGGTCAGGGAGGAAATCAGATCTTTTAAGCACATCAATACTAATGCGCTCGGAACCTTCAAGAATGGCCGTCATCGCAGCCCATTTGAGTCGATTGACGATATTGCGTGTTGTTGGTTCTAGTTGATTAACAAAATAATCAACTATCTCTTTGGACGCCAAATTAGATGGATGCATGAGGGGGATGCATTTTTCGTAGCTGGCCAGAAATGATCGAAATTCCTCGTCTGGCCTCCACTGCTCCAGTTCAAAAACCTGAAAGCGACTGGAGAGCTGTATGTCCATTCTTATTGCGTGCATAGCATCATGCGTGCCAAACACCACCAGTATGAGTGACATTGGAGGGCCAGAGATAAGCTTGAAGAAATTTAAATTCTTTCTCGCTTCGATTCGATTTACAGCCAGCAGGTGATTGAATTCATCCACGAGCAACATTCTGATTTTTCGGGCCTTAAACAATAGTTCCAACGGCCTAGGCAGTGCATCTTTCGTTACGCTGTGGGTAGACAGCCCGCACTGGTTACACAGCGCGGATATATTATTTCTCAACGTCGGATCTGACGGCAGCTTCAATTGCAGGTATGGTGCAGGTACGCCTTGTCGATGAGCCCATGATTCACAATCTTTCACGACGCGATCAAGCAGACTAGATTTTCCAACTCCTCCGGCACCTACGATCATCATGCACATTGCTTGTTCGTTATTGGGCAGGAAAAGTGAGGATTTGATTCTATTCCGGATATTCACTCCTGCGCTGTGATTCACCCACTTATCTTTATGAATGAAACCTATCCTCTCCTTGGTGGGCAGCGCCATTACGGACTGGCACAGTGTGTTGAGGTGCGAATAGTCGCTAGCCATCACATTCACTCCACGTCGTAAGTCTTTGGTTGACGGCTATAGTCCAGGCGAGGTGAGAGCTCTGGCACTATCCTCTTTAAATCTGCGGTGAACAAATTTTTTTGTTTTTCTTGCTCGCGTCTCATTTTTGCAGTCTTTTGTGTCGCTGCTGCAACCCTCTCGCGGTTTCTTTCAACTGCCGCGAATATCATTGAAACAGGCACTCTAGATTTGTTCTCGGCGCTCAGTTCCTTGCGTGCAGCCTTTAGTTCAGCGAGCGAGCAATCTGGTAATCTGATGTCCGAGTAGTCACACTGAATATAACTGCCTTCACCGTTTGGTTTTACCCAGATCTTACAGATTGACTGTGGGTTGAACTTGATAATGCAAGGTGTTTTAATGCTGAAGCGCTTGAGCGCCGGCGCATAATACTGCACTCCGTGGATAGTGACACCGCTTCTCTGGATTGAGCCTCGCTTAAATGGAAGAAAGTCTATGGCTAATTTCCTAAAATCTCCTACTATCGCTGGTGGAATTATTTTCCCATCTTTATTTTTGTGAGCGCTCTCCCATTTAAGCAGGGGAGAGCACCCCAGTTCGGAGTGCTCTTTCATGTGATAAATACCGACCTGCTCAATGATCCAGTCGCGCACTTCACTCAATGTCATTCCTGGCGCCTTTAGATTGGAGTATCTTGCCTTGTCTGCGACACTCGCGAGGATAGCGCCCGGCAAGCCACGCATAGATTTCATAAGGGTTCCGATGTATCGCTCGATGTGACCGCCATAATGTGGCGAACCAGGAGGGCGCCACGTTAATTTAATGTCATATTCTTTACATCCTGAAATGAACGCGGCAGAGCGAAAATCTTTGCCGTTATCGACATAAATGTGCTGGGGGAGCCCATACATAGGGTATTGAATTTCATGCAAATTGAGCTCTGATAACCAGCCGTGTTTAGGTGTGACCGAGTGCACTAAGCATGCAGCATTGGATACCGCGGAAGGATGGTGAAGGCTTAGATAAAAACCGATGACAGATCTGGTGTGGACGTCGATTGCAATCGTTAACCATGGGCGCCCAATCGGTTTTCGGCTGGTCGAATCGACGACGATAACGTCAATGATGCAGTGGTCTATTTGAACTAGCTCAAGCGCACGCTTAGTTAGATGTTTTCCTCCGCGCACCAGATGGTCCTGTCGAGATTTCTTTCCACCATGCAACCGTTTCGTATTGTCACTGGGGGAGCGCTGGCGTACTCTCAAGGCAATGGTCTTAGTGCTCGGCGCTGGGTAGCCAGCGTTCTCGCACATTGTTTTGACTGCTTCTGATATGGCGTTGATAGAGCTTCCAGGACCTTTGCTCGCGGTGATGGTACTGTCGATGATGTTCTCTACTTCGCTCGCAAGGCGTCGGGTACCAACTTTCCGTCCACGCTTCTCCTTTATCAGCGAGCTAAAACTCCCGCGCACATAGCGACGGATCAATGTGTAGGCATATGAACTACTACAGGCCAGGTCCTGAGCCACCGCTTCGGCAACTGGGCGACTGGCTGGTTCTTCAAGGTGCTTGGTGATGACATCATATTTTCTCTGGGCATCGCTCAGTTGTTCTGCATCGAAAGCCGAAATATCAAGGCTATCGTTTTTCAATGATGTCTGGAGAGTGGCATGATCAATTACGCACTGAATCTCGCAAATGTTGATTATTTTGATTTTGTGATAACTGTCAATTATCTGCAGCTTGTCAGCTTCTACCCAAGCTACTACTTCAGCTAAAGCGCCGTTATGAATTATTTTCGTACCTTCCGTCAATATGTGCCTGTGCATCGATTAACTACCTCGCGCAGCTCACGTAAAAAGTGGCATCGCGGTCGATGACTGGCAAGCGCAGATTGTCGGAAAAGGTCAGGCACTAGGTATAACATCATTATACCTTGTAAAAGTTGTTGTTCTTAAATATCAGCCAACCATTTGGCATCCATGCGGTACTTGCAGACCCTTTATGGGAGAGCTCTAGCACGCGCCTTGTGGGCTGGTAGGTAGAGTTTAGCAGCTCCGCTGATTACGTTCGTCGGGAGGCGCACGTTCCTGAGGGTTGGGCCGTACATTATTACGAAGAAGGTGCCGGAGAGCGGCCGCTCGACGGTCGGGTTAGCCTATTCAGGCTGTAAGCGTTTGTGACGCCAACCCGACTAATCAGCTTGGCGCCAGACCTAAACGCGAAAACCCTTGGAGCCGCGGGAGTGGGACGGGGTGCGAAGCGCAAGCTCACTCGGTTACTGGCATTTGTTTATCGTCGTCCTCTGGAGTTGGTGCTGGATACAGTTGGCTAGCACGGCTGCCCAGCAGAGAGCCTACCTGGAGGTTTCCCATCACCGTGCTGATGCTACGGTGTTCAGTTATCGCCATGACTTCATCAAGCGGCACGCCCTGTTTTCTAGCCTCAGTGAAGAATCCTGAACCTAGGCTGTGCGCTACCCAGTCGCAGTCAACGCCGGCCAGTGCTGCGCGACATTTAACGATGCGCGCGACCTGGTCACCGGACAGACCAGCAGCCGCGAACCCGCCATCTTTGTACAAGCGGTGAAATAGCGGACCCTCGCAGGCCGGTACTTCAGGAAGCCATACATTCAGCGCCGGAGCCGCCAGTCCCTCAAGCGGCTTTTCCCGCCGTACGCCGCTACTATCGGTTTTGGTTGCCCCGAGTGTATAAAGCCAGGTTTCGACGTCTAGGCGGCGCAGGTCTCCGATCTCTAAACCCACGATTTCCGAGCGGCGCTGGCCACCGCCGCTCTAGGCCCGCAACAGCAGGGCGCGTGCCACGCACGCCGTTATTGCAGGTGGCGAGCATCGCCTGCAGCGGCTCCGATACCACTGCGGTTTTCTTTCGCACGGATAAACCTTGGCGTGCCTGAGCCTTGCGTGTCTCACGCAGTAGAGCCTTCACCGCTGGAGCCTCACTTGGGTTATCCCATTTAGCCCAAACTGCCAAGCGGTGCTGAACGACAGTGGCCCCAGCTTTCCCGTGACTGTGGCCGCCATCAACGCGGCGTCGACGGCCGGCGGCAGCAGGTGTGTTTAACCGCCGATAGTATCGGGCCTGGTTAGGTGGTTGACGATGAACTGCACCGCAATCTCGGGCGGCAGCGCGCCATCGCCAAGCGACCGGCAATAGCGCAAACGCAGCCACGCCGCCGAGTATGCTAGGGCGCCCTGATAGCTGTGCACGGTATTGGCTGCGATGCCGGCGGTGATGATGCTTCAGCAGCGGCCCGGTTGTTGCCAGCCAGCTCTGCCAGCACCAGCGGCAGGGACGAAGGCATCTGTATCGGCTCTGTCAATTTCATATTGCTCAACGCGGCAATAGGTTCGGATAACCTGTGCTTATCAGACCTAATATAGCGAAGAGGTAGGCATGACGATATCCATGATCGTGAAGAGCAGCAATCGCCCCTTTGCGACCGCTGAGCGCTAACGGCTTTACCAAGTGCGACGCGCACTCTGTGGGGAGCGGGTTTTCCCGCTAAGCAGACGACGCGGTGGATGTCACCGGCTTTGCCGGTGTTGGCGGGTTAACTCGCTCCCACAAAGTCCGCTATCAGAGGCAAGGGCCGGCAAAGGCTCGCGCCCCACAGCGCGCCTCGGTCATTGATGATCGCGGTCGTAGCGGGTGCTTCAGGGCGATACAACGCGTTAACCCGGTCGCCTATCGCGTAGCCGAAGATCAACCCATTTTCGGAGTTCCTGATCATTCTGCCCGTGACGTCCCTAAATTCGATTTGTGGATGATCGCCGCGCGTTCACAGCGCCGACATTGCCTTGGGAGCGTTGGGCGTGAGAGGCGCCGATGCAACGGACGCAGCGGACGCCGACGAAGACATTCAGGACGACGGTCAAGTCATTTACGCATGAGGAGAAAGGCAATGGACAACTACCACCTGAGCCTAACCGCTGATGGCTGGGAGCTGAAGAAAACCGGTGCGGAACGAGCCGCCAAGCGCGCCGCTACGAAGCAGGGGTTGGTTGGTTCGCTGGCTGACTTCTTTGATGGCAAAACAGCTTCGGTGAAAATTCATAAAGCTGACGGCACCATCGAAGAAGAGCGTACCTACCCACGTTCGGCTGACCCGAGGCGTTCGAAGGGGTGATACCAGTTACCGCTGCAGGCCTGGGTATCAATGTCAGCGATTCGACCGGGCATGGGCTGTACAAGTGGCTGCTCGCGAGCTACCTGATCGGGAAGAGGATTCGTTCCTCCTTCGCCGTGGAGGAGTACCGGAACTTGGTTGATCGGCATGGCCTGGATACGCCGGAGAAGTTGGCCCGCTGTTCCCATCGGGATCTCGTAGGACTCCTAGGCCAGGCAGGTTACGCGCGATACGACGAGTCCACGGCGAAGCGGCTTCATGCTTTGAGTGTTCGGGCCGCTAGCGAACTCGATGTTCAGTTGATCTCGCTGAAAAAGAACGAGTTGGACACCTCTGCCTTCCAGGCCTGGCTTTTGAGCTTCGAAGGGGTTGGCCCTAAAACTCTCGAGATTTTTATGCGTGAAGCAGCAGCCCTCCTTGAGCACCGCTCTACAGCGGGATCGTCACGCTGAAGCAGGTGCCGCTCTCTTTAGAGGATGACACGTCGATTTTCCCTCCATGACTGGCGACGATTTCAGCTGCGATGAAAAGGCCTAACCCCAGGCCTTGAGAAGCTTTGCTACCCGTCTCGGTATAACCAGAGTATCGACGATCAGGATCAAACAAGGATGGCATAGCGGCTGGAGAGATGGGCTCTCCGGCGTTTCTGACTCCGAAGGTCATTGTGTTGTGGCTGCCTTTGAGGGCGACCTGGATTGGCTGCTGCAGGTCACCATGCCTGACTGCATTACCAATCAGGTTGGTAAATACCTGAGCCATTCGCTCTGGATCAAAACCACCCACGACCGGATCGGTATCATTGAATATAACCGTCGCGTTTGGCTCCCCAGAACTCAGTTCCTTGATTGTCGTCCGGCAGATCAAATTCAGCTCGGTGGGACTTTTGACAACCGGACCCGCAAAGACCTGCTGATGGACATCGCCACTGAAGAGCTGAGCCACCTGGAGATTGTAGGCTCGATAGTCGTGATGCTTAACAAGGGCGCCAAGGGCCGACTTGCTGAGGGGGTCGAAGAGGAGGGAGAGCTGTACCGAGCAATCAATGGCGCCGGTAACGATTCCCACATTACCAGCATCCTCTACGGCGCCGGCGCTCCGCTTACCAACTCGGCAGGGGTGCCCTGGAGTGCGGCCTATGTGGACACCATCGGTGAACCGACAGCTGATTTTCGCTCCAACATCGCTGCCGAAGCGCGGGCGAAGATCGTGTACGAGCGCCTGATGAACGTGACGGACGACCCAGGCGTGAAAGAGGCGCTGGGTTTCTTGATGACGCGAGAAATCGCACACCAGCTTTCTTTCGAAAAAGCACTGCACGCCATCCAGCCTAACTTCCCTCAGGGCAAGCTCCCTGGCATGCCGGAGTTCACCAACAAATATTTCAACATGTCGGGTGAGCCGAATGTGCGCGGCCCTTGGAATGAAGGCGAGGAGTGGGAGTACGTCGAGAATCCATCGGCTGCCGTTGATGGCGGAGATGGCACCGCTTCGGTAGAACTGGCCGCTCCTGATCTGGCGGTATTGGAAGCCATGAAGCTGGGGACGAGGTCCGATCCAGCCAGCAACCCGGTCACCGGCGCGGATCTTGGTTCAGGCTTGGTCAACGGTAAAGATGACTGAATTTCGGGAGGCCGCAATGAGCACTTTGAAAAGGAGGGATAAGGCTCAGGTCGGCATCGGCTTTGAGCATTTGATGAGCGCGGCGGTAGCAGAGTTCGAGGCCGACTCGCGCCTGGCTTGCCGAGCGATGCGAGTAAAGATGGCCATAAGCATGTTCGGCGTTGGCTCCCTGCTGCCCAACGATCTGCCCCCAAAGCTTCCCATTGAGTCCTCACACGAGAGCTTGGTCAGCCACACCCTGCAGTGAAATCGATTTTCAAACCCAAGGAGAATGACGATGGTTGCTCGCAAAACAGTTGAAGACCTGTTCATCCATGAGCTTTCGGATGTGTACAGCGCTGAGAAGCAGATCACCAAAGCATTGCCGCGTCTGGCTAGGGCATCTACCAATCCGCTGCTGGCGGATGCGTTCACTTCACACCTAGCGGAAACCCAGGGGCAGATAGAGCGCATTGACCAGTTGGTAGAGTCCGCTGGATTGAAACTCAAGCGGATGAAGTGCGTAGCCATGGAGGGTTTGGTTGAGGAGAGCAAAGAGCTGATAGATGAAATCGAGAAGGGGGCGGTGCTCGATGCGGCGCTCATCGGGGCATGCCAGAAGGTTGAGCATTATGAGATCGCCAGCTACGGCACCCTAATTGCGATGGCCAAGCACCTCGGTATGGAAGAGGCGGCCTCGCTGTTGGCCGACACGCTTGCAGAAGAAAAAGCTGCAGACGAGAAACTGTCAGCGATTGCCGAAGAAGGCGGCAACCAGGCCGCCACCCTCGAGAAGTAACGGGTCGGGCCCAGCCAAGGACGTGCTGGGCCTTCTAGGAATTTGTCATTTCCGCGATTTCTTTCTCGCAACGCGCGTCTTCTTATACAAAAAAAAATTCTTGTGGAGCATTTTGACCCGCCGGTCCGGTATCTCATCGGCGCGGTGGAAATCGGTCGCTATTCGGAGGTGATGCGCCCATGGTGGATAAATCCTTCAGCATAGACCTAGCGTCGTAAGAGAACGACATGCGCATTCGCGGTAAGGCTTTTTTGGGCATGGGCTGACCCCACGCTCCACCACCAGATCCATGATGAATCCCTCGCCGATGGTACAACCATTGACGTGCAAAGCAGGCTCTCTCGAGCTGGAGGAACTCAACTGTTCATCGGCGTGTACGCGCCAAGCGGCCTGGTTCTTGATGAACAATGTTTCGATTCACGACCGGGCCAGTCGATGACAACGGCTCTTTCCTGGGGCGTAGATATGGCCCTCCAGAGGGCGCGCGAGGCTTCATCTTCACTTTCTCAAACGGCTGACGTGTCGGATCGGTCTAAGGAGAGAGTGGAAGACTATGTCCGTATCCAGTGAGTCAGAAATTCAAGTTCAGCAAGCGCTGCTGCCAGTGTTTTCCGCAGCCGAGCAACTGAGGCTAGACCCTGAGGTCCTACGGCTCATGGCGATTGGTGGATTGACGCAGGACTCCCCTCCGGAATGGGTAACTCCGATTCTTCAACCAGAGGTCATTGAGTGGTTCCGCCGGCAAGCGAGATTTGCTGATCGGGACTGGCTCGAAGCTGCGCCTCGATGCCCTTGAGTTTTTGCATTTGCTGTTTCAGCTTTTCGACTTTAGTGCTGAGTAGCCACGACGCGGCATTACGACAGGCACTCATCGCGCCTGTTCCTCGATGGAGGACCGCCTGTTACTGCATACTGGTTTTCAGGATGCCGGAGTTGCTCCATGCAGAAGCAGTGTAAGACCGATAAAGAGCGGCGACTCAAGCGCTGCGAGCATGAAGCAGTAGGCGAGAGGGGCAAATCCGATTGGAGCAAGATCCGGAGATGATGAAGGTTCGCCTGGTGGAGCACACCTTTGGAACGAACAGATTCTGGAAGGGAAGCAACCAGTTCGTGACCAAAACCCTGCCGAGGTTAAGCACCGAAATGAGCCTTCACGTGCTCGCCTCCACAAACGCATGGTGAGCATTTTCGGCATCGCAGAGCTACTTGAGGCGATCAGGGCGTAACCCCGCCGTTTGCTGGCCCGTAAACAGCTACATGGGCCGCTGACGCGGCCCGTGTAGCACTAAAAATGTCTATTTTTCTGGGTGAGTGTATTTACGCTCTCGCCTGATGATTCCGCAGGTAATCTGCTCGGTTCTCAATTATCGATGCGATTCCTGCGTTTTTCCACAGCCTGGATCGATAGCGGTCAGTCGTTAAGGGCTGCCAGCAGCCAGAAATGATCACACTGAGTCCTCTACCGAGCTTCCCGTACTCAGTTAACCCTCGTAATCGCTCTTCTGTCAGTTCTCCTGCGGCAACCGCTTCGGCTTCAAGCTGCACTCCATCGGTATCAGTGGCTTTCAAGCGAGAGGGGTTAACCACGGGAGTCAGCTGGATACAAGCCCTGACCACCGGTCACCAAACAGGGCGATTGCCAAGCCTCCGAGCATCACGATTACCCCGGCCAACTTGAAACCAGATACCGGCCTCTCGACTGCCCCGAGCAGTCCCAAGTGATCGATAACTAGGGACGAAATGATCTGCCCGGCGATGGCGAGGCCAAGCAGCGCTGAAAGGCCTATTTTTGGCGCGAGTACGACGTAGCTGAGCAACGCGCCGGCACCTAGCAGACCACCTAGAAGGCTCCACAAAGGCTGGGCAGGGATAGCCGCGATTGAAGCCACTATCCCGCCACGCATCAACGAAAAGATGCCCAGGCATAGCGCACCGGCAGTAAAAGAAAACAGTGCCGCCGCTACGGAATCTCCACCCACACCTTTAGCGAGTTGGCCATTCAGCGTGGTCTGCAGGGTGATACCAAGCCCCGCGCAGATAGCCAGTAGGTAGTAGGCTGCATTCATTTAACGCCTCCTTACTTGGCTGACTCAAGCGGCAAGAATGCCTCGGCAAACATATCCGGCTGATAGCCAGCAGCAGCAAACAGATGTTCACGGGACTCGTCGATCGCCGCGCGCAGCTTTTCGCTATTCACACCCAGAACCTTGCCGCCCTGCTTGACGATACGCCCGCCGATCATGACAGTGTCGACATTGCTGCGCTCTGCCGCATGTACCACGGTGCCGAAGGCATTACCTGACGGATAAAGGTTGATGTCCTGCGCATTGATAAGGATCATGTCAGCCTGTTTGCCGGGAACCAGGCTGCCGATTTTGTCATGCAAGCCAGCGCAGGTGGCGCCGTCGACAGTCGCGGCTTTGAGCAGAACATGGGCGGGCAGGGTCACCACCGGATGATGGTCTTCGCTGCAGCAGCGCTGCTGATGCATGCCCAGGACGCGCTGCAGATAAAACGCTACCCGCATCTCCATGAACATGTCGCCGCTGTAGGACGTTTCGTTATCAACGCTCAGCCCAGGGCTGATGCCATGACGCTGAGCCGCCTGCATGGCGAACATTCCATCTTCAATGCCGTAGTGGGCATCTGAACGCGGGCATACGTTGACCCGCACGCCAGCCTCGCGAAGGATCTTCCACCCGGCGTCCGGCAGCGCGGTGCAGTGGTTGAAGATGTTGTCAGAGCGCAGCAGCCCCTCGCGATGCAAGCCTTCCAATTCAGCTGCCATGTCCCCACCAAAAAACTCGGTGATGATCGGTAATCCCAGGCGCCTGGCCTCAGCCCACAGCTCAGGTTCCAGCTGCGCCATCACTGCCAGTGAGAGCAGCGGGTTGTCACCGTTCTTGATGTATTTGTCCTGCAGACGCTCGAGGTTGCCCGGCCAGTGGGCTTTGTCCCACTCACCCGCCACCGGCGCTCCCGAAGCATGTACGGCGCGTATGCCTGCATCGAGCAGCGCCTCTACTGCGGCATCGGAGTGCGCACCGGTGCGGCTGTTATGCGAGTTGTCGACAAGGGTCGTGATACCAGCATCGATACAGCCCAATGCACTCAGCAGATTGCCGATATACATGTCCGCCGGACGGTAATATTTGGCGAACGAAAAGTGGGTGGCGTTGCAGTAATCCTCCAGGGTTGCGGCGTTCGGATTAATTCGCCGTAGTTGCCCCTCCCAGGAGTGACGGTGGGTATCGACCATGCCCGGCATGGCGATCATGCCGGATGCCTCAATCACAACAGCGTCGCCGGCTTCGAGATTTTCATCGATGGCCGAGATGGTGCTGCCTTCTATGAGGATATCGCCACGCGCCAGATTGCCGATGTCGCCGTCCATGCTCAGCACAGTTGCGCCGCGGATAAGTGTGCGTCCGGCCGGAGCGGCTGGAGCCTGCACTATGCTGCGGTTGTATTCACCCATTTCAGTACCCCTCTTCGAATTTCGTTGGAAGCAATGTACGCAATGCGATACTGCGGGAAAAAGATGGTAGAACTGTTTTTATTATTCAATTTATGCGAATAATAATGCCTCCTTTCATTGCTCCAAGGCTGTTACCCGTCATGGACCGTATTCAAGCAATGCAGGTTTTCGTCCGTGTGGCTGAGGCAGGAAGCTTTAGCCAGGCGGCGCAGACGCTCTCTCTACCGGCCTCAACGGTGACCAGCAGCGTTAAAAACCTTGAGAAGTACCTGCAGGTGCGCCTGCTGAACAGAACAACGCGGCGGGTTAGCCTGACGCCTGAAGGCGCCCAATATCTGGGGCAATGCAGGGAAATATTGGGACTGATCGAACGCACGGAGACCAGCCTGACGGATTCCGTGAAACGGCCGCAGGGACGTTTGCGCGTCGATATGCCGGGCGGCATTGCCCACTTCATCGTCATTCCAAACCTGCAAGACTTTTACCGGCGCTACCCGGATATTTACCTGATGATAGGCGTCAACGATCGGCAGGTTGACCTGCTTCAGGAGGGAGTCGACTGCGTCATTCGTACAGGCGAGCTTGATGACTCAACGCTCGTTGCGCGACCACTAGGCCGTTTTCGCTGGGTGACCTGTGCATCTGCTGCCTATCTCGAAGAGAACGGTACTCCGCAGACTCCGCGAGATTTGTCTCGTCACCGGGCCATCCATTACTTCTCGGGCCGTGCAAGGCAAGCAGGTGAGATGCGCTTCGCCCGGGGCGACGAGAAAATCTCAGTACCGGTCAAGGGCACAGCAGCCGTCAACGAGACTGGGCTCTACATCAAAATGTGCCTTGAAGGCTTTGGGCTCGTGCAACTCGCCGAGAATGTTGTTTCCGAACATCTACGATGGGGGCGGCTGGTCGAAGTGCTTGCTGACTGGCAGCCTGACCGGGTTCCTGTACACTTGTTATATCCACATCAGCGCTTTCTATCACCAGCTGTGCAGGCGTTCGCTGACTGGATCGCTGGGCTAGTTCACGACGGCGGTTCGCATGCTGGCTGATAAGGAGATGAAAGCTTCTCCGGACTAAAATGCCAATCACTATTGGCGTTTATGGGATGGTTGAATGGTGCGCCTGGCTTGGCCCAGCAGTAGTGGACCATGGCTGCAATTAAAAAAACGACGCATTCCGCTGCTCCTGAAAATGAGCCGTGTCGTCAGCTTCATTTGCACGCAAACCGATGAACGTCAGGCCGAGCATTATGCTGGCGCCCGAGCCGAAGCGCAGGGAGGAGGCCCTCAACATGGCGTAGCCTGGCGCGTAAATGATCCTAATGAGGAGTTAGGTAATTTTGCCCGTCCATTTCGGCTCGGAAGCGGCTCAGTCTATGACCGGGCCATGCGGGCGCGTATACCCTTGCCGTGCTGCGCACACTGCGCGTAGCGCAGCCCGGCCAGCAATACCCGCCGACGTATGCTGCTAGCCCCTTTATGACTTGGCCTCCGTGACTACCCCTGATCTGCAATAGCCTTATCTGCGCAAGGTTTCAAATAGAAATGCCCTGAACCATTGATTGCCGGCATCAGCGTCGTAGGCACCATGCCAATGAACGGTAGACTCGACCCCCGGCATCTCCACTGGCAGCGGGTAAATCACGAAATCATTCGAATGATTCAGCGCATGTGCGACGCCTTCAGGTAGGGTGACCATCCACCCTGTATGCCTGAGTATCTGCGGCACAACTGTAAAGTGGGGTACCCTCAAAGCGATGTGTCGATTCAGGCCACGTGAGGCCAGAGTGTCCTCGATGGCTAAGTGGCTGCTGTCAGTGGAGGTGACACTGACATGGGAGAGGGCAAGAAAATCCTCCACGCTGATTTTCCCGGCCGGAAGTCCGTCACGCTTGCGAGTCATGCAGGCGTATTGCTCTCGGAACAGGGATTGGTACCGGGTGGTTGTTTTCAGTGTGGGCAGGTTACCAATTGCGAAGTCCAGTTGCCCCATACGCATCCGCTCGACCACCATGGCGACGGGTACCAGCTCTGATGAGAGCCTAATGGCCGGCGCAAGCGTTTGAAGCCGTTCACAAAGCGACGGCAGGAACACCTGTTCGCCGATGTCTGACATACACAAACGGAACTCCCGGTCGCTAGTACCAGGATCGAAGGGTTCGGTTTCATTCAGAGCATCGCGTATTGCCGTGAGTGCCCGTCCGATCGGTAGGGCGATCCGCTCGGCGGTCTGGGTCGGCATCATGCCTTCCGGCGTGCGTACGAATAGCGCATCATCAAAAAGCTTGCGAAGTCGACCCAAGGCGTAACTTACAGCAGGTTGTGTAATCGCCAGGCGTCCAGCCGCGAGTGTCAAGCTGCGTTCCTCCATTATGGCCTGAAAAACCCTAAGCAGATTTAGATCGACATCATTCAAGTTGCGCATTCGTATAAATACCGTTTATCAATTGTATAATTGCCATGAATTTGACTTATAGGGTACAGGTTCATAGACTTCGGAACAACAGCGAGGCGATACAACAATCTGAGGCTTTGAGTGATGGACACAGGTTTTTGCAAACAACAAGCAGTTGGCGGGGCATTAACACTTCCGGTGCTGCTGTTGAAACGTATTGAACGCAGCCCTGAAACGGCGCTTTTTTCCGACCGAAGCTGCACTTGGACTGCTGCGCAACTTGTCGACGTGATAGGACGGCGTGCCACAACACTCGCGGAATATGGGATAAAGCGTGGAGATCGGGTTGGATTGATGTGCGCCAACCGCGCCGAGTTCCTTGAAGTGCTGTTGGCATGTGGTTGGCTGGGCGCGGTTGCGGTGCCTATTAATACCGCCTGTCGGGGCATGCAGTTGAATCATGTGCTGGCTAATAGTGGGGCGCGCTTATTGGTCAGTGAAGAGGTCAATCTGGATGTGCTCGCGGCACTTGATTACTCTGCGCTTGCTGTCGAAGCCCTGTGGGTCCTTTCGCCGCAAGGCGATGTCAACGCGGTTTGGCAGGAGCGGTTGAGGGTGCGGTCGATGCCCCCTCGCAGTGCGTCCATGGCCCCACCTGCAGTGCTCGAGGATGGCGACCCGCTGGTTATCCTTTACACCTCCGGGACTTCCGGGTTGTCCAAGGGCGTGATCTGCCCGCACGCCCAATTCTTTTGGTGGGGGCTGAATACCGGTGGCGACCTACAGGTGCGCCCCGGGGATGTGCTGTATACATGCCTGCCGTTGTTCCATACCAATGCATTGAACGCCTTTTTCCAGGCCTTGCTGCACGACGCACAGCTGGTGGTAGACAAACGTTTTTCCGCTAGCGGCTTCTACCAGGCGCTTGCGGAAACCGGGGCCACAGTGACGTATCTGCTGGGAGCCATGGTGCCTATCCTTCTCAGCCGTCCGCACAATGAGCTCGAGCGCGCGCATAACGTGCGTGTCGCGCTAGCCCCAGGCGTCCCTGAACAGTTCCACGCCCCGTTTATTCAACGCACAGGCATAGGCCTCATCGATGGTTATGGGGCTACCGAAACCAATGCCGTGATTGGAGGGACTCTGGAGAATCAGCGGCCTGGTTTTATGGGCCGATTGGCCAAAGGCTTCAGTGCCCGGGTGGTAGACAGCCAGGATCAGCCGGTAGCGGATGGCGAACCAGGAGAGCTTGTATTGCGCGCTGAGCAGCCCTTCGCTTTCGCCTGCGGCTACTTTGGTATGCCGGAAAAGACTGTCGAAGCCTGGCGCAACCTGTGGTATCACACCGGCGACCGGGTTGTGCGCGATAGCGACGGCTATTTCCGCTTTGTTGACCGCTTGAAGGACACAATCCGTCGCCGTGGAGAGAACATCTCGTCTTTTGAGGTGGAGCAGGTTCTGTCGAGCCACCCCGCGGTGGAGCTCGTGGCGGTATATGCGGTGAAATCCGAACTGGCGGAAGATGAAGTCATGGCATCTATCGTCATCAAGGAGGGGACTACGCTCGATCCATTGGAGCTGACGCAATATTGTGAGTCACGGTTGGCGTATTTCGCCGTGCCGCGTTACTTAGATTTTGTTATCGAGTTGCCGAAAACCGAAAACGGCAAAGTTCAGAAATATAAATTGAGAGAACTCGGCGTTACCGCCAGTACATGGGACCTAGAGTGCTCCGGCTACAGGCTTAAACGCGCCTAATCATTTAGCTTTGACTGCCGTGCAATAACAAAAGATGCAACAACAATAAAAATAGCGTTCATAAATATTCAGTCATTGACGGAGACGGCCATGACGGGCACGCATTCGCTTGAACTATCAGATAACCAGTCGGAGCACAGTCATGTTTCCGCTGCAGTTGATAACCGAGTACCGATCGACAGTAAGACCTTTCGCAAGATCGTCTTGGCTTCTGTCACTGGCACGGCGTTGGAGTGGTACGACTTCTTTCTCTACAGCACAGCGGCGGCGCTCATATTCGGGGAATTGTTTTTCCCCAAGGGCACCGATCCACTGGTGGGTACGATCGCGGCACTGGCCGGGTTTGCATTGGGTTTTCTCGCGCGGCCTTTCGGTGGGGTGATATTCGGCCATATCGGGGACAAGTACGGTCGCAAAAAAGCCTTGGTATGGACGCTCTCTATCATGGGCGGGGCAACTTTCTTGATCGGATTGTTGCCCACCTACGCTCAAGCGGGCATGTGGGCGCCCGCGTTGCTACTGCTGTTACGTATCTTGCAGGGCATCGCAGCAGGAGGCGAGTGGGGCGGTGGCGTGCTGATGATCAGCGAGTCGGCGCCACCTGAGCGCCGCGGCTTCTACGCTTCGATTAGTCAGATCGGAGTGGGCGGTGGGTTTGTCTTGTCCGCAGCGGTGTTCTATCTAGTCCAGTTGTTGCCGGAGCGGGATTTCCATAGCTGGGGTTGGCGCATTCCGTTCCTTATCTCGATCGTCATATTCGTCCTGGGCGTCTACATTCGCCGGACATTGCCAGAGAGTCAGGATTTCCAGCGAGCTGAGGCAACGGGCAAGACGGCGCATATGCCCGTGCTGGATGTGTTGCGCAGATATCCGCGGGAAGTGCTGATGGCCATGGGGTTGCGAGTGGCTGAAAACGGCGGCTCCTACATCATGCTGGCGTTCGCTCTTGTCTACGGCAAGTTTCTTGGCGTGCCCAATAGTGTGATGCTGGCGGGAGTCACGTTCTCCACGTGCGTGGAGTTGGTGGCCATGCTGTTCTGGGGGCGTTTGTCGGACCGCATAGGTCGCAAGCCGGTATATATGGTGGGTGCCTTAGGGATGGTGCTAATGGCATTCCCATTCTTCTGGTTACTCGAGACCCGAGAGCCTGCCTGGATCTGGCTCGCCTTCCTCATTGGCAATGCCATCTGCCACGGGGCCATGATCGGTACGCAGCCTAGTCTTATGGGCGAACTGTTCAGCACTGAGGTCCGCTATTCCGGAATGGCTCTCGGGCACGAAGTCGCCTCGGTATTCTCCGGTGGCCTGACGCCGATGATCGCTACCGCCTTGCTGGCGCATTACCAGGCTAGTTGGCCAGTTTCTCTGATGATGATGGCGCTGGGGCTGATCACAGTCATCTCTCTTTGTTTCACCAAGGAGACCCGCGTGCGGGCCAAAGGAGGGCGGTCATGAACCGGTCAGCAAGCAATGACGCCGTGGCGCTGATCGCCGGGGCCCTGGAAGTACCTTACAACCGGCGCGGCACGGGTGAGTCGACGTCGCAACTGCTCGGCAGGGCGGTGCAGCAATTGCTGCGCCAGGCAGGCGTGGCAGCGCATGAGGTCGACGGCCTGGGCGTGGCATCCTTCACCCACCGGCCGGACAACGCCATCGATCTGGCGTGGCGCCTCGGGCTGACCCTGACCTGGTGCATGGATGACCGCAATGGCGGGGCTAGCGCGATCAATATGCTGCAGCATGCCGTGCGTGCCATCCAGCACGGTGATGCCAACGTGATCGTACTGGTGGCCGGTGATACGTTCACCCCGGAGGATTTCAAGACTCTGGTCGACCATTACAACCGGACCACCGAGGAGTACCTCAAGCCGCTTCAGCACGGCGGGCCCAATGGGGTGTTCGCGATGCTCACCCAGCGTCATGCGCAACGCACCGGCCTTGGCCGCGAAGACTATGCAGAGCTGTGCATTGCCCAGCGAGCCTGGGCGCAGCGCAACCCGCTGGCGGTCTACCGCGAGCCGCTGACCATCGAGCAGTACCTTGAGGCGCCCATGGTGGCCGACCCGCTGTGCCGGTTTGACTGCGTACCGGTAGTCAATGGCGCCAACGCCATCCTGCTGACCCGCGCCGACCTCGCCCGCAACACGGTCAACGTGGCGGTGCGTGCAGTAAAGGCGCTGCACAACGATGACCACCAGGCTGGCGATGGCCTGCAGACGCCGCTGGCAAAGATTGCCGACACGCTGTGGGACCGCGCCAATACCGGGCCTGATGCCATGGACCTGGCGTGCGTGTATGACGACTATCCGGTCATGGCCCTGATCCAGCTCGCCGACCTGGGCTTCGTCCCCGACGACGATTACCGGCGAGCGCTGCGGCGGATAGGCCGTTTCGAACTGCCGGTGAATACCTCGGGCGGGCAGCTCTCGGCCGGCCAGGCGGGCGCGGCGGGGGGTATGCATGGGTTGGTCGAAGCTATTACCCAGCTGCTTGGCGACGCCGGTCAACGCCAGGTCAGCAATGCGCGCCTGGCGGTGGTGACCGGCTATGGCATGGTCCAGTATCGCTACGGCATGTGCGCCAACGCGGTGGTGCTCGAACGGTGGCAAGGGGGTGTGGCATGGCGTTCATGATCCAGCAATGTGTCGGTTGCGGCCAGGCCAGTTTCCCGCCGCGTTACAGCTGCCCGCGCTGCGGTGAGGCGCAGTGGCAGGAAGTCTCTGCCGGGGCCGCCCGGATTGCTCAGGCTACCGTGGTGCGCGCGCGGATCGGGATCGCTACCGCAGAGCTCCTGCACCTGGCTAGTGTCGAGCTGAGCGATGGGCCAGTGGTAATTGCCCAGACTGCAGAGCCTTTGCCTCCAGGCACCTTGGTAGAGCTCGCCATAGATGAATATCGGCGAATCGTAGCCCACCCGGCCGACCGCGACTTGTAATCAACAACTGTTCGAGCCGACCTCGATCGCCGAAGCGTGCGTCGTCGGCCGACCCCCAGCTAGTCATTCCCTGACCATGCATGGCCTCAAGGCCTTGCGCGTGGTGCACGTGAGTACCCAGGAGTGTGGTTATGCCTGCAGTGATCGATTACCGACTAGTGTCTGGCTTAGGGCTGGCGCTGGCTTGCCAACAGGCCTTGGCAGATGAACTATGGGCCGATGCTTCAACATATTTTCAGCAGGGAAGCTTGTCCGGTTTAACCCGGAACTTTTATCTCAACCGCGACTTCCGCAACGGTGGTGCCAACCGCCGATCAGGCACCGTTAACGGTTATCGCGCGGAGTGGGCCCAAGGCTTAACTCTGGACTACATCTCCCCGTTCACGACTGGTGTTGTCGGCTTGGGATTCGACGCGCATCTGTATGCGGGATTGAAGCTTGACAGTGGTCGTGGCAAGACCGGCACCAACCTGCTTCACGTCAACAACGACGGTGATGTGGCGAATGAGTACAGCGTGGGCGGCGGTGCGCTCAAGCTCAAGTACCGTGAAATGGTGCTCAAATACGGCTCCATGGAATTGCGCACCTCTCCGGTGTTACTCACCGATGGTGGCTCCGGGCGCCTGTTGCCGCAAACTGTGACAGCATGGCAGCTCATCAGTCGCGATCTGCAGCCGCTAACCTTCGATGCCGCCCACATCACCGCCGGCAAGGCGCCTTCGGAGAACCGCAACGACAGCACGCTACGTTCCCTGTATGGCGCTACGGAGACGGATACGGTCGATTATCTCAGCCTGAATTATGAGCAGGGCGCAGTCAAAGGCTACCTCAGCACTCAACGTGCCGAAGATCTTTGGCGCCAGGATTACCTGGGGTTTCGCTACTTGCCTGCCCTCGTCGAGGGGCTGACCCCAACCTTGAATTTCAGCATGTACCGAACGGTCGACATCGGTGCCGCCCATGGCGGGCCCATCGACAACTTAACCTGGTCCTTTGCTCCGGGCGTCAAGTTCGGTGCCCATTCCCTCATGCTTGCATACCAGAAGGTGCAGGGCGACACGCCCTTCGATTATATGGCGTTCCGAGACGGGCAAACCACCGTGGCACAGCTGGCTAACAATGTGCAGCTCAGTGACTTCAACGCGCCCAACGATCGGTCCTGGCAGGTTCGTTACGACTATGACTTCAGTGCGCGTGGCGTGCCTGGCCTGAGGTTCATGATTCGCTACATGCAGGGACAGGGTGGCAAAGGCTCCGATATCGAACCGTACAGTTCCTACTATCCCCTCGGCTTTCGAGATGGGGGGCGCCACTGGGAACGCAATATCGAGATGCAATATGTCGTGCAAGACGGGCCGGCGAAAAACCTCAGCTTTAGAGCGCGGTACGGCGTGCACCGCGGTAATTCGGCTGAGCCACGCGGTGACATGGATGAGATTCGCCTGATCACCGAATTCCCTTTCAAGCTGCTGTAGATGGCGCCGTTGGCAATGCTTCATCAAAGCTGCTTCGCCAAGAATTCATGTAGAGCAATGTCTGTCCGCTTACCGTAGAAGGAGTAATGAGATGAGCAAATACATCGATATTCAGGCACGAGACCAGGCTGGAAGTTTCAAGGGATATCTGGCGCTGCCGCCTGAAGGCAAGGGGCCAGGCATCGTGTTGGGCCAAGAAATATTTGGCGTGAACGCCAACATGCGCGAGGTGGCGCAGATGTATGCCGAGGAAGGTTATGTGGTTCTGGTGCCCGACTTGTTCTGGCGTCTACAGCCGGGTATCGACCTGGGCTATACCCCCGCAGATTTCGATAAGGCTTTGAGCCTCTACACCGCACTGGACCTGGACAAGGCCGTAGACGACATCGCCGCCGCCTTCGACACGCTGCGGGATCTGGCCGAGGTCACCGAGCCCGCCCTGGGCTTCGTGGGCTATTGCCTGGGAGGCAAACTGGCCTACCTCACCGCCACCCGTACTGATGTCGCGGTTGCGGTGGGCTACTACGGCATGGGTATTGAGCAATACCTGGATGAAGCCGATGGCCTGAGCGGTGGGCTGGTGCTGCATCACGGCGAACTGGACGGGCTGTGTGACGCCACGACCCGTGCGCGTATCGCCGAGGTGCTGCGTGGCCGCCCAGGCGTAGAGCTGTATACCTACGAGGGTGCTGACCATGCCTTTGCCCGCCTGGGCAGCGATCACTTTCACAAACCCTCGGCCCTCATGGCTCATGGGCGCACCATTGGCGCATTGAAGAAGTACATCGGGCCGGCCTACAACCTTTCAGACCTGTGGGACGAGCACATCCACCATGAGTTCGTTACCCGAGACGTGCCGGCCACCCTGAAGACCATGGTCGCCGAGCCTTACGTGAACCATATTCCGACGCTGACCGGCGGGGTGGGCAGCAAGCAACTCGGACGCTTCTATCAGCATCACTTTGTCCACGCCAACCCCGAGGACACCAAGATGATTCCGGTTTCTCGCACGGTCGGCGCCTACCAGGTCGTCGATGAATTCATCATGTCTTTCACCCACACCTGCGAAATGGACTACATGCTGCCTGGGATAGCACCTACCGGCAAATACGTGGAAGTACCCATGGTGGCGGTGGTCAACTTCCGCGGCAACAAGCTATACCACGAGCATATCTACTGGGACCAGGCCTCTGTGCTGGTACAGATCGGCCTGCTCGATCCAGAAGGGCTACCGGTGGCGGGCATCGAAACGGCCAAGAAATTGCTCGATGAATCGCTGCCTTCGAACACGCTGATGGCCCGCTGGGCCAAAAGTGAGCACCTGTGAGCGCCATCACGACTGTGGGCAAGGAGGTCCTGATCACCGGCGCCAACGGAGGGTTGGGCCTTGCCTTGATCGAAGCGTTTTTGGCTGCGGGGGCAAGTCGTGTCTACGCCGCTTGCCGTAACCCTGAGCGTCTGCTGTTCGATCATCCGCTGGTGGAGGCGGTGGATCTGGACGTCACCGACCAGCAGCAAGTCGCGCAGGTGGCGAGCAGGGTACGGGTCGATATCCTGGTGAACAATGCTGGCCTCAATAGGCAGCAGCGGT
The DNA here is from genome assembly GCF_001636055.1 of Pseudomonas putida. Lineage (NCBI taxonomy): Bacteria > Pseudomonadati > Pseudomonadota > Gammaproteobacteria > Pseudomonadales > Pseudomonadaceae > Pseudomonas > Pseudomonas putida. Next base: position 3,317,594 of record NZ_CP011789.1, read on the forward strand.
TGCTGGGCACCGAGGACTCCGAAGCCGCTGCCCAGGAAATGGCCGTCAACTACTTCGCCACGCTCGCGATGATGCGTGCCTTTGCGCCGACGCTTGTCGAGCGCACTGGCGCTATCGTCAACGTGCTCTCGATTCTGGCGCGGGTGGCGTTGCCAGCCATGGGGTCGTTGTGTGCGTCCAAGGCGGCCGCGTTGCGCCTGACCGAGGCCGCTCGGGCCGAGCTGGCCGGCCAGGTGCAGGTGATGGCGGTGCTCCCCGGTGCGATCGATACCGCGATGAGCCGTGACGTTGCGGGTGCCAAGGCCAGTCCTCGGGACGTGGCCGATGCGATCGTAGCGGGGTTGGCCAGCGGTGCCACGGAGGTCTATCCCGACCCCATGGCACTGGACGTTGCGCACAAGCTCGCCGCCAACCGGGCAAGTACGCAGGCCTACTTCGCCCGGCACCTTTAAAAGGGCCGCATCGGGAGTGCTGCTCAAGTGTGCAGCACCACCGCAAGCGATGCTGCACGCTCGGGCTGACTGCAACGCGCTGGCCTACTGGCTGAGATGAAAAGTCGCGGCGGCTTGAGCATTACCTGCAGGCTTACAAGCAAAACCCGAAGTTGTTTGGGTGGCGCAATTAAGTTGCGGGCATCGTTAACATGAAAGTTGCAGTGAATTACTAAAGCGCACTCACATCCATAGCTTTGCCTGAAATTCATGTATTCCGAGTTCTGATACCCGAAGACGATATTTCTATTATTAATTTATATATGACGTCCCTAAACTCATTGAAAACATCCTGCTCAGGAGGGCGCTGTGTCCAAACATTTGCTACGTCACTATATCGCTGGGACTTTCGTCGAGAGCAGCCGCAGGTTCGACAACATCTCTCCTGTCAATGGGAGCCTATTGGGCCAGGTATGTGAGGCTGGTGAAGATGAAGTGAATGCTGCAGTCGAAGCGGCGGCAGGCGCTCAATTGGGGCCGTGGGCTGGATTCAGTACTGCCCAGCGGGCTGATCTGCTAGAGCGGATCGCCGATGGCATCGAGCGTCGATTTGAAGACTTCGTGGATGCCGAAGTCGCTGATACTGGTCGGCCCGTGCATCAGGCGCGCAGCCTGGATGTTGCACGGGGCGTGCAGAACTTCCGTACCTTCGCTGATTTAGTGCGACACGGCGGTAGCGAGCTTTTTGAAATGCGCACCGGCGATGGTACGGATGTGTTCAGTTATACCGTGCGTAAGCCGCATGGCGTGGTGGCCATCATCTCGCCGTGGAACCTACCGCTGTTGCTGCTTACCTGGAAAGTCGCGCCAGCGTTGGCCTGTGGTAATTCTGTGGTTGTCAAACCGTCGGAAGATACGCCTTCCAGTGCCACCCTGTTGGCCGAGGTCATGCACGAGGCCGGTGTGCCCGCCGGTGTATTCAATCTTGTGCATGGCTTTGGCCCTGATTCTGCCGGTGAGTTTCTCACTCGCCACCCTGGCGTCAATGCCATCACCTTTACCGGTGAGTCGCGCACCGGCTCGACCATCATGCGCGCTGCTGCCGAGGGCGTACGTGAGGTGTCTTTCGAACTGGGTGGCAAGAATGCCGCAGTCGTTTTTGCCGATTGCGATTTTGATGCGGCAGTTGCCGGTGTGCTGCGTTCCAGTTTCACCAATTCTGGCCAGGTCTGCCTATGCACGGAGCGGGTCTACGTCGAGCGGTCGATCTACGAGCGCTTTGTCGCGGCGCTCAAAGCAGGCGCCGAGAAGCTGAAGATCGGCTATCCCGACGAAGACGGCGTGAACATGGGGTCGCTGATTTCCCATAAACACCGCGACAAGGTGTTGGGCTACTTCCAGTTGGCTGTGACAGAGGGCGCGACAGTGGTCAGTGGCGGCGGTGTGCCGACATTTGGCGACGAGCGCGACCAGGGCGCTTTTATCCAGCCGACTATCTGGACCGGCCTTACCGATGACGCTCGCTGCATTCGCGAAGAAGTGTTCGGTCCGGTCTGTCATATCGCGCCCTTCGATAGCGACGAGGAAGTGCTGCAACGCGTTAATGATTCGGCCTACGGCCTGGCTGCTTCTCTGTGGACTCGCGATCTGAAGCGGGCCCACCGTCTCTCTAGACGTATCCATGTCGGCATGGTGTGGGTCAATACCTGGTTCCTGCGCGATCTGCGTACGCCTTTTGGTGGCGCACGCTTGTCTGGGCTTGGCCGCGAAGGAGGGCGCCACTCGCTGGATTTCTATTCCGAGCTCACCACCATTTGTGTCAATCCGTAAGGACAGGAGAACTCCATGCATCCAGCAATCGCTGAAGCAGCAGCGTGTTTGCGCCAGGCTCGTGAACAGGGCAGGCCCTGTGCGCCAGTACGCGAACTCATCGAGCGTGCGGCTGTCGAGCAAGATGAATCCGCGCTAAAGCAGGCTTACGCCGTGCAACAGTACAACAACGCCGCCGACATTGCCGCAGGCTGGAACCCGGTAGGTCACAAGATCGGTTTGACCTCAAGTGTTGTCCAGCGCCAGTTGGGGGTTGACCAACCGGACTTTGGTCGGCTGTTTGCCCAGATGGCCCGAGGTGACGGCCAGTCTATCAGCTGGAGTGAATGCCAGCAGCCCAAGGTAGAAGCAGAGATCGCCCTGGTTCTGGAGCGCGATCTGTGCAATGAGCGCCAGACCCTGGCCGACATTATCCGTGCCACTGCTTTCGCCCTGCCGGCCATCGAAATCGTCGGCAGTCGAATCGCCAACTGGGACATCAGTTTGCTCGACACAGTCGCAGACAATGCTTCGTCCGGGCTGTTTGTCCTGGGCAGTCAGCCGGTATCCCTGGGGCAATTGGACCTGGTCAATTGTGGCATGCGCCTGAGTCTACGCGGCGAACCGGTATCGGTCGGAGCCGGTGCAGCCTGCCTGGAAAACCCACTGAATGCGGCGGTGTGGCTGGCCAATACCATGGTCCGTCTCGGCGAGCCATTGCGTGCCGGTGACGTGGTGTTGACCGGTGCCTTGGGACCTATGGTGCCGGTGAGCCCGGGAGATGTGTTTACCGCTGAGATCCAGGGCTTGGGCCGCGTCACTGCGTCCTTTGCTCAAGCCGAGTAAGGGGGCCCTAAATGAGCCAGAAACGCAAAGTAGCCATCATCGGTTCCGGCAACATCGGCACCGACCTGATGATCAAGATCCTGCGCAACGCCAAGCACCTAGAGATGGCAGCGATGGTCGGCATCGACCCGGCCTCCGACGGCCTGGCCCGCGCCGCCCGCCTGGGCGTGACCACCACCCACGAAGGCGTGCAGGGCCTGACCCGCCTGCCGGTGTTCAGGGACATCGATTTCGTCTTCGACGCCACCAGCGCTGGTGCCCATGTGAAGAACGACGCCTTCCTGCGCCAGCACAAGGCCGACCTGCGCATCATCGACCTGACCCCAGCGGCCATCGGCCCGTACTGCGTGCCGGTGGTAAACCTCGAGCAGCACCTGCAGGCGACCAACGTCAACATGGTCACCTGCGGTGGCCAGGCGACCATCCCAATGGTCGCGGCGGTATCGCGGGTGGCCAAGGTGCACTACGCCGAGATCGTTGCCTCGATTGCCAGCAAGTCCGCCGGCCCCGGCACCCGCGCCAATATCGACGAATTCACCGAGACCACCAGCAAGGCCATCGAAGTGATAGGCGGCGCGACCAAGGGCAAGGCGATCATCATCATGAACCCCGCGGAACCGCCGCTGATGATGCGCGACACGGTGTACGTGCTGAGCGAGACCGCCGACCAACAGTACATCGCGGGGAGCATCGAGGAAATGGCTCGCGCAGTGCAGGTCTACGTGCCGGGCTACCGCCTCAAACAGCAGGTGCAGTTCGAACCCGTGTGCGGCCTGAGGTTGCCTGGGCAGGGCACCTTCACCGGTCTCAAGACGTCGGTGTTCCTTGAAGTGGAAGGCGCCGCCCATTACCTGCCGGCTTACGCCGGCAATCTCGACATTATGACCTCCGCCGCGCTGGCCACCGCCGAGCGCATGGCACAAGCAATGGGGGCGTCGGCATGAACGGCAAGAAGCTCTATATCAGTGACGTAACCCTGCGCGACGGCATGCACGCCATCCGTCACCAGTATTCGCTGGATGACGTGCGTGCCATCGCCACGGCGCTGGATCGCGCCAAGGTCGACTCCATCGAAGTCGCCCATGGCGATGGCCTACAGGGTTCCAGCTTCAACTACGGTTTCGGTGCCCACACCGACCTCGAATGGATCGAAGCAGCGGCCGACGCGGTCAACCACGCCAAGATCGCCACGCTGCTGCTGCCAGGGATTGGCACCCTCCATGACCTGAAGAGCGCCTATGACGCCGGTGCTCGCATTGTTCGCGTGGCCACCCACTGCACCGAGGCAGATGTTTCGCGCCAGCACATCGAATATGCCCGTGAACTGGGCATGGACACCGTTGGCTTCCTGATGATGAGCCATATGCACACGCCTGAAGGGCTCGCGCAGCAGGCCAAATTAATGGAGGGCTACGGCGCCACTTGCATCTATGTGGTGGATTCGGGCGGGGCGATGAACATGGACGACATCCGTGCGCGCTTCCGTGCGGTCAAGGCTGTGCTCGACCCAGCGACGTCGACCGGTATCCATGCCCACCACAACCTCAGTCTGGGCGTGGCCAACTCCATCGCCGCCGTGGAGGAGGGCTGCGACCGCATCGACGCCAGCCTCGCCGGCATGGGCGCCGGCGCCGGCAACGCCCCGCTGGAAGTGTTCATCGCCGCTGCCGACAAGCTTGGCTGGCAGCACGGTACCGACGTGTACGCGCTGATGGATGCCGCCGACGACCTGGTGCGCCCGCTACAGGACCGCCCGGTACGGGTGGACCGTGAAACGCTGGCCCTGGGTTACGCCGGGGTCTATTCGAGCTTCCTGCGCCACGCCGAAGTGGCCGCTGCACGGTATGGCATCAAGGCCGTGGACATCCTCGTCGAGCTGGGCAAGCGGCGGATGGTCGGTGGCCAGGAAGACATGATCGTTGACGTCGCACTCGACCTATTGAAGCCATCGCTGGAGAAGCGTGCATGAATACCGATATTGCTCGTATCGCCGAAGCCCTTGACCGAGCGGCGCGAAGCGCCGAACCACTGGCACAGTTCAGTGGCAGCACCGCCTTTTCCCTGGATGACGCCTACCGGATCCAGCGCGCCTCCATGCAGCGTCGTTATGCCGATGGTGAGCACAGCATCGGCATCAAGCTGGGCTTCACCAGCCGCGCGAAGATGGTGCAAATGGGGGTGGATAGCCTGATCTGGGGGTGGCTCAGCAACACCATGGTGGAAGAGGACGGCGGCCTGATCGACTTGGCGCGCTACATTCATCCGCGAGTCGAGCCGGAGGTTTGCTTTCTAACGCGCCGTGCGATTGATCGCCCGCTGACCCTGCTGGAAGTAGGCAATTATGTCGAGGCCGTGGCGCCGGCGCTGGAGATCATCGATTCACGCTACCAGGCGTTCAAGTTCAGCCTGGAGGATGTGGTGGCGGACAACTGCTCCTCGGCCGGCCTCACCATTGGAGCTTGGTCGCGCAACTTCTCTGGGCTGGACAACGCCGGCGTAGTGATGCGCCTGGATGGGCGTGTGGCTCAGGCCGGCTCCACGGCTGCAATCCTCGGCAATCCGCTGCGCAGTCTAGTGCAGGCCTCACGCCTGCTGCACGGCGCCGAACTCGAATTGCCCGCGGGTAGCCTCGTGATGGCAGGCGCCGCCTGCGCTGCGGTGGCGTTGTACCCAGGCGTGCATGTCAGTGTCGATGTCCATGGCGTTGGGCAGAGCAGCTTCAGCGTCCGCGGTGACCACGGAGGCGTCAGCTATGAGTGACCTCAACGCCACTGTCGTTGCTGGCAAGGCCACACCGCGTGGGCGCTTTCCGCATATCAAGCGTGCGGGTGACTTCCTGTTCGTCTCCGGTACCAGCTCACGGCGCCCGGACAACAGTTTTGTCGGCGTCGAGGTGGATGCCATGGGCACCACCCAGCTAGACATTCGGGCGCAGACTCGCGCAGTGATTGAGAACATGCGCGACATCCTCGCCTCTGCAGGTGCAAGCCTTGCAGACGTGGTGGAGATCAGCAGCTTCCTCGTCGATATGAACGACTTCGGCGGATACAACGACGTATACGCCGAATACTTTGACGAAAGCGGCCCGACCCGCACCACCGTAGCCGTACACCAATTGCCGCACCCCCATCTACGTATCGAGATCAAGGCCATAGCGTACGCGCCGCGTCGTCGCTGAACCGTTGGGAGAAAACAACCATGGACAAGCATCACTTCAGCGCCCCTTTCAACTTCAACCGCTGGATAGACGAGCACGCGCACCTGCTCAAGCCGCCGGTTAACAATCAGCAGATATGGCAGGACAGCGATTACATGGTTACCGTGGTGGGTGGGCCTAATCAGCGCACCGACTTCCATGACGATCCGGTGGAGGAGTTTTTCTACCAGTTCAAGGGCAATGCCTACTTGAACGTCTGGGACCGAGGTCGCTACGAGCGCGTCGACCTCAAGGAAGGCGACATCTACCTGATGGCCCCCCACGTTATCCATTCGCCGCAGCGTCCTGAGCCCGGCAGTCTGTGTCTGGTGGTGGAGCATCGCCGCCCGGAAGGGCAGTCCGACGCCTTGCAGTGGTCCTGTGCGCACTGCGGCACCGTGGTCCGGCGCTATGAGTTGAGGCTCAAGAGCATCGTTGCCGATCTTCCACCGGTATACGACCAATTCTATACCACCACCGATGAAGAGCGTCGTTGCCCTGGTTGCGGCGAAATCCACCCAGGCCGCGATTGGCAGACCTGGCACAACACGCTGCGTGAGGTCCACGACTTATGAAAATCGATATCCATTCGCACTTTCTTCCCCGCATTACTCAAGCCGAGGCCGCCCGCCTGAGTCCTCAGCGTGGCCCTTGGCTGCATACCGAGGGGCGTCAGGGGCAGATCATGCTGGGAGATAAGCCGTTCCGTCCGGTACATGATGTGCTGTGGGATCCGCAGCGCCGCATCGAACACCTGGATGAGCAGGGCTTGGACGTGCAAGTGATGTGCGCAACGCCGGTGATGTTCGCCTACGACCAACCTATCGCGCAGGCGCTGCCGTGGGCACAGATGATGAATGATCGAGCCCTGGAGATGACGGCCCAGGTACCCGATCGCCTCAAGGTACTGGCCCAGGTACCCCTGCAAGATATCGAGGCGGCCTGCCTTGAGGCCAGCCGGGCCAAGGCCTGTGGCCATGTCGGGGTGCAAATCGGCAATCACGTGGGCAACCACGATCTGGACGAAGCGGGCCTGATCACCTTCCTGCACCACTGTGCGGTGGAAAATATCCCGTTGCTGGTGCACCCGTGGGACATGATGGGCGGCGAGCGCATGAAGAAATGGATGTTGCCTTGGCTTGTCGCGATGCCGGCGGAAACACAGCTGGGTATCCTGTCGCTGATCCTGTCTGGCGCTTTCGAACACTTGCCGGCGTCCCTGCGCATCTGTTTCGCCCATGGCGGCGGCGGCTTCGCCTTCCTCCTGGGACGGGTAGATAACGCCTGGCGCCATAGAGATATTGTCCGAGAGGATTGCCCGGAACTGCCGTCAAGCTATGTCAAACGTTTCTTCGTCGACTCGGCGGTCTTCGACCCTCGTGCACTGCGTTTGCTGGTGGACGTGATGGGGGCAGACCGCGTCATGCTGGGCTCCGACTCTCCCTTCCCGCTAGGCGAACAGGCCATTGGTGCTGGTGTACTGGAGCATCCGCAGTTGAGCGAGCAGGACAAGTCGCGTATCTGCGCCGAGAACGCCCGGGGATTCTTCGGCATTTGATTGGCCATCGCGAACGAGCGGCAACCTGATCGGAAAAAAGTCGTGGTTGCCGAGGAGCGTCATGAAATCAAGCGTACTTACGGTTTCGCGCAAGCTGAAGTTCTACCAACTGGTGGTATTCGACCAGGTCGTGCAGAGCGGCTCACTAGTGCGTGCAGCTCAGATATTGAACATGACTCAACCTGCCGTCACCAAGGTTATCCATGAGATAGAGTCGTACTTCTCCGCGCCGTTGCTGGTACGTAGCAATCGCGGCGTGCGCCTGACGGAGCTGGGCGAGGTAGTGCTGCGCAGAGCCCGTGCAATGCTGGCAGAGCTTAGGGCGCTAACTGATGAAGTGCAGGCTCATCACGAGGGGGGGGCAGGCCATGTGGTTGTAGGCACGCTAATTTCAGCTTCGGCATCGTTGTTGCCGCTCGCGCTACGGCTGCTCAAGGAGCGCGCCCCGCAGGTGCTGGTGTCGGTGCGGATCGGGCAATTCGATCAACTCTTCCCCGCCTTGATAGTGGGTGAGGTGGACCTGGTGATCGGGAGGATCCCTGACGACTGGCGGGGGCGGGAGGAGAGCCGGACGTTGGGCGTTGACTCGCTTTACGTGGAGTCTTTGTCGATCGTTGCCGGAAGCCGACACCCGCTACACGATCAGGCCGTGTCGAGCTTGGCCGATTTGCAGGCCTATCCGTGGATTTTGCCGCCACCCGGCTCGTCACTACGTCGTACCGTCAATGGGCTTTTTGCCGAGGCTGATTTACCGCTGCCAGCCAATGTAATCGAGTCGCTGTCGGTGCTTACCAACGTAGCGTTGATGCAGGACCAGAAGACTGTGGGTTTGCTGCCGATGGAGACGGCTAGGCAATTGTCTGGTCAGGGCGGGATTCGAAGCTTCACCTTCGGCACGCCCTTACGTTTCGGCGGGATCGGCTGTTTTTATCCCCATAACCGTGACCCCGGGCCTGCCGCCAAGCTTTTTAGGGAATGCACCCGACTTGCCTGCGAGCGGCATGTCATCAGCGACTGACAGTCGCCCCCCGGTAGAACCAGTGATGGTTATTCCGCCAAAAGGCGAGAGCGGCCAGTCAGGGCTGACCGCTATCGGTTCAACGCCAGCGCGGGATATTCAAACGCATCAAGACGTGGGCCGCGAGCCGGATCCAGCTTTAGCTCGTTCGTCGCTGGCGCCTCGGGCCATGCTGGAGAAAACACCGTCTCTTAGTACCCAGGCATGCATCAATGCGGCGCCCAGATGTCCCAGGATGATCGCGAACAGCAGCCACGCCAGAGCGCCATGTGCCAGCCGAAGCCATGCGTAGAGCACCGGGTTTTCCGGAACCAGCGCAGGCAAGCTCCAGTCGCCCAGAAGGATGACGGGCCAGTTGCCTGCCGAACGCACCGCCCAGCCGAGCACTGGCAACCCCACCATCAATAGGTAGAGCAAGCCGTGCAACAGGTGGGCGGCTACGGCTTGCCAGCGGGGAATACTTGCGGGCAGTGCCGGCACAGGCCGGCAGAAGCGATTGGCCAGGCGCACCAGTGCGAGGCAAAGGATGGCGATGCCCAACGGCTGATGCACGTCGATCAACACGGGACGGAGGGCTAATGAGCTCATCATGGCTACCCCGATGAACAGCATGGCCATGATGGCGATCGCCATTGCCCAGTGCAGTAGCCTGGCGGTTAGGTTGAAGTGCCGGGGACTGCGCGTACGGGTAGTTGGTACGTCTTGCATCACTTGTGCTCCTGCTGGCCAATGGCGTCGGTTGCCCTGCCGAACGCGATTTCGCGCAGACGTGCATTGTAAGAGTGCGAGTAAATACCCGCGCGCGCTGCTAGCACAGGATCGTTCGAAAGCGCGATACCGGATGGCACCAAGGTGGGGTCGAAGTTGATATCGCGACAGCCCCCTTCGCGCTGATCGCGAACGCTGGTCACTTCCAGCGTGCCGGCGACCACTTGCTGTCGCTCGTCGGGCCAGGGTTGTGACGGATCATCGACCGGATCTCCCGCCTGCGCCAATTGCAGTACCAGATCCCAGCGAACGGGCGCTTGTGCCACCCGCTTCTTGATATCGTCGAACAGGAAATCACGGCTGGATCGCGCCCGCTCTTCCGGGGAGAGGCCATGGAAGGGAGCGTGGGGCCGCATGAACCAGCGCACGGGCTGGCGTGTGCCATCTGCCGCAAGCAGGATAAATGCGTTGATGACGTTGTACTGGGCCTGCGCAAAGCTGCTCGGCCAAGGCGCAGTCGCCTTGTACTCCACCGCCTTGCGAGCCTCTGGGTACTTTTCGAAGAACGCCCCGACTCGCGCGGGGTCAGGCTGTCCGGTGGTCGGGTCAGGCTCGAATGCGTGCCTTTGTGCCAGGAACCCCTCGGCATCACGCGTAGGGAAGTAGGGGGCATTGTTCAGCTTCATCCGCCATTGAGATCTGTCGTCTGCACTCAACAACAAGGCCATGCTCACCGTGGCGGTAGAGGCGTCCGGCGCATGGGGGTCGGCGGATCCGATCGAGAAACGTCCGATTGCCGGGACTTCATCCTGGGCGAACACTCGAGCGGTCGAGAGCGACGCCGCTGCATTGCTGCTGCGAAAAACTCCTGCGAAACAGATGCCCTTACCATGCGCTCGACGATAGCCCGGTTCGAAGTGCTGCAGCGAGTCACCGAGAAACGTTCGAGTGGTGGTTCGGCCCCCGACCAGCCCGGCGGCCCAGGCGAATGACAGTGCCAGTGCGCCGACGATGGCTGCGATGACCAGCACGGGCATCCAGCGTTTATTGAATGTGGGACGTTGCAAAGCGCTCACCCTGACCTTGACCGATGATTGGCACGCACTATAAGTTTGCTACCCCACCCTAAGGAAGTACGCACCTTTTGGTTAGTACAATGACTGACTCTCGCTTGGACACCGTCAACCCCCAAGACTCATCCGCGCTTGACGAGCACACGCTGACCGCCAAGCTCAGGCGCGGCGACCTATTCACGGGCAAATGCAAGGCCAGGGAAGTGCTGTCTCACGTCACGAGTCTGTGGGGAATGCTATGCCTGATTGCGCTAATTGACGGCACGCTGCGTTACAGTGAGCTGCGTCGCAAAGTGAACGGCGTCAGCGAAAAGATGTTGTCGCAGACCCTTCAGCGGCTGGAAGGCGATGGTTTCGTGCGCCGGACCTCATATCCCATTGTCCCTCCGTGGGTCGAATATGATCTGACCCCTTTTGGTCAGGAAGCCGCCGCGCATGTTGCGGCACTTGGCGACTGGTTGGAGATGAATCTCCATAAAGTCCCTAAAGCCTAGCGGGGTCATGACGACTCATAGCTTCCATTGCCGGATTTGTACAACGGCCACTGTGTAAAAACTAGTTTTTGATAGCTTCGGCCCCTCGGATTCGCGAGCGGAGTGTTAGCGCAAAGAAGAGAAGTACTGGGTAGGTGACTTACCTACGGCTTTCTTGAACATCGTAATGAAGGCATTAACGGAGTCATATCCAAGAATGCCCGCCACACGTTGCACGGATACCCCCTCTGCCAAATGGCTGAGTGCGATCATCAAATGCAGCTGCTGGCGCCACCGCCCGAAGCTGAGCCCGGTCTTGCTTTCAACTAGCCTAGCCAGCGTTCGTTCACTAGTCGCAAGCCGAGTGGCCCATTCGCGCAGGGTGGTGCGGTCGCCGGGAGTAGCAAAGAGCGTATCCGCGATGTGTTTGATCTTCGGATGGTCTGATATTGGCAAGTGCAGCTCTTTCACCGACGCATCGGAAAGCTGCTCGAGTAGCACTGCAACCAACCGCGCGGCCTTGCCCTCTGAAAGACAAGAGCGGTCCTGCTCAACAAGGTGCAGGATCAACTCCCGGACAAGCGGCGTAATAGCAAGTGTACAGCACCCATCAGGCATGACAGCTGCGCTGGGCTCGACGAACAGAAAGCAGGTACTGGCATTCGCGGTTACACGACAACAGTGTGGCGTGCCGCCGGGGATCCATACCGCGTGCTGGGGTGGCACCAGCCAGATTGCGTTCTGCACCTCACAGCTCACCGCCCCCCGCAAAGACAAGATCAGTTGGCCTTTACGATGATCATGTGTGCCGGTGCCGGAATGATTAGGTTCCGGCACAACCTTGAGTGCAATCGCCGCCTGGAAAAAAAGGTCTGAATCGAAATCTTCTGGTGAGGAAACGACATTTTTTGAGAATGGCATGATTTAGGTATCATATGGCTTGATATCTATATTCTATAACTCTCAAGCTCTCTACAGTTGCCTTTTTTTTAGAGGACAGCTAGAGAATATGTCAGATACAAAAAACAAGTGGCAGGCCACCATGCTCGTCGCGGGCATCCTGCTTATTGCCATTAATCTGCGCGCTCCCTTCACGGGCATCGCGCCCATTCTGCCGCTAATCCAGAAGGATTTTGGCTTGAGTGCATCAGCACTGGGCCTGCTCACTTCACTGCCACTCCTTGCTTTTGCGGGGTTCTCCCCGCTCAGCGCTGCGGTCGCACGAAGGTCCGGTACTGAGCGCACCCTTTTCGGTGCTCTGTTGGTGATTTCAGTGGGCATCCTACTCCGCTCCGCAGGTAGCGCGTGGGCGTTATACGCTGGTTCGATACTGATAGGCACCGGAATCGCCCTTGGCAATGTGTTGCTTCCCAGCCTGATTAAACGCGACTTCTCATCGAAAATGGCGTCTATGATCGGCGCTTACTCCATCACGATGGGCGCAGCAGGTGCTGTTACGTCAGCCGCTATCGTTCCTCTGACCCAATCATGGGGATGGTCGATAGCCCTGAGTTTGGTGGTGGCAGCCCCGCTGTTGGCGATGTTGGTGTGGCTACCGCAGTTGAAAGTTAAAGAACACCTGAGCCTGCCCAGCCCGAACCAAGCGGCATCTGTGGCGGTATGGCGTTCGCCGCTTGCCTGGCAAGTCACCCTGTTCATGGGGCTCAACGCGTTGCCTTTTTATGTCACAGTGAGCTGGCTTCCTACTATTCTGATGAACCATGGGATATCCCCCGAACAAGCAGGAACAATACACGGCACGCTTCAACTGACTACAGCGATTCCCGGCTTGATCCTGGCGGCCACGCTTCGCCGTCTCACAGACCAAAGACTGGCGGCCGCTACCGTCAGTCTGCTAACAGCCTTATCACTTATCGGACTTATTTATGCGCCAGGCCACGCTATGTGGTGGGCCGCATTCCTAGGCTTTGGTTCTGGCGCCAGCATGATGCTCGGCCTGACGTTCATCGGTTTGCGCACAAAGAACTCCGTTGACGCGGCTGCACTTTCAGGAATGGCGCAATGTGTAGGCTATTTGATGGCAGCAGCAGGCCCGATATTGCTGGGGCAACTGCACGACTCAACCGGTGGTTGGACGGCACCGCTGCTGACCACCGCCGCCATCTCTATCGCAGGTGCATTCACCGGCATTTTGGCAGGACGCAACGTCCAACTCGAACCCTCTTCTCGCTGCGCAGAATTTACTGGTTCTGAGTAAGGGGAGGCAGTGCTTGCCAGATCGGCTTGCGGCTGAGTTAACGTCCCGAAGCCCGCTGCCATCCGATCGACAGCATTGGTAGCTTAAGGCACGGTAATACATGCGCACATCCCAGGCTCTAGGATCAGGGCCTACATTAGTCACTGCTTGGGAGAATATGGCATGCGTCTGCTGGTGAGTTTCGCCACCCAGCCTGCGACTCAAGACCAACCTTGATCAATCAATCGAAGGCCCGAGCGTCGAAGAACTGAATGGTAGTGTTTAAGGCTTCTAGATTGGTTTTATGAGTGATCGTACTATCTTGCTCGCAGATGAAGCTGTGACCAACATCGGGATACACAGTAAGTTGGTGCGGAACGTTAGCTGCAGCTAACGCATGCGCTAATTGAATACTTTGTAAGTAAGGGACTTTTTCATCTTTTCTCCCTACCAAAATCAAGGTGGGCGCTGTTTCGTTGCTAACTTCTAACGCCGGACTGGCCCCTTTAGGAACATCCGAGGAGTCGGGTAAGTAACGCAGTAATTGCGACTCTGGAGCGAGCTCGTGCTGCGGAAGAGACAACCCGAGGAGTTGGGCTTGATAAGGTAGGGTTTGGAAGCAGAACACGCCGTACCATACCGCTACGGCTTGAATTGTGACAGCACGGCCTCCAGGTTCGGCCGCGGGAGAGTTACCATCGGTCCACGGGTTGCCCAAACTTGCAGCGATCTGCGCGCCAGCGGATACTCCCCAGACGTAGGTATTGGTAGTGTCAATTTGAAGATCTTCAGCGATTCCTGCCAGATAATTCAGGGCGGCTTTGGCATCCTCGAGCTGTCCAGGCCACCTCACTTCCGCGCTCAGTCGGTAGTTGATCGACGCCACGGCATATCCGCGGGCGGCTATCTCTGCCAGCAGCCGCGGGAAATCGCTGAACACTCCTGACCGATGACTGTCGCCTCGTCGCCATCCGCCGCCATGTATATAAATCAGCAACGGGGAAGGAGAGGACCGACGCGGGCTGGGCGGTAGGTAAAGGTCCAGTGTCACAGGACGATATCCCTCGATCCGTGCGTAGGGCATTGCTCCATTAAGGGTTACGCCATTGTCAAACTCAACAATCCAGGGCGGCATTGCGTCTTTGTACACCATCGAAGCGCTGGTCTTTGCGTCTATCCAACTGTCCATTCTATTGGGATGCTCTATTGCTGATTCGCGAACGATCTGAAGAACCGAACTTGCCAAAAAATTGATTGATGGCACTAACGATTACCCTGTAACTGTTTGTTTTCACAGATCGGGACCAGTGAAGCCCATCAGATTATATGAGGCCTCGTCTCCAGTATCGACCTCAACGGGGTGCGCTGACGTCGGTTTGCCCGCTGGCAAGTAATGCACCCCGGATGAAGCCCTCGGCCAATCGTCGTTCGACGAAGTCTCTAACATAGGCTGCTCCAGCATCACGGCCTCGTGGCACTGCGACTGCTTGGCGGATAGCGGTGAAGGCTCCCTGCATCACCCGATAATTCTGATTCTTGGCTGCGATTTGTTCCAGCGGTTGTCTGACCCCGGCGGCAGCATCCAGGTCTTGGTCAATGAATAGGTCTACTGCACCTGCAGACGTTTCAGCTCGGTGTAGCTCTGCATGCTGCAACGTACGTGACAGGTACAGGTCGTAAGCAGCGCCGTTGCCTACCGCAAGCCGAAGTCCAGGTTGATCCAGGTCCTCGGTTTTGGAATAGGGCGACTCGGCCTTTACCAGATAGGTCCCTTCGATAAGTACGTAGGGTTCACTGAAGCTGATCTGGGCGGCGCGGACAGGCTCGATAGCCAGGAAGGCCAACGTCCACGCGTTGTCTTCAAGTGCAGCGAATACCTTCCCGGCCGCGTCGTATGTGCGCAATTCGAGACCTACGCCCAGCTCTTCGGCCAGCGATTTAGCAAGTGCAACAGAAACACCATGCGGTTCTCCGTCAGCGCCTGGCTGAGCCAGCACTGGGTTACCGAAGTTGATCGCCGCACGCAGAATGCCGTTGGGCGCCAGGTCCTTGAGAACCTGCTGGGCAATAGGGCTCATACCTTCTCCTGGGTTAGAAAATTGGGAATGTGTAGGACACGATCAGGCGGTTTTCATCCGCGCCACGTGCAAAGCTCGATCGATAGCTCGCGTTACGCCACCGGACCGATACGTTCTTCAGGGCACCGGATTGCACCACATACTGCAGTTCAGTGTTGCGCTCCCATTCATGGCCCTCACCGGTGATGGTCGCTGCGTCGGCCTGGTCGCCTCGCAGGTAGCGGGTCATGAAGGTCAAGCCAGGAATGCCGAGAGCCGCGAAGTTGTAGTCGTAGCGCAATTGCCAAGACCGTTCACCGGGCTCGGCGAAGTCGTTGAGCTGGACGAAGTTGACCAGGTAAGGATCAGTTCCATCGAGATAGGGCATGGAGGTAGAACCGTTCATCTTTTGCAGTCCCAGACCAAGCGCATGTCCGCCCAAGCTGTAGGTGAACATGCCGGAAATTGCTCTGCTATCGATACGTCCGCCCAAAGCTCGACCGTCATCGTCGCTATCCATGTAGCGAAGATCAGCTTTGATCTTCCCGGGGCCCACTGGAATCGAATAGTTCGCCCCCACGAAGTGTTGGTGGTAGACCTGTTCCAGCTCTGCATATTGATAGGTCAGTAGCAGGTCTTTTGTGAGCTGGTAATCCAAGCCGCCCAGCCAGAAGGCGTCACCTTCGGTATTGCCTGTGAAACGACGGTTTTTGTTGTTTAGTGTGATCGGTACGCGGTCTGTCGAGTCGCGATCGGTTTGGCGCTCGAAGCGGGCACCGATGAAGGACAGCGAATCGAATTCTTTGCTGGTGAGCAGGCCGCCCTCAAAGGTCTGGGGAAGGAGGCGGCCAGTGTTGGCCTGAACAGTGGGCAGCTTGGGGATCAGAGTGCCGTATTTAAGCTCTGTCTCGGATAGGCGCATCTTGCCAGTCAGGCCCAGGCGGCTGAACTCGTCAGCAGCGCGACCATCATCATGAGTCGGTAACAGGCCAGTACCGGTTCGATCGGGACTTGAGTCCAGCTTCAGGCCGAGCATGCCCAGAGCATCGACCCCAAAACCGACTGGCCCTGGTGTGTATCCGGACTTCGCATCGAGAATGAAACCATGGGCCCATTCTTCGCGCTTTGACTGGCCAGCACCGTCACGGAAATCGCGGTTGATGTAGAAGTTCGTCGTTTGCAAGGTGACCTTGCTGTCGTCGATAAAACCATCCCCATAGGCCATAGCTGCGGCCAGGCAAGGAGTAACGGCGAGAAGCTTGCAACCAATCTTGTTTTTGTTATGCATGTGCTGCTCCATCGATTGGAACGTGGGGTATAGGCGTGCCTCCCGGCACGCCAGGATCAGGAAAAAAAGAGGTTCAAGCGGTGCGGAAAATCATGCAGACCGGGCTGCCGGTCTGGATCTGATGCTCCAGCAAAGCCAGTTCGCCTTTCGGGCTAATGGAGAATGTCTTGATGTTGTCGCTGTCTTCGTTAGCGACGAACAAGAAGCGACCGTTAGGGGACGCGGTCATGAACCGAGGCTTCTTGCCGTGGCTAGGTACGTTGCCGATCGGGTTGATCTTCCCGGTAGGCTGATCCACCGAATAAATGGTCACGCTGTCATGCCCGCGATTTGAAGAGAACAAATGTACTCCATCCGGTGCAATGACCAGCGCTGCTGCACGGCTGTCCCCTACAAAGTCCTGAGGGAGGGCTGGAACCATCTGGAATGGAACCAGGGAGCCGTCATTCTGGTTGTAGCGGTAGCTGGTGATCGTGCTGTCCAGTTCGTTCACGACGTAAGCAAATGACCCGGTCGGAGAGAACACCACATGTCGAGGTCCGGCCCCCTCGCGTGCCTTGATTTCATGCGCTAGTTCAGGCTTCAGTGCGGTCCCGTTCTGCTTCAAATCGAACACAAAGACTTTATCCAGTCCTTTGTCCGGGACCACCAGGAAGCGGCCCGATGGATCGCGTGGGATCATGTGCGGGTGGGAGCTCGCCTGCTCGATCTTGTGCGGGCCAGGGTTGCCCGGAAGGTCGTATTTGCTGATGACGGGTTGCAGGTGGCCGGTCTTATCGAACGGCAGAATGACAATGCTGCCGGTGGCATAGTTGGCCACAGCGAGGAATTTGTTGCTCTTGTCCACGGTAAGATGGACGGGGTTGTTCCCTTCGCAACTAACCGAGCTCACCTTCGTGAGCGTTCCGCTGGCTGGCTCAATTTGGAATGAGCTGACAATGGACTGGTCGCCATGCACGCAGAACAGCAGGTTCTGGGTTTGGTCGAGGCACAGGAAGGATGGGTTCGTCAGATCGCCGACGGTTTGAACCAGTTCGGAGCGACCTGTCTGCGGGTCATGTCGATAAACCGTGATGCCTGCACCGCGGGCGTTACGCTCGCGAGTGGTTCTGGAGCCCACATAGACAATTTGGGTTTTGTTCGAGTTGGCAGGCTGCATAGCGTTCTTCTCAGGTCCTGATTTGGCATCTGCCGCTCCCGCGCCGAGGCCCAAAATGGTTGCCGCAGCGACGATGGAAGTAGAAGAGAGCAGCGTGCGTCGAGAAATGGCGGGTGAGAACGGTGATGGGCACATAGCAAAATCTCATCGTTGTTTTTGTTGTGATGAGTACCGCCGACCTTCGAAGGTCGGCGGTAGCTGAGCAATCAGTACTTCGACGGTACGAGCACCCAGCCTTCCATCAGGCGACGGGCGCTTCGGCTCATGACGGCCTTGTCCACAATCCAGTTGCCATCGACTTGGGTGGTCTGCGCGCCTACGGCAACGGTGCCGGCGGTGTGGCCCATGTTGACTTGGCGTTCACCGATATCGCCGACGATACGGTTGACCAGCGTGCCTTCCAGAGCGGCCGCCACGGCAACGGCTACAGCGCCAGTGCCGGTGATTGCGTGGTGCAGTTTGCCCATGGAAAGGATGCGGGCGATCACATCGATCTCGCCGGCTTCGACTGTCTTGCCACCGGCAGCGCCGTAGGTTTGCGGCGGAGCTACCAGGCAGAGCTTCGGCGTGTGAGGGCGAAGGCGCGTTGCTTCTTCAGCGGTAGCCGCCAGACCCATGGCCACGGTGCAGTGTGCGCGGATGGTTTCCAGCGATTGCAGCAGTTCGGCGTTGCCGTTGACCTGGTCTTGGGTCTCGGTCCCGGTCAGGCCAACGCGCTGGGCGTCGACGAAGATCGTCGGGTTGCCTGCGTTGAGCAATGTTGCCGGCAAGCCTGGGAAGCCAGGGATATCCAGTTCATCCACGACATTGCCGGTTGGCAGAATGCTGCCGCCCGAACCGCCAGGCTGAAGGAATTCCACGACGATTTCGGCAGCAGGGAAGGCGACGCCATCCAGCACGAAATCACCTTCTTCAACGACCTCGCCATCCTTCATCGGGACATGGGCGATGATGCGTTTCTGAATATTGGCCTGCCAGATGCGGATGGTGGCGATGCCGTCACGAGGCGCATCGACGAGCCCTTGGCGAATGGCGAAAGGACCGACGGCTGCGCTCAGGTTGCCGCAGTTACCGGACCAGTCGACAACCGGGTTTTCGATTGCCGGGGCGCCGAACAGGTAGTCAACATCGCAATCGGTACGACCCGATTTACCGATGATGACGACCTTGCTGGAGCTGGAGGTGGCAGCACCCATGCCGTCGATCTGCTTGCCATAAGGATCCGGACTGCCAATGACGCGAAGCATCAGTGCATCGCGCTCTGGGCCTGCAGCCGGAACATCTTGCTCAAGGAAAAAGACGCCCTTACTGGTGCCGCCGCGCATGAATACGGCAGGGATTCGAACTTGAGTCATTACACTGCTCCTTCCAATTGCTTCGCTTTAGCAGCCTTGTCCATGCTCTCCACCAGCAGCTGCGGCAGCAGGCCGCCGCGGCGGAAGTAGCGCACGTCTTCATGTGTATCCAGGCGGCTGGTGACGGTTACGTTTTCAGTGGAGCCATCTGCACGCTCAATGACGAGTAGCAGCTTGTCGCCAGGCGCGAAGGTGTCGTTGATGCCTTCCACCGAGAACTTCTCGTGACCGGTCAGGCCCAGCGTCTTGCGAGTTACACCTTCTGGGAACTGCAGCGGGAGGATGCCCAGGCCAGCCAGGTTGGTGCGGTGGATGCGCTCGAAGCTCTCGGCCACGACAACGCGCACGCCCAGCAGGCGAGGGCCTTTGGCTGCCCAGTCACGCGACGAACCACTGCCGTACTCCTTGCCTGCCACTACTATCAGAGGCTGCTTGCGATCGGCATAAGCTTGGGCGGCTTCGAACACGGTGCTCACGCGGTTTTCCGGCAGCAGCAGCGTCCAAGGGCCTTCGCGGCCGTCAGTCATCAGCTCGTTCTTCAGGCGAGGGCTTGCGAAGGTGGCGCGCTGTGCGGCTTCGTGGTTGCCGCGACGAGTGCCATAGGAGTTGAAGTCATCAACACCAATGCCGTGGCCTTTCAAATACGAACCTGCGTCGCTGTCCGGCAGGATGGCGCCCGACGGCGAGATGTGGTCGGTCGTAATGTTGTCCGCCAGCATCACCAGAACGCGCATGTCTTTCAGGTCGCGTTGAGGGTCGGTAGCAGTCAGCTCATCGCTCCAGTACGGCGGCTTGCGGATGTAGGTGCTGCTCTGGTCCCAGGCGTACTGATCGGTAACGCCGGCGCGCAGGTCAGAGGCGATGACGCCCGCTTCGCGAGGTACCGAGCTGTAAGCCTTGTCGAACAGGTCGGCCGACAGTGCTTTCTTCTCGATCTCGTCCAGCTCTTGATCCGAAGGCCACAGCTCGCTGAGGTAAACCGGCTTGCCTTCGGCGTCGGTGCCGAGCGCATCCACTTGCGGGTCGATGCGGTAGGTGCCAGCAATCGCGTACGCCACGATCAGGGGAGGGGACATGATGAACACTTCACGAGCCAGCGGGTGTACGCGACCTTCGAAGTTGCGGTTACCGGAGGTCGCTGCAACGGTTTCCAGCTTGCGAGTGCGAATTTCGTCCTCGATCTCTTTGCTGAGCAGAGGGCCGGACATGCCGTTGCAGGTCGTGCAGCCGTAACCAACAACGTTGAAGCCCATGTTGTCGAGGTCCACGTTCAGACCTGCACGGTCCAGGTAGTCGGCGACCACCTTGGAGCCGGGTGCGAAGGAAGTCTTGACCCATGGAGCACGACGCAGACCGCGCTTGAGTGCATTGCGGGCGACCAGGGCCGCAGCGATCACGCCACGGGGGTTGGAGGTATTGGTGCAGCTGGTGATGGCGGCAATCACGACCGAGCCGTTATCCAGGTCGGTAGGGACGTCTTTTGCTGCTTCGCCTTTACCCAGCAGGATGCGCTGGTGAGGTTGTTTCGGGCCGGCAATCGCACGACCAACGGTGCTCAGGTCGAGGGTGACGACACGGTCGTATTCGACCGATTCCAGGCTGTCATGCCACAGACCTTGATGTTTGGCATAAGCCTCGGTCAGCTCGGCAATCTCACCGCCGCGACCGCTGAGTCGCAGGTAGTGCAGGGTGCGATCGTCGATCGCGAACATTGCTGCGGTAGCGCCGAACTCAGGAGCCATGTTGGACAGGGTGCCACGGTCCGCCAAGGACAGGGCGGCAACGCCTGGGCCATGGAATTCCAACACGCTGCCGATTACGCCGGCTTTGCGCAGGCTTTCGGTCAAGGCAAGCGCGATGTCGGTAGCAACGTAGCCCGATGGCGGGACGCCTTCCAGTCGGACGCCGACGATTTCTGGAACCCGCATCATCAGGGCTTTGCCCAGCATTGCGGCTTCTGCCTCGATGCCACCAACACCCCAGCCCAGCACGCCGATGCCGTTGATCATGGTGGTGTGGCTGTCAGTGCCGACTAGCGTATCTGGGAATGCCCACAGATCACCTTCAACTTCACGAGTGCCGATGACGGTGGTCAGGCGCTCCAGGTTGATCTGGTGAAGGATGCCGTTACCTGAAGGCACGATCGACAGGTTGTTGAAGGCCTTGTTGCACCAGTCGAGGAATGCAAAGCGTTCGGCATTGCGCTCGCGCTCGATGGCTTCGTTATCGGCCAATGCGCTGGCATCACCCCAACGCTCTACGTTCAGCGAGTGGTCCACGACGAGGTGAGTAGGGGTGACCGGGTTTACCTGGCGTGGATCGCCGCCTGCTTTTGCTACTGCGTCACGCAGACCGGCCAGGTCGACCAGGGCAGGGGTGCCGAGCAGGTCCTGAAGAACCACGCGAGCGGGGCGGAAGGGGATGTCGCTGTTTTTAGATCGAGTGCAAATTACCTTCAGCGCTTCGTTCGGCTCTGCTTCGGTGCGCAGGACGTTTTCAGCGAGGATCCGGAGGCTCATTGGCAGGCGGGCAAAGTCGCCGCCTATCGCTTTTACAGCTTCCGATACGTTGCAGACGCGGTAGTCGCGACCGTTTACGGCCAGGGTTTGGCCAATGTGCTTGCTCATGCCGGGGACCTCACAGGCGTGTTTTTTGTGAGGCGATATTGCACTTTGTCTAAACTTGAGTCAATTTATCTCCAGCAGAAAAACTTCGGTCGAGCGCCGAATGGTCACCTTGAAGCCTGAAGACCGGCCATTTATCTGCCTGCCAACCTTTCCCGCACAAAGACAAAAACGAGGAAATTCAAGATGAAATGCAATCAGACCTACCGTAAATCCGTCCGGCACCAGTCCGCTCAGTCCCTTTCGTTCCGCTAAAGCTTGGCTTCGCGGCACTAAAACAATAAGGAGAGAGCCATGCTGCTGACCGTGCTCGGTTTTTCGATGGTCACCTGTTTCATGTACCTGATCATGACCAAGCGGCTTACCGCCCTGGTTGCCTTGATCGTGGTACCGATCGTGTTTGCCCTGATTGGTGGCTTCTACGCCGGCCTGGGCGGAATGATGCTCGACGGCATCAAAACGTTGGCGCCGACTGGTGTCATGCTGACCTTCTCGATTCTTTACTTCGGCATCATGATCGACGCGGGACTGTTCGATTCATTGGTGCGCTGCATCCTGAAGATCGTGAAGGGTGACCCGCTGAAGGTCTTGGTCGGAACCACGATCTTGACCATGCTTGTATCCCTGGATGGCGACAGTTCCACTACTTACATGATCGTGGTCGCCGCATTCCTGCCGCTTTATCAGCGCCTGGGAATGAGCGTTCTGGGCCTGACCTGCGTGGTCAACATCGCCAACGGCATCATGAACATCTCCCCGTGGGGCGGCCCTACTGCCCGCGCTGCGGCTGCGCTGCATGTCGACGCTATGGACATCTTCCTGCCTATGGTGCCGTCGATGCTGCTGGGCTGCGCCTGCTTGCTCTTCATCGCAATTCTGCTGGGTCGACGTGAGCGTGCTCGCCTGGGCGTGATTGCCGTGGATGATTTCCACAACGGCTCTATCGCGCTGGGTAATGGTTCGCATGAGGAGTGCGATCGCAATCGCCGTCCGCACATGTTCTGGCCCAACCTGTTACTCACTGCAACGATGATTGGCGTGTTGATGGCAGGTATCGTACCGATTCAAGTGCTGTTCATGGTCTGCTTCGCCATCGCGGTGATGATCAACTACCCACATCTGGAGCAGCAGAAAGAGCGTATCTCCGCTCACGCGGGCAACGTTCTCGCGGTGACTTCGGTCATTTTCGCCGCAGGCATCTTCACCGGCATCCTTTCGGGTACCGGCATGGTCGATGCGATGGCGAAGGGGCTGTTGGCAGTCATTCCTGATGCGTTTGGCCCATACCTGGCGGTGTTCACTGCCTTGGTCAGCATTCCGTTCACCTTCTTCATGTCGAACGATGCCTTCTACTTCGGCATCTTGCCAGTGATCGCCCAGACCGCCGCTACCTACGGAATCTCGCATCTGGAGATCGCCCGGGCATCGGTGGTTGGTCAGCCTGTTCACTTGCTCAGCCCATTGGTGCCTTCGCTATATCTGCTGGTGGCGTTGGCAAAAGTCGACCTGGGTGACCACCAGCGCTTTGCGTTGAAATGGGCGCTCCTGGTGAGCATGGCCATGTTGGTAGGTGGCGTGATGTTCGGAGCATTCCCGGTCTATCACTCAGCTTCGTAAGTTGATGGCTGGCCGTCGGCTCTGCTGGCGGTTGGCTGTTGGCTGGGTATCTGTTCTTCGGCAAGCCTGAAGACATGCGGTGGCTGTGCAGCCAAGAGAGCAAAACTATCCTGGATTCGCGTTCCGGTGGCGGCAAAAAGGGGGTGCTGCAGCTTCTGCGCAAGGCTGCAACGTCTACACCCAGTATCCCCTCCTGACCTGGCTGCCGAGCTACCTTCAGCAAGAGCGGCATCTATTGCTGGAGAAATCGGTCTAGTGACTGCCATCCTGTATGCTGCTGCAATCGTGCTATACATGGGGCTGGGCAACCTCATCGGCTGGTATCTGACTCGCGGTGGCGGGTTTAACTCAGGCAAGCGCCGTAACGTGATTGCGATCTCGATGCTGATTGATAACTGCATTTTTTCTTGTGCCGTTTGCTGAATCTACTGCATCGCTTGTTTTGATTACGTCGCTCACTTTGGCTGGCATCGCGTCGACTACTTCGCTGAACTTCTCTTTGCTCAAGGACCTGCTGCCAAGTACCGGTGACGTTGTCGGGCAGTTGCGTTCATTGTCGTTGGCGGAAACCTTTTCGGTGTGGCCGCTCCGAGCGCCACTGGGACGCTGTTCAAGCCACGAGTTCGTACAACTGGTCCTCATGATCGCAGGCATCCTCCTGGTGGCTGGTGCGTTTATTGCACTGCTATGACCCGTAAGCCAATGGTCTCGACATCTGTTAACGCCGAACTCCATTTGGAAATGAACCCGCAAAAGGCATAATGTGGGAGCTGTGGGGTTCGTCTGATGGGAGGAGCCCCACAATCCAACGCCCCAACTCGGAAAAGATATGAATTTGACGCCTCTTCAAGCCCGCGTGGCTCGCGATATCGTTGCCTATGTTCGCCAAGAGCAACTGGCTGCGGGGCATCATGTCTCGGAGCTAGGACTGGCTAAGGCTTTGAAGACGTCACGAACTCCTATCAAGATTGCTCTCAACTACCTTGCCGAGCGAGGATTGCTGAGTCAGGACCGCAATCGCGGTTTTTTCCTGGCCAAGCCCTATGATGATCTGGCTGAAATTGCCCAAGATTTGTCGGTCTCCATCGACGACCCGGTCTATCAGCAGATCGCGGTGATGCGACTGAACGGCCAGATTCCTGAGCAGTTTGCTGAAACGGACCTGATGCGTTTATTCAACATTTCACGCTATATGCTGCGAGGGGTTTTGAGCCGCATTCAACAAGAAGGCTGGATTGAGCAGCGTGCCGGCCAAGGCTGGCAATTCCTGCCGATGATCGACTCGGTCGAAGCCTACGAAGAAAGCTATTCCTTCCGAGCGATCATCGAGCCGGCGGGACTGCTTGCCCCAACGTTTATGATCGATACCGAAGCTTTGGCTCGCTGTAAAAAGCAGCAGCAATTCATTGCTGATGGCGGCTACCTGACCATGACTCCGCAGGAACTGTTCGAATCAAATGCTCAGTTTCACGAGACGCTTGCCAGCTTTTCCGGCAACAGATTTCACGTCCAGACGGTTCGTCGTCTCGACCAGCTTCGCCGTCTTGTGGAATACCGTCAGGCTAGCAAGCGCGCTCCTCGGCGAGAGCAGGCGGTTGAGCATCTCGCTATCCTTGCTTGTCTTGAAAAAGGTGATCGGCTTGCAGCAGCTGATCACATGCGTAAGCACCTGGAACAAGCTCGCCGGCATAAAGTTGCAGCTGAGTTATTCGAGGCAGGTGAGCTGCCAATCAAAGTTGCTTTTGAGTCGGATTGAGCTGGCAGTCTGGACCGCTTGTTCTATTCAGTTGTCTTTCCGGTTTAAATTGCGCAGTGCTGGTTTTCATGTTCCAGCGTACGTTCATCCGGTCCATGTTGGTGATGTCTGGTAGAGGTGGTTATAGCGGAGTCGTTTGTTGGCGCCCGCTCAGCGATAATTTCTGGATGTTGCATCAGATAGGCCTCGAACGCACGAGCGATCTTGTAGCTATTGTAAGGGGCCCCTATCCATAAGCCAGCTAAAACAAACAATTGGAGGCCCGTATGCTAGCGATAGATTTACTAGGCCCTTGCTCATCAGCAGGTCCGAGTTGCTGGAGTAGTCAGTTCCGTTGTTTCTGTGCGAATGGATCAGGTTCGCGGTCTAGCGGCATTCGTTTTGGGTAACCATCAATTGGCGGCTAACTGGCTCATCGAACCGGCCCTTGGCTTGGGGGGGCGCCCCCTGCAGTCTTCTTATGGATAACGAAGGGTATCGCCAAGTCTGCGAGTGCCTTGTGAGAATGGATTATGGTGTTTATTGATGCGCTGAGGACGTGAATGTGAGTTCCGGCGTTTGGATAGTAGGGTCCCGCTGCGGTGGCGGAGTGCTATGTAGGTTTGAACGGATGGATGAGGTGCACGAGAAGTGGAAAAAACATGCGATACAGACTCGATTGTTTTGATCGTGGAGCAACATGATTTTCGTCATCCAGTTTTGACTCGTGCGGCCTGACGGCCTTCGCTGAGCGGATTGGGTCGTCCCCATTCGCAGCAGATCTGTGACAGACAGAATCTGATGAGTAACAGTTTAGGGTGGCTGAAGAATTTCCGCTTCCTTTGTCCGGTCTGACCAGAAATATGCACAACGAAGCACATCATAGATGCGCAGGTTCATAGTATTTACTAATAAAAATCTTATCTTCATTAATCATTACTATTAATGGCAGCAATGGTAGTAGCTCACTACCTCTCGTCGCAGGATCGACCATTCTCAATCGAAAGGTCGTTTTATGAACTGGTCAGACCGCTGCGCTTACCGATTTGTATTTCACTTCTGGGTGCAAATAAAGTCAATTCAGCTGCAAATTCAAGCTCACAACGCTATTTACTCGAGGAGTGTGACCTGACCGGTCTAACCTGTTACGCCTGCTCGTGTGGTTGAGGAGCGTGCGAAGCTAGGCCGGGCTGTCGTCCTATCAGTCTGGGTATAGGAAGTTAACCGTCGGTTGAATGTGATGCGCGGGACGATTGAGCGTGTCGAAAAGGCACGTGAATTCTGCAAGCAGAGTAGCCTGCGGTCAGTACAACATCATGGATGTGTCAAGATTTATGCACTCTAGAGAAAACAATCCATGGTAAGTTAAAGTCAACGATGATTTAGAATCAGCGTCAAACTAAAAGACATCGTTAACGAAATGCTTTAGGATGTCCGACTATTTTCATTAAATTTGAGGATCTCATATGTCCCGCCTGGCAGAATTCCGTCAGCTTGAGCAAAAATTGGCCGCCCAGCTGGCCGAGCTGGAAGAAATGAAAAGCTCTTCTGAGCTGCAGAAAGAAATCGAATTTGAGACCAAGCTGCGCGATTTGCTGAGCAAATACGGTTACAGCCTTCGCGACATTATCAACATTCTGGATCCGCAGGCGAACCGTCGTTCAGTCGCTCCTTCAGCTGCAGAAAAGTCCCCGCGCCGCGCCCGTGAGGTGAAGCAGTACAAGAACCCGCACAATGGCGAGATCATCGAAACCAAGGGCGGCAATCACAAGCTGCTTAAGGAATGGAAAGCCGAGTACGGATCCGAGGAAGTGGAAAGCTGGCTGGCTCGCTAGAATCATCTTCCGAACGCAGACAAACCGCCTTCAAGGGCGGTTTTTTTATACATCCCAACCGCTGGCATTGAATCAAATTTCTACGTTTTCAATGGCTACACCCGATTGGACCGGGACGTCATGAGATGTAAGTGAGCTGAGATGGCCATCTGTCTCGATCATGCCTATCCAGAAACTCCAGCCAGCAGCGGTCAACGCAATCCTACCTCTGTTGGCAATCAGAGCGCGCCAGAAATCACCCCTCAAGCTTCCGCACGAGTCCGCCGAATTGCTGGGCGGGCTCCACATAGCGCAGCGCCGACTTCATGTCACTCCAGCCTACGTATTCCATCAAGGTCTTGATGTCCCAGCCTGAACTCGCCGCCCATGTGGCAAAGCCCCGCCGGATGGAGTGAGCGGTAAACGTTTGAGAGGGTAGGCCGCAGCGCTCTAGGGTGCCCCGAAGAAGGGGGATGAGACTGTGGGCAGCGAGAGGTCGATCGCTGATGTTGCCCCAACGATCAATGCCCCGGAATACGCCGCCGCGGGTGAGGCCAGAAGCTTCCAGCCAATTGAGGTATGCCTCCACAGGACATAGCTTGGTCAATGAAGGGGTTTTGTACTCCCTCCCGATATTTTGTCGATCCCCCTTGCTAGTTCCCAAGTAAAACCTTATCCCAACGTAGCGCTCGGCATGTGTGTTCTCGATGGTGAGCCTGGCGAGTTCGTCTCCGCGAAACCCTCTCCAAAAGCCGATCGTCAGCAGGGCGATATCGCGAGTCGCTTTGAGTAGGCTAGACATGTTGCCGGCAGCTCTTGCCTGAACAACCTCCTCCTGGAGATGCGCCACTGCCTTTTCGAGATGCAGCAATGCTAGGGGTGCCGCTTGCTTTTGCTGCACAGGGTGTAATGCCCGAATACCTTTTAACAATTGCCTGACCTTGGGTGCTTTAGTGGGGTCAGGGAATCCGTTGCTTTGATGCCAGTTGGCTAGGGCAGCCAAGCGCTGCTTGAGGGTACTGAGCGCCAGTTGGTCAGCGTACTCAGCGATATACCGTACCACTGACTCACTGGTAGTGGGCAGATAGCCGCCCCAGGTCACCTCGTAGTGGGCGAGGGCAGCCGCATAGCTCTTCGAGGTGTTCTCTCGAACGCTCGCCTCTAGGTACCTCTCTGCCTTGCTGACCACTTCAACCACGCAATTTTCCCCGCTTCGAGCCATCGGTTGCTCGCTTTTACCATTTGTACGGCATTTCTAACCATTTTACTGCCGCTCAACGGCATGACAAGCCATAAACCTCGATTATGTCTTGCCAAAAATTAAGGAATAATTGCTATATAAAAGTGTTAAAGTGGCACGTAATTACATGAAACGTAAAACAGTACGAAATCGTAGGGGCAGACGTGGCCAGAGGCGGCATTAACCTGGTACTGGTGCGCAAGGCTCGCGAGGCGCTGCTGTCGAGAGGGCAGAACCCTAGCATCGACGCGATACGCATCGAACTTGGAAATACCGGATCAAAGACAACGATTCAGCGGTTTTTGAAGGAGATTGAATCACACGACCCTCGACCCTCGGCTTCGCCTTCGCGCCTAAGTGATGAACTTACGGAGCTGGTGGGTAAGATGCTTGAACGCCTGCTTGAGGAGGGAAACGAAGCCTTGGCGCATGAGCGGGCCGCATTTGAGCTTGAACGCAAAGCGATGGCAGCTGAGAGCGGTACACTTCAAAGCAAGCTTGAGCAATCGCAATTGGAGATCGCCAAGCTGCAGTCAGCCCTGCAGGCTCAGGACGAAGAACTCAAGATCGTTCAATCCAGCCTACAAACCGAGATCACTCGAAACGCCCGGCTCAGCCAGAGCTGCAGCGACCTTGAGATTCGCGTGCAAGAGAAGGACGCCCAGATCGAATCTCTGGAGGAGAAGCATACGCATGCCAGAGAAGCACTCGAGCACTACCGAGTAGCGGTAAAGGAGCAGCGCGACCAGGATCTAAACCGTCACGAAACTCAGATCTACCAGATGCAGCAAGAGGTGACACTCCTCCAGCAGACGCTCATGGTTAAGCAGGAAGAAGCCACTCGACTGATTCGCGATAACGAGCGATTGATAGCCGAAAACCGTCAGCACGCCAAGGAGGCCAGCCAGCATCGTGACGCTATCGAGCATCTGAGAGGCGACCTGGGCATCGCCAATGCTGCAACTGCTCGCGCGGAAGGGGCCAAAGAGCTACTGGCTCACCAGCTCGAAACCAAGAGTAAAGATGCTACCGATGCCCATCTGGCTGGAACAGCAGCGCAGCAAAGGGCAGAAGAGTTGAAGGCACTACTCGAGCAGTCTGAAAACGAGCTAGAAGCACTTCGCGCTGCGATTGAAACCAAGGATCGGTCTGAAAGTCGGTAAGCCTCGAGCCGAGACTTAGCAAGGAGTACTAATGTACTCCTCCCAACCTTTAAGCATACGAGTTTCTTTGCGCCTTTACCCAGGGCTGATCAATAGCGATTTACTTGGCTAGATGCGTTGGGCCGGGTGTAACCGGATTCAACAGCCCCATAGGGGAGCATGGCGAAATAGCAGGCCGACACCTTCCGCAGCAGAATTACTCCCAAGTACGCCTTACCGCTAGCCAAATCGCATGAGATGAGGAGCCTAAGGTAGCCCACCAGTTCTGGCGGGGCAAAATACAGTAGCAATACTGCAAAATGGCGTATTGACATCAGTCGACGGGCTTTGGCCTACTCCGGTCACCAAATTGTGCCCGTTATGTGATGTGAGACCGGTCGCTTCCTAGCGCTGAGTTCACTGTCATGGGTTGCACCCCAAATGCTAGGAAGGGAGTTCTCTGCATGTTCCTGAACGACCAGGAAACGGCTACTGACCTGCTGTATTACGCCCCCATTGCCAAAACGGTACAGCGCCTGCTTCACGAATCGCGGGGCACCCCGGTCACTATTGGCGTTCATGGTGATTGGGGAGCAGGTAAATCCAGTGTCCTGAAGATGACTCAGCAACTGCTCAACGCGGATAAGCGCGTCTGCTGCATATGGTTTAACGGGTGGACATTCGAAGGTTTCGAGGATGCGAAAACTGTCGTTATCCAGACCATTGTTGATGAGCTGAGACGTGCTCGCCCAGGCTCCACGAAAGTTGCCGAGGCCGCAAAGAAAGTCTTGCGGCGTGTGGATTGGTTCAAGCTGGCCAAGCATGCCGGAGGGCTAGGCTTCACCGCGCTAACCGGCATCCCTAGCATTGACCAGCTCAAAGGGGCGGTGGAATCGATTTCCTCCTTCGTGCAGAACCCAGGTGACCATCTAAGCGTTGAGAGTCTAACCGGCCTTGCAGAGAAGGCCGGGGGCTTCATCAAGGATGCCGAAACAGAGTCTGAGCAGCTTCCCGAGCACATGCATCAGTTCCGAGTCGAGTTCGAAGAGCTTCTGACCGCCGCCGACATTGACCAATTGGTGGTCATCGTTGATGACCTGGATCGATGCCTACCCAAAACAGCCATCGCCACGCTCGAAGCCATCCGACTCTTCCTCTTCGTAAATCGAACTGCCTTCGTGGTCGGTGCCGATGAGGCAATGATTGAGTACGCGGTACGCGAGCACTTCCCAGACCTGCCGCAAGGTGCGGGGCCCGTGACCTACGCACGTAACTACCTGGAGAAACTCATCCAGGTACCGTTCCGCATCCCGGCCCTCGGATTGGCGGAGACTCGTAGTTACATCACGCTGCTGCAGCTCGAGAGCTGTGTGAAAACGGACGACAAACAATTCAAAAGCCTTTTGGAAACCGCCCAGCAGGACATGCTCCGCCCCTGGAAGAGCACAGGCCTCGACCGCAAGGCTGTAGCTGGCGCCTTCGGCAACCCGCTTCCGGAGTTTGCCCAAGAAGCACTGGACACTAGTGCCTTGTTAGCCCGGATCTTGAGTGAGGGTACCCGCGGTAACCCACGGCAGATCAAACGCTTCTTGAACTCCATGATGCTTCGCTACGCCATCGCCGATGCTCGAGGGTTTGCTGAGGACATCCGGCGCCCAATACTTGCAAAAATCATGTTGGCTGAGCGCTTCCACCCCGATTTTTACGAGCAACTGGCACGGATCGCGAGTCTGGATGCGAATGGCGTGGTACCTGCCATCGCCGAGTTGGAGAAGCGGGCTAGGAAATCCAAG
Source organism: Pseudomonas putida (assembly GCF_001636055.1). Classification (NCBI taxonomy): domain Bacteria; kingdom Pseudomonadati; phylum Pseudomonadota; class Gammaproteobacteria; order Pseudomonadales; family Pseudomonadaceae; genus Pseudomonas; species Pseudomonas putida. Next base: position 3,348,727 of record NZ_CP011789.1, read on the forward strand.
GAGAGGATTTCAGAGCCAGAGGAGGGGAAAAGCTCCGGGAAGCTCAAGGCGGTGGCCACCTCTGGAGAGGTGAACGACTGGGAGAAGAGTGATTGGATTAGCAATTGGGCGGCGATTGACCCCGCGCTATCGGGCATTGATTTGCGGCCGTACATCTTCGTGACTCGCGACAAGCGCAGCTCGTTGATGGGGCAGGTCGCAGTGAGTCATCTCGAGGCGCTCGTCGACAAGCTGATGGGCCCACCATTGCAGTTCAGACAAGGGGCCACGAAGAAAGAAATTTTGGGATTGGCTGAGGTTGATGCCGAGAATGTTTTTGATGCTCTCCGCGATCAGATAATCCAGGCGGACGATTTTTTGGATCAACCTAAAGGAGTTGCGGGGTTGATCGAGCTTGTCAAACAACGCCCCGCACTACAGAAACGCTTGGTCGAATTTGTCCGATCATTGCCCACACCAAAACTCGGCATGTGGGCTCCAGCCCCATGGCATGAGTGCCTGAAGGATACGAACGCTATCCAAGCGCTTGAGGGAATTCTCAGGGGCTGGAGCCAGCAGGTCGAAAACGAGAATCTCCAGAAGGCGGCCAATCGCGTACTGGCCTTCAGCGGCAAATCATAAGGATTGATATGGGTACCTCCAAAGGATATGGAGGCCCGAGCTCCGGCTTGGTGCCTTCCTGGATTGATGATGTTGCGCAGCCAAGCGCACCGGCTGCTCAAGCCAACGGGCCAGGCCCGTCAAATCCATCGCAACCTGGTGCTATGCCATCTCAGCCGGGCTCCGCGCCATCAGCGCCAGTGAACAATGACGGCACTGGCTCCCTTCGCGGGGCGCGCAGTAGCTTCACCCGATTTGCCCGCACTGGCAGCCCTAGCGACCTTGGCAATGCGTTGTCTTCCTATGTGCGCAAAGGCGTTGGAGGATCTTCCAGAGGCGCGCGTCGCATGGGAACGTCCCGTGCTACTGCCGCCAAGCTGCTCAGCATCTTCGGAGATGTTCAGCGGAACGGGGCAGCTGAAACGCTGCGACGCTTGCAGCTCACCGTTGCCCCAGGGCAACCGGCCTCCCAGGTGCTGCTCACGCTACTTGAGTTCATTTGCCCGCCTGGAGGGGCGATCGACGAAGGTGTTGCGCGCCAGGCAGCGCTAAAGACAATCGCCGAACTGGACGAGGCAAGCAACGGTAGCTTCGATGACATGACCCAAGCTGATCGACAGAATTTCTTCCTCGACTTCGTAGCGAATTCGATTGAGAGCATGATCATGGCGGATTTGGGCGGCAGGGGGATCACCATGCCAGATGATGTGGACGCAGTTGAGCGCATTCAATCTCAACTGAGCTCCTTTATCATGGGTTGTACACGAGGCCAGCTCGCTAACCGACTGGAGCAATGGCCGGCCCCCACAGACCAAGAGGTCAATCAGGTGACCAGTGCGATCTATGAGGCGGCATTCGATCTGATCGCCACTGCAGCGGAGGGATTAGAATGAGGCACCACAGCATTATTTGCCGGCTTGGCCAAACTGACGACCAAGAGCTGGAGTTGCTGGCGCCAGGCAGTGTCATCACCAATATTCAGTTCTTGGATGGAATTGGGAGACTGCAGTTTGGAATCGGGCAAGCCGTTGAGCAGTTGGCTGGTCTTGGTCTAAGCCCAGGAGAAACTGCCGTCGATCTTGCACTCCTGGCAGCGACCCTCACCGCAGCAGATACGAGGATCTCACGGGACACCGAATCGGAGAATGCCTGGACGAGAGAGATTGATCTCTACATCCCCGTCGCGGATCCCGTTCTTTGGGCAGCAACGTCCGACTTGCTGGCCTCGACATTGAAATTCCTCACTGGTGATCGTTGGCGCTTGGCCTTCCGCGAGCGTCCCACAGATATCGAGGAGCTTTCCCCCATCCCTGATAGCTTGAGAACAGATGAGTCTGACAGCGTATGCCTGTTCTCCGGGGGGATGGACAGCTTTATCGGCGCGATCAACCTGCTAAGTAATGGCGGCAAGCCGTTACTTGTTAGTCATTACTGGGACACTAACAGCACCAGCACCTATCAAAACGACTGTCGGGCAGTGCTGCAGGAGAGGTTTTCCGAGACCGCGATTAATCACGTACAGGCCCGTGTAGGCTTCCCGCATGACCTCGTGGAAGGTGGTGGTAGCGAGGACACGCTGCGAGCGCGCTCATTCCTGTTTTTCGCTCTGGCGGCCATGGCCGCGGAAGCGATCGGCGACTCGATCACCATCCATGTTCCTGAAAATGGCTTGATCTCTCTGAACGTCCCGCTGGATCCGCGGCGCCTAGGTGCATGTAGCACTCGTACGACCCACCCATACTACATGGCGCGGGTAAATGAGCTGTTTGGGCGCCTGGGGCTGAGCACAAGGTTGTTTAACATGTTCAGCTATCTTACCAAGGGGCAAATGGCAGAACAGTGCACAGACCCTGCATTCCTGGCGGATCATGTGCATCTCACAATGTCGTGCTCATCACCCGGAAAGGCGAGGTACCATCCCGACCCCGCGAATCGATCACCCAAGCATTGTGGGTTCTGCGTCCCCTGCATCATCCGGCGGGCTGCAATTCACCGCGGTTGTGGGCCGGATCAGACGCGGTATGTCATTCCGGATCTGCATGCTCAATCTCTGGACACGAACAAGTCTGATGGCGAACATGTGCGATCTTTCCAGTTGGCCATAGCGCGCCTCAAACGTGCGCCCCAGCGCGCAAAGTTCGCCATTCACGAGCCCGGGCCGTTGATCGACCACCCTGATAGCCTGGATAACTTTGAACAGGTCTATCGAGAGGGCTTGCTAGAAGTGGACGATTACCTTGAGGGTGTGACCGCCGTACCACTATGAAGTCGCAGAATAGATCAACTCCGAGGTGGGTGGACTTCCACTGCCATCTTGACCTCTATCCCGATCATGAGCGTCTCATCGTGGAATGCGATCGGGCTGAGGTGGCCACCTTGGCCGTGACCACAACACCGAAAGCATGGCAGCGCAATCGAGAGCTTGCGGCCTCGGCTCGGCATGTCCGGGTGGCCTTGGGCTTACATCCTCAACTAGTGGCAGAGCGCGAATCTGAGCTACCACTACTGGAACGCCTGCTTGAGGAAACTCGATACGTCGGAGAGGTGGGGCTTGATGCCGGACCCCAGTTCTATCGAAGCTTCGAGGCCCAGGAGAGGGTGTTTAAGAGAGTGCTCGAGGCTTGCTCGGAGCAGGGCGGGAAAATCCTCTCTGTCCACAGCGTGCGCAGCGTGGGTAAGGTGCTGTCCTATATTGAACGCTTACTTCCAGCCGACCGGGGAACAGTGGTGCTCCACTGGTTCACTGGCTCTCCGAGCGAAGCCAGCAGGGCCGTGGAGCTTGGATGCTATTTTTCGATCAACATTCAGATGTTGAACTCCGCCAAGCATCGTAAGCTTGTCGCCTCACTCCCGTCAGACCGGCTTCTCACCGAGACCGATGGCCCGTTCGTGCAAAACGAGGGACGACCAGCCAGGCCTGCTATTGATATCCCAAAAACGGTAGAGGCGCTGGCGCTGCTTCGACATCAATCTTCAGAGCAAACTGCCGCCCAAATCATCAATAATCTTCGTGATTTGGTAAGAAAGTAGTGTGAGATTGAATGTCTTGCTACGCAGCGTACTGGGCTACGACTCTGGTTTACATTCTGTGTTCACTCTTCACTCTTCACCGAACTGGGTGGCGTCCTTAAGCGCAGCGGCTAAAGCCTCGTGGACATCAGCGAGACGTGCGCCCTAGCGCGCCCGCTGGCGCCATCGACAAACCGCGGTACACTCTTCCTATTCGCCCGCCCACTGGACGGGATTCCTTTAGCAAGGAAAGACGATGATCACGAAGATCAAGGTGAAAGGGTACAGAATCCATCGGGACTTTGAGCTGGAGCCTAACAGAAGGATCAACCTGCTTGTTGGTGGAAACGAGGCGGGTAAATCCTCGTTGATGGAGGCTATCGCCTTGGCGATGACGGGGCGTATGGGGGGAAGACCTGCAGCAGAAGAGCTCAATCCCTACTGGTTCAACACAGCGATAGTCTCGGAGTTTTTGGACAATCTACTTATTGGAGATGCGGCTTGGCCCACAATCGAAATTGAGCTGTTCTTGGAAAACCGACCTGACCTCCAAGCGTTGTGTGGAGTGCATAACAGCGCAATTCCTGCACAGGCTTGCCCTGGCGTGGTGTTCCGGGTCGCACCCAATCCTGAGTACGATGCAGAACTTCAAGCGTGGACGGAAAATCCGTCCATGCTGCTCCCTGTGGAGTATTACAAGATCGAGTGGCGCCATTTCGGCGATTCGGAGCTCACCCGGCGCCCTAGAGATCTCTCCATTGCGATCATCGACTCGCGTACGATCAGGACGTTTGGTGGCGTCGACTACCACCTTCGACAGATATTGAATGACCACTTGGAACCCTCTGAAAAGGCCTTGATCTCCCTGGATTACAGGCGGGCCAAAGCAGCTATGTCAGATGGGGCCTTAGCGGCGCTTAATCAGCGACTGGGGCAATTGGAGGCGTCGCTCGACCAACAACCCCTCAAGGTGGCCATGGATCAGACAACCAGGACATCGTGGGAGTCGGCTGTCGCACCGCACATAGACAATGTGCCGTTCTCGATGGCTGGGCAAGGCCAGCAGGCCACCATCAAAATCTCTCTGGCAATGGGCCGACATGCCGATCGCACCAGGGTGGTGATGATCGAGGAGCCGGAAAACCACCTTTCCCACACCAGCATGGTCAAGCTTTTGAACCGCATTGAGCGGCTCGCAGGGGAAGAACAGCAGTTGTTCATCAGCACTCACAGCACCTACGTGCTCAATAGGCTGGGGCTAGATTCTCTGATGCTGATCAATCGGGATGCAGTCACAACGATCACGGGGCTAACTCCGGAAACCGTGGGGTATTACAAGAAGCTTCCGGGCTACGATACGCTTCGGATGGCGCTCGCGGACAAACTGGTTCTCGTCGAGGGGCCGTCCGACGAGATCATTTTTGAGCGGATCTTCCATGATCGCTATCAGATGACACCGATGGCATGTGGCATTGATGTCCTCAGCATGCGCAGCCTCTCACTGGCCCGATGCCTCGAGCTCTGCTCCCGACTCGGCAAGAGGGTTGCAGTTTTGAGGGACAACGACGGCCAGGATCCCGCAGCACTTCGAGAAGACGTTGAGGAGTGGCTTGATGGAGAGCACAGAGAGCTCTTCATCGGCGATGTGGATCACGGGTACACACTGGAACCTCAACTTATTCATCACAATGGAGAGGCTGCACTCCGGGATATTCTGGGTATTCGGACTGACGCTCGCGTCGAAGTGTGGATGACCAGAGAGAAAACAGAGGCCGCCATTCGAATCGCTGAAAGTAGGCAGCGTATTGTCGCACCGACGTACATGGCAGCAGCGGCAGCCTTTATCCATGGCTAACCATCTAACCCTCGCCGTTGCGGGATCTCGCAAAACTCAGGGCCTGGTTGAGCATTGCGCCGCATTGGCGCCTACTCGTCGAGTATTGGTTGTGACGTACACCCAGCGAAATCAACACGAGCTTTCAGAACGCCTGGCGAAAGCAATTGGTCTACAGACCAATGTGGAAGTGATGGGGTGGTTCACACTACTCATTCGGCATTTTGCTCGGCCTTTCCTGCCCTTTGTCTTCCCAGGTCGACGCGTACAAGGCTTCGACTATGAAGGGCTCCCCAACCGCTTCGCAACGGGCGAAGAACGTTTTTTTAACCCCTCTGGTGCGTTGTATGCGGCTGAGCTCGGCAAACTAGCCAACCTTCTTGTGGAGCAAAGCAACGGTGCTCTGTTCTACAGATTGGAGAGCCTATACGACGAAATCCTAGTGGATGAGGTTCAAGATCTCAGCGGCTGGGACTGGGAGCTTTTAGAGAAACTGTTCACGTCCCGTATCGACATCCGGATGGTTGGCGATATTCGGCAATCAGTGCTATCGACAAGCCCTCGAAGCCGGAAGAACAAGCAATATGCCTACGCCAAGGCCCTAGCGTGGTTCCTCAGCAAGCAGAGACGAGGAGAGCTCGAGATTCAATTTCGAAACACGACGTGGCGCTGTACACCTGGTATTGCGAGCTTCTCAGACACCATCTTCAATCCCGTGTGGGGCTTCCCTAGAACGGAGTCACTCAACGAGGTTACGACTGATCATGACGGTGTATTTCTGCTCGCCAAGCGTAACGTTCATGCATATGTGGAGAGATTTAACCCTCAGTG